>NZ_VFMQ01000001.1:1204012-1505015 GCF_006715175.1 Curtobacterium citreum | reverse complement strand
GCCGCCCGGGCTCGCGCCGTCGGTCGAGCGCTGCCGTCCCGGGCCCGCAGCGTCCGGCTCGGTGTCCGGCCCGTCACGCGGAGCGACGCCGGCAACTGGGTGCGCGGGCAGCTCACCTGGGGCACGCTCCCCTACTCGGTCAACCGGCTCGGGCTCGCGCCGGAGCAGCACGCGTGGTTCCTGCAGTTCGCGGCGCTCCACCGCGCCGGGCAGCTCGCCGGGCTGCCGGGCGAGAGCGACTGGGTGCACCTCGACGACTTCCAGAGCCCGCTCCTGTGGCCGCTGCTCCGCCAGGCGCCGGCGCTCGGGATCGCGTTCGTGACCGGGAAGCGCGAGGGCGGCGCGGTCCTCGGCGAGCAGGCACAGGTGCTCCTCGACGCCGTCCGGTCCGAGGACGGCCTGGTGCTCGGCGCGAGCGCGGTGCTCGACGGCCGACCGGCGCCCGACGGCGCAGCCCGCACGATCGGCGACCACGGTGTGTACGTCTTCCGCGAGAGCCCGGAGTTCCACGTCGCGCTCGCCCCGACGCCGGCCCCGGTGCCCGAGGACCAGCGGCGCATGCTCGTCGACGACGTCCGCATCACCGTCCCCCGGGCCGAGGTCGACGAGTTCCTGGCCGACTGGTCCCCCCGGCTCCGCGGCGCGCTCGGGCTCGTCAGCTCCGACGGCTCGGTCGAGCTCCCCGAACGTCGGGCGCCCGAGCTCGTGCTCACCGCGACCTTCGAGCCCGCCCGCGCGCCGCGCACCGACGACCGCGTGCACCTGCAGTGGCGCTGGCAGGTCGACGGGCGGAAGGACCCGGTCGCGCTGCACGGCCCGCTCCCCGACCTGACCGGCGTCCGGGCGGCCGACGACCCCGCGGTCGAGGCAGGCTCCGATCCCGTGACCACCGCCGCCGGTCCGGGCGGCGGCCTCGCCTGGTTCGAGGACGGCACGATCGACGGTGCCGACGTCGCGGTCTTCGCGAACGAACTGCTCCCGGCGCTGCCCGGCCACGGCGTCCGCACGGTCGTCCAGGGCGAACGGCAGGACTACGAGCGCCTGACCGGACGGCCGCACATCAAGGTCACGACCATGCCGTCGGACAAGCACGACTGGTTCGACCTCGGCATCTTCGTCACCGTGAACGGCAAGCAGGTGCCATTCACGCCGCTCCTCCGCGCCCTCGCGAACCGGGACCGGCGGATGAAGCTCATCGACAGCTCGTACCTGTCGTTGTCCGACCCGGCGTTCGACCGGCTCAAGGAGCTCATCGAGGAAGCCCGCGACCTCGAGGAGTGGGAGCCCGACGCTCCCCTGACGGTGACGCCGCTACAGGCCGGACTCTGGTCGGAGTTCGACCAGCTCGCCGACGAGACCGAGCACGACGAGCGCTGGCAGCGCATCGCCGCGGGGCTCCTCGACGCCACACCGCCCGGGGACGTCCCCGTGCCGGACACCGTGCACGCCGAGCTCCGGCCCTACCAGCACGCCGGGTACGCGTGGCTGCGCTTCCTGCGGGAGCACGGCATCGGCGGGGTGCTCGCCGACGACATGGGCCTCGGCAAGACCCTGCAGGTGCTCGCGATGATCGCCGCCGCCCGCCGGGACGAGCCGGACGCGCCGCCGTTCCTCGTCGTCGCCCCGACCTCCGTCGTCGGCAACTGGGCGGACGAGGCCGCACGGTTCGTGCCGTCCCTCACGGTGACCACCGTCACGGCGACCTCGCTCAAGGACCCGGCGCGCGTGGTCAAGGCGGCCGCGGGGTCCGACGTGGTCGTGACGTCGTACGCCCTGCTCCGGCTCGACGCGGCCGAGTACCGCGAGACGCGCTGGTCGGCGCTCGTGCTCGACGAGGCGCAGTTCGTGAAGAACCCGCAGTCGCAGACCCACCGGGCGGCGGCGGAGCTCGGCGCCCCCGTGACGTTCGCGATCACCGGCACCCCGCTCGAGAACGGGCTCACCGACCTCTGGGCGCTGTTCCACGTCGCCGCTCCCGGCCTGCTGTCGTCCTGGTCGCGGTTCGGCGACGACTACGTGAAGCCCCTCGGGTCGCCGGACCTCCGCGGCGAGGCCCGCGCCGAGCTCACCGCGCGGCTCCGGCGGCGGATCCGGCCGCTCATGCTGCGCCGGACGAAGGAGAGCGTCGCCGCCGACCTGCCGCCGAAGCAGGAGCAGGTCGTCCGGGTCACCCTCGACCCCGCGCACCGCGCGCTGTACGAGACGACGCTCAACCGGGAGCGGCTGAAGGTGCTCGACCTGATCGACGACCTGGCCCGCAACCGGATGATCGTCTTCCGGTCCCTCACCCTGCTCCGGATGCTCGCCCTCTCCCCCGCCCTCGTGCAGGAGACCGAGGAGCCCGTGCCCTCCGCGAAGCTCGAGCTGCTGCTCGACGAGCTCGAACAGCTCGCCGCCGAGGGCCGCCGGGCGCTGGTGTTCAGTCAGTTCACGACCTTCCTGCGGATGGTCGCCGAGGCCTTGGACGCGCGGGGCGTCGGCTATGAGTACCTCGACGGGTCCACCCGGAAGCGCCCGCAGGTCATCGAGCGCTTCCGCTCCGGCACCGCGCCGGCGTTCCTCATCTCACTGAAGGCCGGCGGCTTCGGGCTGACCCTGACCGAGGCGGACACCGTGTTCGTGCTCGACCCGTGGTGGAACCCTGCTGCCGAGTCCCAGGCGGTCGACCGGACGCACCGCATCGGGCAGACCCGGTCCGTGAACGTGCAGCGGTTCATCGCCGAGGACACCATCGAGGAGAAGGTCCTCGCGCTCGCGGCGAAGAAGGCCGAGCTGTTCGCCACGATGATCGACGACGACGCCCTGTTCGCCGACGACCTGACCGCCGACGACATCCGCTCTCTCCTCACCTGAAGCACGTTCCTGCGTCGGCCGCCGGCGCGGCGTGCTCCCGCACAACCGGAAGCACGCTGCACCACCGCGATCGGCGGCACGGCGTGCTTCCCGTTGTGCGACGTTCCCGGCGGGCCGTCAGCCGCGCACGGGCGCGAGGTCAGCGCGCGAGTGCGTCGATCCGAGCGACCTCGTCGGCGGAGAGCTCCAGGTGCACACCCTCGGCGTTCGAGCGGATGCGGTCCGGGTTCGACGACTTCGGGATGACGACGAACCCGTGCGCGACGTGCCACGCGACGATCACCTGCGCACTGTCGACGTCGTGCGCGCCGGCGATCTCGACCAGGGTCGGGTCCTGCAGGTTGCTCGCCTTGAAGGGGCTGTAGCCCTCGAGCACGACGCCGCGCTCCCGTAGCCCGTCGGCGATCGCGCGGTCGAACTCGACCGGGCTCCACCGGATCTGGTTGACGGCCGGGGCGGTGCCGGTGGCAGAGACGAGCTCGTCGATCTGCGCGAGCGAGTAGTTGCTCACGCCGACCGCCCGGGTCAGCCCGTCGGCCTGCGCCTGGACGACCTGCTCCCAGACGTCCGGTCGGGCCTCGCCGTTCGGCGGCCAGTGCACGAGCCACAGGTCCAGGTGGTCGAGGCCGAGCTGCTCGAGGCTCTCCTCGATCGTCTGGCGCACACGGTCGGCGTTGTCCGGCGGCAGCTTCGTGGTGACGAACACGTCGTCCCGGGCGAGCCCGGACGCGGCGAGGGCCTTGCCGACGCCGCGCTGGTTCGAGTAGCCCGTCGCGGTGTCGACGTGGCGGTACCCGGCCTCGAGCGCAGCGCCCACGGCGGCGGGTGCGTCGGCGTCCGGGATCTGCCAGGTGCCGAAGCCGAGGAGCGGCATCGACCCACCGGTGACGGGCACGGAAGGAGTGGCGTGATCGGTCATGCACCCGTGTCTACGCCGCCGTTCGTCGGTGCCGTACGGGAAGGTGGACGACGGCCCGCCCGGGCCCGCACCACCGCACCACCCGGAGTCCTCCATGCCGTCGAACCGACGCCGCACCCCCGTCACCCTCACGTCCCTCGTCGTCGTCCTCGTCCTGGCGGCCGGCGGCTACCTCGTGCACCGGACCGGTGACGCGGCGCCGACCCCAGGCGCGATCGCAGCCGACGGGACGGGCGCGAGCCGCGCCTCCAGTCCGACGACCGTCTCGACCACCCCCACCACCGCCACCGTTCCCGTCCCCAGCAGCGCGCCGGACCCCACCGGCACCGTGGACGCGGCGACCGCCCGCCAGCAACTCGCCGCGCTCCCCGTCAAGGGCAAGGCCCCGGCGACGGGCTACGACCGCGTCGGGGACTTCGGCACCGCCTGGCTCGACGTCGACCACAACGGCTGCGACACCCGGAACGACGTGCTCGCCCGGGACCTGACCGACCTGCAGCGCGAGGGGCCGTGCAAGGTCCTCCGCGGCGCCCTGACCTCCCCCTACACCGGGGAGCACGTCGACTTCGTGCGGGGGAACACCACGTCGACCCTCGTGCAGATCGACCACGTCGTCGCGCTCGAGAACGCCTGGCGCACCGGTGCCCAGCAGCTCAGCCAGCGGGAGCGCGAGGCCCTGGCGAACGACCCGGAGAACCTGTTCGCGGTCGACGGGCACTCGAACGCGCAGAAGCGGTCGGGCGACGCGGCGACCTGGCTGCCCGCGGCGACGGGCTTCCGCTGCACCTACGTCGCGCACCAGGTCGCGGTGAAGACGAAGTACCACCTGTGGGTCGCCCCTGCCGAACACGATGCGATCGCGCGCATCCTCGACCACTGCTGACGAACGCGCTGGACAACAGGTGTAGCCTAACTGGCGAGCTGATGCAGACGCATCGACCCTTCATCGTCGAAGACCGCAGGAGGCCTCCAGCATGACCAGCACCACCACCCGCTTCACCGACCGCGTCGTCCTCATCACCGGCGGCGGCTCCGGCCTCGGCCGCGCGACCGCCGTCCGCCTGGCGACCGAGGGCGCCGCGCTGTCCCTCGTCGACGTCTCCGCCGAGGGCCTCGAGGCGACCAAGACCGCCGTCCTCGACGCCGCCCCCGAGGCCCAGGTCGTCACCACCGTCGCCGACGTCTCCGACGAGGCGCAGGTCGAGGCCTACGTCGCCGCGACCACCGAGCGCTTCGGCCGCATCGACGGCTTCTTCAACAACGCCGGCATCGAGGGCAAGCAGAACCCCACCGAGTCCTTCACCGCCGCCGAGTTCGACAAGGTCGTCTCGATCAACCTCCGCGGGGTGTTCCTCGGCCTCGAGAAGGTCCTGGGGGTCATGCGCGAGCAGGGCTCCGGCATGGTCGTGAACACCGCGAGCGTCGGCGGCATCCGCGGCATCGGCAACCAGTCCGGGTACGCCGCCGCGAAGCACGGCGTCGTCGGCCTGACCCGCAACTCCGCCGTCGAGTACGGCCAGTACGGCATCCGCATCAACGCGATCGCCCCCGGCGCCGTCTGGACGCCGATGGTCGAGAACTCGATGAAGCAGATCGACGCCGAGAACCCCCGCAAGGCCGCCGAGGAGTTCATCCAGGTCAACCCGACCAAGCGCTACGGCGAGGCCCCCGAGATCGCCTCGGTCGTCGCCTTCCTGCTCTCCGACGACGCGAGCTACGTCAACGCGACGGTCGTCCCGATCGACGGCGGGCAGTCGGCCAAGTACTGAAGCTGCCCCTCCGGCAGCCGGCGCGCGCCCGTCTGCGCCGACTGCCGGCCGGGAGGCACGACACACCCCCGTCCCGTGTGGCACGCTGCCAGCATGGCCGAGTTGCTGACGATCCCCCAGGTGTTCGCGCTGCTGCAGCTCGCGCCGGACGGTCGGGCCCGCGCGACCGTGACGCGCACGCAGCTCGGGACCGCCGGGGGCGTCCTCGCCGACCTCGCCCTGCGCGGCGCGATCACCCTGTCGAAGGACCGGGTCGTCATCGCGTCCGGCACACCGACGGGCGACCAGGTCCTCGACACCGCGCTCGCGTGGATCGCGTCCGATCCGCCGAGGTCCGCGAAGTGGTGGGTCCGCCAGCTCGGCAAGCGGACCCTGCACGACGGGGTGGTCGCCCAGCTGGTGCAGCGGGGCGTGCTCACCGCGGAGCAGCACCGCACCCTGCTGGTCTTCACCACGACCCGGCATCCCGAGCGCGACGGCCTGCCGAGGGCCCAGGCGCGTCAGGCGGTCGACGAGGTCCTGGCCGGTCGAGCAGCCCCGTCCTCCTACGTCGCGGCGGTCATCGGCCTGCTCGACGCCACGGACACGCTCCGCTCGGAGTTCGGTCGGGTCGACAAGCGCTTCCTCCGCTCGGTCGTGCAAGGCGACTGGGTCGCACCCGCGGTCCGTCAGGTGCTCGCCGACATCAACGCGTCGGCAGCCATGACGGCTGGGGTCCTCGCTTCGAGCACCGCGGCGACGACAGCGGGGAGCAACTGAGCTCGCGCCGTTCCCCGGTCCGCTGGCCGGGTTGGTCACCGCGGCGTGACAGCATGGCCGGATGAGCACGAACGAGACGGACGGGTCGGCCTTCGGTCGGGGCGTCGACAAGACCCCGCCCACCGCAGCCGCCGAGCTCCGCCGTCGGATGGCGACATCGCCCGCGGGGTTCCTGCGCAGCGCGGCCTGGGTGCCGTGGAAGCCCGAGGGCGCCCCGGAGGGCGGCAGCATCGCGCACGTGATCATCCGGGACCTGCCGTTCGTGCCGGTGTTCACCGACCCCGAGGAACTCGCCGCCGGGCTGCCCGGCACCGAGGGTCGGCCGGTCCCGATGTCCGAGCTCGTGACCGCGCTCCCCGAGGAGTTCGGCATCGTGGTCGACCCGACGAGCGCCGAGGCCGCGAACTTCCTGCACGCCGACGTCCTGGCGAACATGCGCGAGCAGATGCACGGGGGCGTGCCGACCGAGGACGGAGCCGGCACCGACGAGGCCTGACCCGCCCGCGGCTCGGGAGCAACGCGCCCCGGGTCCGCGGACCAGGTCGGTCAGGTGTGGGCCGGAACCGGGTCCTCCTGCCGAGACCGGGGCTCGACGAGCTCGATGAACCGGGAGAGCAGGGACAGCCCGGCGATCGACGGCGGCAGCCCGGTCGTCAGCGCGGGTGAGTGCACGAGGTACGCCGCCCACTTCGCCCGGGACAGCGCCACGTTCAGCCGGTTCGGCATGAGCAGGAAGTCGAGCCCCCGTGGGATGTCCGCCGCGCTCGAGGCTGCGAGCGATGTGATCGACACCACGGCTTCGCGCCCCTGGAACATGTCCACGGTGCCGACCTGCGTCGCGCGGAGCCCGGCGTCGTCGAGTGCCTCGCGGATCATGGCACCCTGCGCGTTGTAGGGCGCGACGACGATGACGTCCTCGTCGGTGAGCACGCGCGTGGTGTCCCCGTCGGTCCACGTTCGACCGACGACGTCCCGGGCGAGGGCCACGACCCGCTCGGCTTCCTCGACCGAGGACGTCGTGTTCCCGGCGTGCACGACCGGCACGGGGTGGACACCAGGGTCGATGCCCTCGAGGTGCCGGCCGGACACCATCGACGCCAGCTGCCCGTCGTACGACAGACCGGACACCGCTGCGGTCAGCGCGGGCTCCATCCGGCGAGTGCGGGCGAGGAAGTAGCCGAACTCCGCGGGCAGCACGTGCTCCCCGTCGGCGAGCCAGCCGAGCGCCGACTGGTCGACCGGCTCCGGGTGCGACCCCTGGGAGACCTGCGGCAGCTGCTGCGGGTCGCCGAGCAGGAGCAGGCGGGTCGCGGCGATCGAGGACGCGATGGTCGGGGCGAGCGAGAACTGCCCGGCCTCGTCGACGACGAGCAGGTCGAGGGAGCGCCGCGGGATCGTGCCCTCGTTCGCGAACGTCCACGCGGTCCCACCGACGACGCCGCCGGTGCCGGTCTCGGCGCACGAGGACAGGAACGCGGCGACGGCGGCGTTGTTCTTCACGGGCGTCCACGCGGCGGCCTCGAGCTCGTCCTCGGTCGCGCCGGACTTCGGCACCTTCACGACCCGGTCGGCGGGCACACCGGCACCCACGACGGACGCGAGGAAGTTCTCCGACGTCGCGTGCGACTGCCCGACGACCCCGACGCGCCATCCGTGCTCGCGGACGAGTCGGGCGACGACGTTCGACCCGACGTAGGTCTTGCCGGTGCCCGGAGGGCCCTGGATCGCGAGGTACGACCGGTCGAGGCCGAGCAGCGTCGCGACCACGGCGGACACCGTGTCGTCACCCTGCACGGCGGCGAGCGCTCCCCGCGGCGGGACCCGGCGGAGCAGGTCGAGCGCGGGGTCGGGCAGCATCGCCGGCAGCGCGTCGAGCACCTCCTGCCCCCACTCGGCGATCGCCTCGGGCTGGGGCTTCGCGCGCGGCGGGGCCGCCGGGGCGAGCGCGACCGGGAACTCGGCCTGCGGCTCCCCGCCACCGACCGGCAGGCTCTCCTTGACCAGCACCTCGAACGCCTCGCCGTTCTCGCCCGCGTCGAGCACGACCGCGCGAGCCGACGCACCCTTCGACCCGGGGGCCGGAGCGGTGACCGACGGCGGGAGCGGGTCGTCGTAGACGAGGTGGGGCGTGCCTCCAGGCCGGATCCGCGAGCCGGGCGCGAGCGTCCCCGACAACCGGATCTCCCTCGACTGCGAGCGGGCACGCGGCAGCGTGCCCCAGTCGCGCTCGACCGACGCGCGCTCGACCACCAGGACGTCCCGCGTGTCCGCCCAGTCGTCGACGGGGTTCCGGAGGCGGTCGAAGTGGTCCTGCCAGAAGGTCTTCGCCTCGCGGCGGTGGTAGTCGATCGCGGCGGCGGCGAGCGCCAGCGCGGTCTGGTCGGCGTCGCGGTCGAGGGGGTCGACGTCCGCGAGCTCGGCGGTGAGCGCCGTGTAGACGGGGTTCGGTTCGCGCTCGACCGGGATCGGCGGCAGGAGTTCCTCGGGCTGAACCGGCGCAGCGGGCGCTGCCTGCCGCAGGGACAGGAGCCAGTCCCGCAGCCGCAGCGTCGAGCGGCAGTCGTAGGCGTTGTAGTCGGCGACCTCGTCGAGCATGTGCTGCCCCGCGGCCGGGTCGCCGTTCCGGAGCTCCTCGATCGCGTCGACGTAGGCGGTGATGCTGTCCGCGGCGTTCGTGACGTCGCTCAGCCGCAGGTCGTCGCCCATGTAGAGCGGCTCGAGCTTCTTGATCGAGTAGCTGTGGCTCCCGACCACCAGAGCCTTGCGGACGATCGGGTACAGGTCGACGAGGACCCCCGCGCGGAGCAGGTCGTCGACGACGTCCTCGCCGACGCCGTGCCGGGCGGCGAGGGAGAGCAGGTGCGTCCGCTCGTACGCGGCGTAGTGGTAGACGTGCATGCCCGGGTGCTGCTCGCGGCGCTCCTGCACGAACGCGAGGAAGTCGACCAACGCCTGCCGCTCGTCGCGGATCGTGTGCGCCCAGAACGCCGTGAACGCGGCACGGTCGTCGACCAGGCCGAACAGGTAGTCGAGTCCCCAGTGCAGGCCGTCCTCGGTGTGCAGGGGGTCACCCTCGAAGTCGAAGAACACGTCGCCCGGGTCGGGTGCAGGGATCGCGTCGAGCGCGCGCGGGTCGAGGACCTCGAAGCGCGGCTTGGTCGCGTGGCCGGTTTCGCGGTGCGCGTGCTGTTCGGCTTCGCTCTCGGTCTGGAGGCGCGCCTGACGAACCAGTCTGTCTTGCGTGGATCGCGGCATGCCTGGTACGGCCGCGGTGCGGTCCGCCAGGTCGTCGATCGTCCGCACCCCCTGCCGGATCAGCTTCGTGCGCTGGTCGAGGCGCATCCCGGCGACGAGGACCAGGTCACGGTGCTGCTGCACCTGGGTCTGGCAGATCGCGCAGCGGCCGCAGCTGGAGTACCGCGGGTCGCCCCAGCGGAGCTCGTCGTCTTCTGCGATCCGCTCGGCGATGACCCGCTCGAGCTCGGCGCGCTGCGTCCGGTAGACCGGGGCGATGTCGCCGAGGTCGTGCGTGGTCGTCGTCCGGTCGCCAAGGACGAGGTGCACCTGGCGGCCCGTCGGGATGCCGTGCGCCTGCATCCGCTCGGCGTAGGCCGCGAGCTGGAGCAGGGCGCTGATCTTCGCGTGCCGGGCGAGCTTGGTGTCGTAGACCTCGTACTCCCCCGCCTCGTTCCGGACGATGAAGTCCGCGAAGCCGATGAAGCCCGGACGGTCGACGGTCGGCGGCTCGTGGAAGGTCGGCTGGTACAGGACGTCCGCACCTTCGGCGAAGGCGTGTCTCGCTCTGGCGGCAGCGGTCGCGTAGTCCGGCGGGGCCGGGCGCTCGAACTCCACCACGTCCCGGGTCCGCTTCAGGACCTCCAGGTAGTCCAGCTCGTGCTGGTCCCCCAGGCGGGCGGTGCGCTCGAGCATGTCGTCGTGCTGGTCGGGTAGGGGTCCACCGCGACCGAGCTTGGCGTCGAGGCGGCGGAGGAACGCCCACTCGCAGGACGCCCACGTGCTGAGGTCGCTCGGGCTGAGCAGGACCTGCTCGTCGACGCCGATCTGCATGCGCTCCCCCGTCTCGTCTGGTGCGCTGACGAGCCTAGGGGCGGCCGCCGACAGGCTCGATCCGCACGAACCGCGGTCCCTCGTAACCGTCGCGGGACACGTGCGCGGTGAAGTCGGCGAGGGACCGGACCCAGTGCCCGCGGTCGCCGTAGAGCGCCTGGTAGACGACCACCGGCTCCTCGGTCTCGACGTCCCGCGCGACGAGGACCACCTCGTACTCGCCGCCCTTGAAGTGGCGGTACCGGCCAGGGGTCACGTCGCTGCTCATCGGGCTGATGCTAGTCGGGCGCTCTCAGGCCCATCGACGTCAGCGGGACCCCGACCGTCCCACGCTGATCAGTGCGACCACGCCGCCGGCGGCTGTGACGAGCGTGGCGACGCGCCCGGTAGCCGTGTCCCAGCCCGACCACAGCGACTGCAGATCGACTGGGTGGTCTGCGAGCAGCAGCAGCGTCATCCCCAAGACCCCGAGCCCGAGGACCGACCAGTTGGCGATCCTGAGACCGATCTGCTCGGTCGTGCGATGGTCCGGTACCAACAACGTGTCCGAGTCGGGCGGCATCCGGCCGTGCGTGGCGGTCGTGAAGGCCGACGCCACGAGATCCAGCCACCGCGTCGACCAGACGTGCCAATCGAAGCTCAACCCGTGATCCTGCACGACCATCGCTGCTCGGTCGTTGATCGCCGGTTGCAGTCGGACCAACCAGACACGGTGCTCGGCAACCGGCTGACGGGCCAACTTGCTCGAACGGAACCGCCGGACGAGCACCGATTCGACGTCTGCGCTCCGCTGCGCCGCGATGCTCTGCTGGTTCGACGCCTTCGTGTCCCGCATCAACCGCTCTCCCAACAACGCGATCTGCCACTCCAGGCTCGCCCGACCGCGCCAGAGCCAGCGAGCGAGCCGCAGCGTCGCGAGCAAGGGCAGACAGGCGGCGAGGAGGAGCGAGAACATCGCGAACGGAACGGCGCCGATGTTCCTGGTCAACGAGAAGAGTGAGACGGCGAGGAAGACGTCGCCGGCAGTAGCGAGGGCTGCACACACCCAGACCACGGCGAGCATGCGACGCTGCAGGGCCGCTGCCGCCCGCGCGGCCACGAGGTGACGCGATACGAAGATCGGCCATGGGCGCGAGCTCGCCCGAGAGGTTTCCGGCACCTCCGAGAGGAACCGCCGCTCCAGGCGGCCCAGCACGCGGCCCGCGGAACCCGCGAAGGTGATCATGACCACGGCGTAGACGGTCAGCGCCCACAGCGAGAGAAGGATCATCGAGACGTTGATTGCGTTGGAGGGGTCTCGGAAGAAGGACAACGCGGGACCCACGGCGACAGGAGACATACGAGTGATCGTTGCGAACGCCGCCGACACCGGCCCTGACCGCCGGCGACCAAGGAGAGAGCCGACCGGGCGATCAACGGCGTGACGCACCCGTACTGTGGCGCACGTGGCCGATGAACCGCACGAGACCGTCCGACGAGCCGTTCGGCGCACGACGTGGATCACCGTGCTCGGCGCGGTGGTGGGCGTCGGCGTCGGGCTGTGGCTGTCCGCCGGTGAGGACCCGCTCGAGCGAGCGCTCGTGGTCGTAGGCGGGCTCATGGCGATCGGCGGGTTCGCCGGCACGGCGACGGCGCTCATCGCACAGCGACGCATGTCGTCGGTCACGAGCGCTCCCACGACCGGCCTGGACGCGGCGGGCAAGCGTGCGGTGCAGAAGGCGGTGTTCGCCGGAGTGCCCGTCGAACAGCGAGAGTCACCGCTCGCCCTGCGCGCCGCTGACCTCGCTGAGGTGCTCTCGCTGACCCTCCCCTTGGCGACCGCGCAGTTCGTCCTCCTCTACGGCGGCATCATCGGCTCGCAGGTGATCGGTCTCTCATGTCGTCGAACGGGTGGGGCGCTACGTTCCGCATCGTCCTCATCGTGGTGATGGTGATCGCAGGGGTCGTGGTGATCGTCCTGATGCGTCGGAGCACCCTCCAGGTCGACCGGTACCGCCGAGCACTCAACGCCGACGGCCCCGCTCACGCCGTTTGACGCCATGTCCACAGATCACCGATGATCCGTCGGTCCGTCAGGTCCCGGATGGAACGCTGAGGCGATGGACCGCTGGGAGGCCGACGACGCCCGCCGCCGCCACATGGCCCGGTTCGGGCGGCGGGACACCGCGCCCGAGCTCGCCGTCCGTCGTGAGCTCCACCGCCGCGGGCGCCGGTTCTTCGTCGACCGCCCGGTGAGCATCCGCTGCCGGGTCCGCCCCGACCTCGTCTTCCCGCGCGCCCGCGTCGCCGTGTTCGTCGACGGCTGCTTCTGGCACTTCTGCCCGGACCACACCCACCTGCCGAAGGCCAACGCCGAGCTGTGGCACCGCAAGCTCCTGGCGAACCGGCAGCGTGACGCCCGCAACGAGGCGATCCTGGTGCGCGAGGGCTGGCGGGTCGTCCGCGCGTGGGAGCACGACGACCCGGCCGAGACCGCGGATCGCGTCGAGCGGGTCCTCGACCAGTGGGAGGCCGTCGTGGGCCCGAGCACGCCGACCCGCGGCCCGGTACGGTGTCCGACGGAGGGGGAACGATGAGCGAGATCAACACCTGGGGTGGAACCGTCACGAAGGGCGCTGCGAAGCCGCTGTTCATCGTGCGACGGTCATGGGCAGGCTCCACGCTGATCCTCTGGCTCGGCCTCGGAGCGTTCGTGCTCGGCGCGCTCGGAGCCGTCGTGCAGTCGAGCGTCTCGTCCGACCTCGGCGGCCCGATCCCCGGGATGCTCATCGGCGCCGGCATCGTCGGTCTGCCCATCGGGGCGATCCTCTGCGGCAGCCGCATCACGGTCTACGACGAGCTGTACGACGTCCGCCGAGGCTGGGGCCGGAAGCGCCGGCGTGACGTCACCGCCCTGGAGACGCTGCGCTTCGAGAAGCAGCGGAGCGGCAACGGCATCGCGTTCATCAGCGTCGTGGGCTGGGACGCGAACCGGAAGCAGCAGTTCCGCGTGTACACGACCAACCGCGGCTTCGACGAGTTCACCGCGTGGCTCGCGCAGCACCGTCCCGAGCAGTGGGCGAAGTGCGAAGCCCTCGGCATCCCGGACTGATTCCCGCCGGTGTCACGGAGCGACACGTTCCCTCGAGCGTCACCGGTCGGGCGTAGCGTCGCCGCATGACCGTCGGAACCGCGATCGCCGTGCTCGTCGGCGTCCTCGCCCTCGCGACCGTGATCGGCCTCGTGCTGCGCCAGCGCACCGGCCGTGCCCGCACCGCCGCGACCACGATCGACGCCCCGCGCACCGACGACCTCGCCGCCGCGACCGACTACGGCCCCGCGGCGACTCTCGTCCAGTTCTCCACGCCGACCTGCGTCCGCTGCCCGGCCACCCGCCGCCAGCTCGACGCCGTCGCCGACCGCCACGAGGGCGTTCGCCGCATCGAGGTCGACCTCGCCGAACGTCCCGAACTCGCGCGCCGCTTCGACGTGATGCAGACCCCGACGGTCCTGCTCCTGGACGCCAACCGCACCGTCCGCACCCGCTTCGGCGGCCCGCCCCGCCCCGCGGAGCTCGCCGCCGCACTCGACACCGTCCTGACCGCCGGATCCCGGGAGTCCCGATGACCACCACGAACGACACCGCCCGCGGGATCGACCCGCGCTCGCCCCGCTTCGGCGCCGCGATCACGACCGTGCTCCTCGCGGCGACGATCATCCTGACCCTCGTGCCCGCCACGTGGGTCGCCGGCATCGTGCTCCTGGCCGTCATCGTCGTGTTCTTCGCGATCGGCGGCATCGCGGGCATCCGCCGCCACCCGTACGGTGCGCTGTTCCGCCGCTTCATCCGGCCGAGGCTCGCACCGCCCACCGAACTCGAGGCCCCCGAGCCCCCGACCTTCGCCCAGCAGGTCGGCCTGGTCATCACGGCCCTCGCCCTCGTGCTCGCCCTGGTCGGGGTCCCCTACGCCGCACCCGTCGGCGCTGCGATCGCGCTGGTCGCCGCGTTCCTCAACGCCGTCTTCGACGTCTGCATCGGCTGCCTGCTCTACGTGTGGCTGGTCCGGGCGGGCGTGTTCCGCCCGCGACGCAGCGCCGCCTGACGGCCGCCGGTCCTCAGGACCACCGGCAACCAGCCGGGAGGATCGCACCACCTGCACGACGCTCGTCGCGCTGGCAGGGTGATCTGTGCCTCCAGTCCGCATCGAGTCTGCTCTGCGGTGCCAGGGCGGGGGCGGAGGATCCCCCCACAGCATCCTCCGACCCCGGGCCCTGCCCTCGCTACCGCGCGGCGAGGGCCTGCTCGCTGAGGGCGACGAGGTCGTCCGCCCGCAGCGCCGGCCATCCGTGGAGCAGTTCGCGCCACTCGGCCGGGAGCGCGGACGCGCCGTACAGCGCTCCCGCCAGGCCTCCGGCGATCGCGGCCACCGTGTCGGTGTCGTTGCCGGTGCGGACCGCACGGACGAGGGCGTCCTCGAGGGTGGAGCTCTTGAGGACCGCGGCGTACGCAGCCTGGAGGGCGGACACGACCCAGCCGTTCGAGTCGGTGAAGTCGACCGGTGCGGCGTGCTCGGCGCGGACGAGTCGCTCCGCCCAGAGCTGGCGGCGGTCGAGGTCGAGCAGCTCGAGCCCGCGGAGGACGTCGAGCTCGCCGGTCAGCACCGCGTGCCGGATCGCGACGCACCAGAGGACGCACCCGTCGCCGGCGTCCGCCTCGAAGTGGGTCAGGTCGCTGATCGCACGTGCTGCCGCTGCGAGCCTCGCCTCTTCACCGTCCTCGTCGCGAAGGTAGCCGAGCACCAGCGGAGCCGTGCGCATGAGCGAGCCGTTGCCCGCGGACCGGCCCTTGAAGTCGTGTTCCTGGCGGGCCGCAGCGCGACTGTGGGCGGCGGTGCATGCCTCCAGGCCGGTGAGCACGTTGCGTGTCTGGATGCCGACGTCGGGGGCGGTCTGTGCCCACCCTGCCCAGGCGGCGACGAGGCCGTCGAGCGAGGACTCGTCGGCGGGGTCGCCGCCGCGGGCGAGGGTGCGGAGGATCGGGACGGCCATGCTGGTGTCGTCGGTCCACTCCCCCGGCGCCCAGCAGAAGGAGCCGCCGCCCGCCATGCGGATGGGTGTGGGTTCCGGCACCGCCGGCTTGAACTCGTAGCCGGCGCCGAGGGCGTCGCCCGCGGCGGAGCCGAGCACGGCACCGATCGCGCGTTCGTGTGTGGTGGTGTTCATGAGCGCCTCCCCTGGTTTGCGCGATTCTGCGCAAAGACGATCGTGGCATGCGGTCATGGTTTGCGCAAGTGTGCGTAAACTCGTCGTCGTGAGTGAGTACCGCGATGCTGCCGGAAAGCGCCTGGTCGACTACCCGCGACCCTCGGTGGCTGTGGACACCGCCGTGCTGACGGTGCCTGTGGAGGACGAGCTGTCGGTGCTGCAGGTGCGGGACGCGGTCGACGGGGACTGGCGGCTGCCGGGGACGTTCGTGCACGAGGGCGAGCGATTGGCCGATGCTGTGCTGCGGTCGCTGCAGGCGAAGGCCGGCGTCACGGGGTTGGCGCCGCAGCAGTTGCAGGTGTTCGACGACCCGGCGCGGGACAGTCGGGGGTGGGTGATGTCCGTCGGGCACCTCGACGTGGTGCCGTTCTCGTCGCTGTCCCGTGGGTTGGATGAGTCGCAGGTGCGTCTCATGCCGGTCGCCGCGGCGACGGGGATGGTGCACGGGCACGACGACATCGTGGCCGTGGCTGCGGCGCGGTTGCGGGCCGCGTACGAGGTGGCTCCGGATCCGTGGGGGCTCGTGGCGGAGCCGTTCACGATGACGGAGTTGCGGCGGGTGCACGAGGCGGTGGCGGGGCGGGCGTTGTTGCCGGACTCGTTCCGGCGGGCGATGATGCCGATGCTTTTGGCTGCGGAGGGGAAGCGGGCGGAGGGGCCGGGGAAGCCGGCGGGGGTGTGGCGGCGGCTTACTGAGACACACCCCCGCTGACTTTCTCCTCGGACGGCCCTAGGGCTCATCCAGGCCGGGCGACCGATAACAGTCTCTTATGTTAGCGCCACCGAGCTATATGTCAGCGAGGCTGCAACCGACTTTTCAGCCGAGAGCGCAACGGATCTGGCGCATCCCGCTACCATTCATTTGGAGAGTTGGCACGTCTCTACGCTCGTCGAGACGCCAAACTTCTTGCGGACGCTGATGTCCACACTTGGCGGCCGATCGGTGGCGACCAATCGGCCAGGCCCGCGACTCATGCACGACGTCCCTATCCCCTTCATGCACACAGCCACAGGCCTCCCTAAGCGATCAGCGCTGGCGCTGGACTCGGAGCCTATATAGATTCGCAGGGTGGGTGTGATCAGCGAAGATGCCGAGCTGGCCGATTCCGGGGGCAGGATGAGCACGACAACGTCCGTTGACCAGATGTTGGATGAGGTACAACCTCCCACCCCGACGGTCCGTGACTATCAGGCGTTCTGGACCACCCACGCCCGAGCCGGTTGGACCGACGCCGTTCTCGGGGAGGTGCGCTCCTGGGCGCTTCGTCGGTTGGGCCTCGACGTCAACGTCGCCGCTGACGGTGAGGCAATCTCGGCAGGCGGGGACAGACGCGCCGAGGTGATGCACCGTCAGGCGGGGAAGGAATCGGGCGTCCGGGTCAGGGTGTGGAACACGAACGGGTCTGGCACGTTCATCGTGACGATCCTCGCTGTTGAGGACCCCACAGGCGGTTGGATCCTGCTACAGACCGAATCGTCGGACCGCGCACAACGCGCGGCCAAACCAGCGGTCGCCGACGCGATTCTCGGTGTGGTGGAGTTCGAGGACATCGTCCCATTGCGGGCCACCGCTCAGCACGTCCCCCGCGCCGCACTTGAGAACCTGGAGGCGTTGCTGGGCAATCCCTCCCGGCGGCTGCCCGTCCTGGTCGCCGCCCCCATCGATGGGGTGGACTTCGACCGGTGGATCCGCGCCGTGGATAAGTGGACCCGGCACTGCGCCGGCATTGCCCACGTCTTCTCGCTCGACCCGCGCTCAGCCGAGCTGTACCGGCAGCGACACGGACGCCGGGCCGTCGCGGCAGGGACAGTGCGCACCTATCCAGCCCGGACGGACCTCGACGACCCAGCCACTGACACAGCCGCCCGATGGATCAGCGCGGAGACCCTCGCAGGCTCCGATTCCGCGGTCGCCCGAATCGTCGAGCGGTTCGTCCGGCAGCACCAGCAGACGCATCCCGTGCTCCTACCGCCGGGCGTGCGCAGCTGGTCCCGCGCCTTTGACCGGTTCGCAGCCCAGCGGCTCAGGTCCGCCGTGACGCCGACGACGTCGCCCCTCGAAGACCGCGTTGCAGCGCGACAGGCCACCCAAACGGCTCTTCGCCCGGCGCATCCCTCCCCGGTCGTCACGCCGGCGAAGAAGACCGACAAAGCGGACCTAGATACCGGTGAACTCCTCGCAACCGCGGAACGCGCGCTGGATCGACTCCGCGCACAGCTAGAGGTCAGCGAGCGTCTTCGGGAGCAGCACATGACCGAGCTCCGCCACGTCCAGGAGTTCCTGGCTCTACCCAACCTGCAGGACGACGCCCTGCTCGAGTTGCTAGACGCCGCAACCCGTGTCCAACCCGACAGCGATGCGATCACCAGGCTCCTCGCCGACAACGACTCCCTGAGAGGCCGCGTCGAAACCCTGGAGGACCTGCTCGTCGAGGAGCAGATCGATGCCGCAGACATCCTGCTGGAACGGGACCGCCTCGACACGCTGTTCGCCGCCAAGACCCGCGAGGCAGCGTTCCTCCGAGGCAAGGTGGCCGAATACGACCCCGCATCTGCATACAGCTGGGTCGACGACGAGACACCGTCGAACCCGCTCGGTGCACCACCCGGCGGATGGGAAGGGTTCCTCACGGACAGCCGCCTCGCCGAGCACGGCCTGGTCTTCACCGGTAACCCGCGCACCGTGAAGGACATTAAGTCTCTCGACTTGGACCTTGGCGGCCTCCCGTCCGCATGGGATGCACTCGGGACGCTGGCCGCCTACCGCCAGGCCCGGCTGCATGGGCTCTGGGAGGGAGGGGTCCACGCCTTCTGCGAGTCCGGGCCGGCGGACTCGTTCCACGTACCGCCCAACAAGCACGCCCGAGACGAATCCAGCGCAACCAGGAAAGACTCCAGGCTCGCCGGATATCGTCTACTACCGGTACCGAAAACCGTTGACCCAACGGGCCACGTGCACATGTGGTCGCACTTCAAGCCCTATAGTTGGTCGGCTCACCAGAAGCTGCGGATCCACTACCACGACCAAGTCACCGTAGACGAGAAGATCTACATCGGGCACGTCGGACAGCATCTACCCTCCGGCTCTACCGACAAAGTGCGCCGCTGACCCAACATCCTCGCCTATCACCTTCCCAAGGAAGGTACGCAGCGCGATCACGTCCATGCCCGGACCTGGGCCCAGACGGCGAAGGACAGGCCGACGGTCTGCTCGTTAATCTCGGAGTGGAGCAATGGGAAGATTCCTACATCTCGGCAGGAGCGGGGTGAGCGGAGAACCCGTCGCCGCTCACTGACGCGCGGAGGGTCAGCAGCCGCGCTGGCCGGACCAACGTCGGCAGCGAATCAAAACGCGGCTACTCGAAAGAGTCGCAAAAAAATTCGCGAGGGATCGCCTCAAACGGCCACGAAGGATCCTTACCAGTCGTATTAGCCGCGCCGTCCCTGAGGCGTACGACGCAGCACAGTGAAGCCACTCACCTAGAAGAAACAGCCGGCCACCCCAGGGATGGCCGGCTGTTGTCGTGATCGCCGAGCGCCGCTCGTGTGTCCGCTAATGTTAACTGGGGTTGTGTACTACGGGCTTGTAGAAATCACGTGCCGGGTCGAACCGCTTCACAATCCAAGCACCCACCACTTCCGCAGTCGAGGCCCACTCGAGAGCGCGCTTGGATGTAACACTATCGCCGTCGCCGTGCGCAATTTTCTTTCGCGACGCAACGAGAGCCCCGAGCCGGTTACCTAGAAGACCATCGTCTTCATTGAGCAAATTCGAAAGCTCCACACCCCAGGGAGTGTGGAATGACGCGACAAAGTCGACGAGCTGCTTCGGAGTAACCCCTTGACCTGAGCCCAAGCCAGATCGTATACGCTTAGTGACAAGATCAACCGAAATGCGCTCGACAAAGAAACCAGCCACGTCGTCTCGCACCGCCTCGAGATAACCCGCAGATCGCACTGTTAGGTATCGGGCGAGCGCTGTCTGCCTGTTTCCCGGGGAATCCTTCGGGAGAGTCTGCAAGGATTCAACAGCTTCGTGAAGGTCCACCAATCGCGAGCGCACGGTAGCCGGCGGCCACGCGCTCATCGGCGAACCAGCCTCCGTCGAGCAAGATCAAGCCGCGCAGTAACCGCGTCTTTATCCGCTGTAGCCCGAGTAGTGGCACTCGTGAAACCGTCGTCGGCAACGAGTTGATCTATTGCTGCACCAAGGTCAGAAGCGAGGGCTCCTTGCTGTAGACCTTCCATAACCGCAACAAATACCGCCTCTGCCTGTGCCATATTCACCTGCCCGCCTCCCGGCCGACGCATGACTCGAGGGCCGATTTCCGCGAGGCGCTCAGCTGCCCGTTCAAAGAGGGCGCCAGCCTGATCGACCACCCCGTCTTGCATCCGGTGCGCAGCAACGAAACGGTTGAGGAAGGCCTTGAGTGGACGGGCGTAACTAGCGGACTCTGCGAACAATGCAAGAATTCTTAAAACGAGCTCCTGGTCACGAATTCGGGCAGATTTCTTTCCATACAGTACTCGCCAAGAGCTCAGGGTATTGAGCCGCTCCAGAAGGTCGATAAAAGGGCCCGCATAGAGCGCCACTCGGATCTCGTGAGGGGTGAGTTGCGTCCCTCCTGCGTTGAGGCGTTCGAAGATCTGATAAACTGCATCATTCACTTCATCAGAACCATCGGCGTGCACTATTGTCGCTTGGAGGTATGAGTCATCCAACTTGAAGCGCAAGGCATCGTCAAGGCTTTCATAGGTAAGCCCTCTGAATTCCACACCGACGTTCTCGAGCTTGAACTCGCGACCCTGATGCATACCCTCATAGAATCGCCGGAGAGTCACAAGGCGCTGTTGCCCATCAAGGACTAGTAGACGGTTATCGGTAGATTGCCTGACGAGAAAAATACCGGGGATTGGGTACCCGAGGAGCAGGGATTCAACGAATCGATCCATCTGCGCCTTACTCCAGACGAATCCGCGCTGGAAGCCGGCAGATGTTATGCGTTCATCCTCATGCCCGAAGCTCGGCACAAGCATCGAACCCCGCTTCAGTCGCGTGACCAAACCTGCGACATCGAAGTCCTGGGTCGAGAATGTAACCGACGTGGCAGTTGCCTCGGGTGCAACCAGATCATCAAGCTCTTCATTGGTGAGCGTCCGCTCGAGAACCGTGGAATCAATGTCATCGTCTGCCTCAGCCATGCCGTCAACATACCGCAAACCTGAGACCGCCTCTCTATCGAGTCGTGGAGTCCGCGGCTGCTGGCCCTTCGCGTTGAGGTATGCCCCATCGCCACGCCTCGTAGGGCATGGCGTTCCCTGATCTGAAGCGCAGGAACCGGTCTCAGCAACAGATGTGCGCGACGCCCTAGAGTTGATGCACCAGGGCGCCGGCCACCCTCAAGCTGTGGGCGCGCAGATCCCCCGGCAGCGAGCTAGTCGTTGTTTTCTGGTGCTGGCCTCTACTTGGACGCGCTAGCTGCGTGCTCGAGGTCTGTGCCAAGCGCCCGGGCATCACCACAAACGGCCGCGAGTCGAACAAGGGCTGCGTCGATCGCCGCATACGTAGCGCCGAGCTCGGCGTGCGTCTCGTGCAACAACAGCGCGTCGAACCGCGACGGCTGCCGCCCGACCGCACCGAGGACCTCCTGCGGGGTCGGACCATTCGCTTCTGCTGCACGTCGACTCGTGGTGATGCTCGTCATGGACCGTCCCGACAGGCTTACCCCGGTACGCGACCAGCCGTGAATGTCTAACGGCAACAGGAGCTGCTCCGCCCGGCGCCACTCCCCCGGAACCGGCTGCTCGCAGTCGTGCCGATCGACGTCCCCCTTCGTCGGGTCAAGTAGGCGGATGACGTCGCCGCGAAACCCAGTCCAGACCGGTCCGACGATGCGCAGCCACCGAATCACCGCGCAGGCAGCACAGGACACCGGGTCATCAGATGAGGGAACGACGTGGCCTCGGATCCGGATGATGCTCGTCACCGCGACGTCGTCCGGCGTGATAGCGCGGGCCTGCTCACGGGTCAGGTGGAGGACCCCGAGGAGGACGATGAGGAACGCGTCGCGACGGCCGCGGAGCCCAATCGGGTACCGGTACTTCGGGATCGCCGCCAGCACCTCGCCAACAGCCGACTGGTCGGAGGCTTCCGAGCGCGGCCACACCCGCGCCTCCACCGTGGGTAGCGGGTCCAGGAGGCCAGCTGCAAGGTGGTGGGCGCGGATCGCGCGCCGGCGGAGCCGCTCTGTCGACGTGCTACCGGGGAACAGCGTCAGGAACTGCTCGATCGTTGCTGCCGTCGCCGGGAGCGACGCGTGACCTGCCGCCTCACACCAGGCGACGAACCGACCCCAGTGCGCCTCGAGCAGAGCCTCGCTGTCGGACCCGAGTTTGGGGCCGAGTTTGGGGGAAGTTTGGGGGGGGGTCACAAGCGCATCCGGGTGACGGCGTTGCGGACCAGGGGTGCGTATTCGCGGTCGTAGATCTGCAGGGTGGCGGCGTTGGTGTGGTGGGTCTGGTTCATGATCTCCACGTCCGTGGCGCCAGCATTGCGGGCTTCGGTGACGAACCCGGCGCGGAGAGAGTGCCCGGACCAGCCATCCTCCCCGAGCCCGGCCGCGTGCGCGCGGCGGGCGACGGCCTTCCCGACCGTGGTCGGGCTGATGCCGGTGGTGCGGAACAGGCCTCACTTCGACACGGCGCGGAAGAACGGCATCGACGGCGGTAACCGGTCGGCGCCGAGCCCGTCAGTGCAGACGTGCACGGCGAGACTCGCACCAGTAAGCGTGGCGAAGAGGCCCGCTTCCCCGCGCGCGTCCTGCGCAGCCATCAGCCGGGAGAGTCGGACATAGGCGCAGGGGGCGCAGGTGACCGGGTTTGCGCCCTGCTGCAGCACCTTGATCCGGCCGGCGCCGTCCTGGTCGGTCTTGGACTTCCGCACTCGGGCGTAGACGCCTTCGCCGTCGACGAGACGGAGATCAGCAACGGTGAGGGCGGTGAGTTCGGACTCGCGGAACGCGCCGACGAACCCGAACAGCAGCAACGCCTGATCGCGTGTTCCGAGCGCTCCGGTCTGCAGATCGGCGACGTCGATCTTCAGCAGCGTCCTCTGCAGCGCCTTCAACGTCATCGGCTTCGCCCGCCGCACCGGCACGGACCGGGTGCGACGGATCCCCTTCAGGACGTCGCGGACAACGGGTGTGGAGCCGGGTGGGGTGTGGCCGCGGCGGGCGTGTTCCCAGTCGATCGCGGCGACGTACCGGCTGATCGTTGCCGGCGCGTACCGCTGCCCACCATCAGGGAGGACGGCGTTGGCCTTGTCTGCGAGGAACGCGGCAACCTCGGTCGGGTCGACCGGTGCCGTGGTGACCTGCTCGAGCTCGTACGGTTCGGAGATCTCATGGTCGAGAAACCCGGCACGCCACCGGGCGAACTGCCGCAGGTCCGACCGATACGCGCGGATCGTGTTCTCCGACAGGGACGCTTCCGCGAACGCCCGTGGCGTTGCGCCCACCGGCACCGTCACCACAGCTGGCCCAGTAGGGGCCTCGTCGCCGGCGGCGGTTCGCAGTCGCGCGGACGCGGTGCGGGAGCGTTCCGCCGCCGCACGCTGCTCTGCCGTCATCGCCCTCCTGCTGGCGGTGGCTGCGGAGGTCACGGACTGCTGGTCGGTCACGTCAGGCGAAGCCAAGTTGCTGCAGGATGCCGAGCTGGTCGGTGCTCCCCCAC
Source organism: Curtobacterium citreum (assembly GCF_006715175.1). Taxonomy (NCBI): domain Bacteria; kingdom Bacillati; phylum Actinomycetota; class Actinomycetes; order Micrococcales; family Microbacteriaceae; genus Curtobacterium; species Curtobacterium citreum. Next base: position 1,481,672 of record NZ_VFMQ01000001.1, on the reverse strand, counting down.
CGCTCCGCGGCGCGGCCGTCCCGGAAACCGATGACCTGCACGTTGCGGATCCCGGTGAAACGGCGCCCGGTGGGGGCGTGCCCCATCCACTCCCCCGTGTGCGTACCGGCGAGGGTGGAGATCGTGATCACCTTCGTCGGTGTCGCGATCGTCTCGACGTCCTCCCGCTCGACGTCGGAGAACGCCTTCCCGAACTGCTCCCAGAACCACGCGATCCCGGACCCGTCCTGTGGTTGCCCGTCGGCGGCGTCGTGGTCGGTGAAGTCGTCCGTGAACCGCTCCTCGAGCGGCAGATCCTGCTGCCGCATCCGGTCCCGTGCTTCCAAGGTCGGACCGCCATCCACTGTGACCTCAACTGCCATTGGAGCCTCCTCGTCGTGTGGCTCGAGCCTACGCACGCCTACCAAGTCGGTTCCGATAATAGGTCTTATCGGATTCGAGACTTGGCTGCTAGGTGCTCTACAATTGCTCACTGGTCACGCGGGATCTGACCATTCTTCGGGCCGACGATCTCGCTCCCAGGGGCCAACGGAGCCAGATCCGATAGCGCTAAAGGTGATTCCGGATAGGTGACGCTTTCGACATCGGCCTCGCGATTTGGGCCGATCGATTCCCGCTCAGCTCACATTTACCCGACGACCGCTCGCAGCCGCTCCCGCAGAGCTGGGTCCACGACGTACAGGTAAGTGCCGAGCACTCCCCTCGTCATCAGGACTGCATAGATGTTGGAGACGAAGCGAAGCACGTCATCATCTGAGTACTCGATACCCAGACGCGGATTGTTCTCCATGCCCTTCTTGTCGAAGTAATTCGCCCGGTCGAACACGATCCGCTGTGTCTCCCGGTCGAAGCGCAGGTCCGGACCGATGATGACGCCCGCGTAGTTCAAGTCGTAACCCTGCACAGTGTGGATCGAACCGACCTGCTCCAACGCGCCCGCTGACGTGATCCAGTCCTTCTGCGTCTGGTTCCACCTCAGCCGCTGCCCGTCGACCTCGATGTCGAAGGCGTCCGCGTCGTTCTTGCTCTTCCACTCCCAGGCGTACCCAGCGACGAGTCGTGCGAGCCCCACCTCGGCGTCTCGTGCACGGATCGCCTCGTGCATCTTCCCGAGGTCATCGAAGAGACGCAGCTCGTAGTCGCCGAAGTCTGCTCGCTCGCGCTGCTCACCGCGAAGCAGCCCGCGGACGAACGAGACATAGTCCGAGCCACCTCGCACCCGCATCTGCGTGGAGAGCCGGTAGTGGCGATCAGACTCGCGTGCCCCCGCGATGAGTGCCCTCTGCGTGCTCTGCGGAAGGTCAGCCGGTCGGACACTCTGGTCGGAGTCGATCAGGAAGATCTGGTGCCGGCTCTGCCTGCGGATCCAGTCCGCCTGCGTCAGGTGGTCTGCATCCTCTCCGAAGAGCTTGCGGTTGATCTCTCCGAAGCTCTTGTTCTGCATGCCCGAGGCCTGATTGGCTCGATGGTTCAACCGATGGGACTCGTCGACGACGAGCAGATCCCATCGCTCGTCGCTCTGACCGACCTCGAACGGCGTCAGCACCATTGCCTTGTCGAGCCCAGGGGTCTTCGCGAATACCCGTTTGAGCGATGCCCGCAGGGCCTGCTGTGGCACGACGAGCCCGAGCCGTGCGGTGCTCAACCGATCGCGGTTCTCTTCGGTGAAGAAGTCGGAGAACAGCGCGTCGCTCTCGAGATCGTCGAACCCCTTCCCATCAGCGATGTCACTCAGGAGCTTGAGGAGGTAGACCGCGACGATGGTCTTGCCCGTGCCAGGGTCGCCCTGCACGGCGATCGGTGCAGCTGCATCGAGCTCCCAGTCGTCGAACAAGCCCTCGAGGATGTCCTCCATCACGACCGCCTGGTCACGATTGAGCGCCTTGAACGGAGACAGCTTGAAGAGTTCCCGGTTCTCGATCTCCGGCAAGCTCCGCGTGAACACCTCCTGGTGCCGCAGGGCATCGAAGATCTCCCGGAACGTCTCGCGGTAGCGGGACCGATCGTAGTACTCGGCGTCGACGATCCCCTTGTTGCTGTTCAGGACCGTGTACTTGCCGTCTGCGGCGAGCAGAGCGATGAGTTGCGACTCGAGGTCGAGGCACACCGACTTGTTGAAGGTGTCGTCGAGCACGAGACGAACCGCCTTCAGCGTTCCGCGATCAGGCGAATCCAGGTGCTGACGCATGCGGGCGGCTGTGTTCACCGTCTCCCCGACGTAGACCCGTTTCCCGTCGTCGAGGATGTACACGACCGGCCAGTTGATGAAGCGTGGGTCGACATCGCGCCAGGACCGAAGATGCTCGGCCGTGAACGGCAGCTTCTCGATGTCAAAGCTGGTCATACTTGGCGCTCCGCCCTCGAGCCCGCTCAACCGGGTACTTGGCCCGCGTCACGACGAGCTTCTCCCGGATGAGGGCTTCGGGCGAGACCCCGAGCCCGTCGGCCAGGAGGAAACAGTAGGTGAGGACGTCCGCGAGCTCCCCGCGCACCCGCGACTCATCGCCCTCCGCGTCCCATTGGAAGCATTCGAGCAGCTCCGCCGCTTCGATCGAGATGCTCTTCGCGAGGTTCTCCGACGTGTGGAACTGCGCCCATTCGCGTTCTCGGACGAACGCGCGGAGTTCTTCCTGGAGTCCGTCTTCCGCCATGCCCAGACGGTAGCAGCGCAAACATCGCTGGCGGCCCCTCAGCGCAGCCTCCGAACAACGCCCTGCACCCCGAACGGGTACTGACCTCACCCACCCCCGATCCACGAGGATGGTTCAGCACCGCGCGCCCAGGGGACGACGCACGCTGCGACGCACAGGATCCCCGGGGAACGCACCATGACGATGGCCGGGGAATCCGCAGGCCTCGAGGCCCGCCGCCAACGCGGCCTCGCCGACGCACACCGACGCCAGGCCGACGACGCCGAACGACGAGCCGAACAGTTCGAGATCGCCGAGCGCACCGAGAGCGAGACCGCCCGGATCCTCGCCCCACTCGCCGGCATCGGCTACCACCTGCTCGCCGACCGCCGGTGGCCCGGCAGCCGCACCGCCCAGGTCGACATGGTGGTCGTCGGCCGCGGTGGCGTCTTCATCGTCGACACGAAGGCGTGGCGCGAGGTCGCGGTCCACGGCGACCGGATCACCCGCGGCCAGGAGGACGTCACCGACGACATCGCCCGGCTCGCCGACCTCGCCTACTCGACCGGGGCAGCCCTCGCCGACACGGGCCTCGCACCGAACGAGGTGCACGCGATCACCGCCCTCGCCGGCCAGAGGCGGATGCACGCCCGGGTCGCGTCGGTCGACGTCCTCGGCGTGCACGACGTCATCGGGCACATCACCAAGCGCGGTGCCCGGCTCTCGGCCTCCCGCGTCGACGAGGTGCTCGCGGCGCTCCTGCAGCACTTCCCCGTGATCGGCGAGCAGCCGGACACAGCGCCGCAGGTCGTCGTGCCGGCGCCGGTCCTCGCGCGGAGCGCCCCACCAGCCATCGCAGGCAATGAAGGAGCCGACGACGTCCACACGAACGAAGCGCACGACGACGAACTCGTAGAGAAGCTGCTCGACGGCGTCCTCGAGGCCCCGATCGAGGAGTGGATGGCGTTCCTCGACCCGGCACAGGCGAAGCTCGTCCGCCGCAGCTTCAACGGTCCCGCGCGGATCCGCGGTGCCGCGGGCACCGGAAAGACCGTCGTCGGCCTGCACCGCGCCGCCTACCTCGCGCGCGCCACCGGCAGTCGCGTCCTGTTCACGACGTACATCGCGACCCTCCCCGCCGTCCTCGAATCGCTCCTCGCGCGCCTCGCGCCCGACATGGTCAGTCGCGTCGACTTCATGGGCGTCCACGCGTTCTCGAAGCGCCTGCTGGACGAGCGCGGGATCGCGTACCGCGTTCCCGGACGGGAGGCGCGACTCGCGTTCGACGACGCATGGAACGCGATCCGCGCCTCCAGTCCGCTGCGCTCGGCGCGTTTCACGCGCCGGTACTGGGAGGACGAGGTCAAGCACGTCATCAAGGGACGCGGCCTGACGCGGTTCGAGGAGTACGCCGACCTGTCCCGTGTCGGACGCAAGCACGCGCTCCCGCTGGAGACGCGGCAGGCGGTGTGGGACCTCTACGAGGCGTACGCGACGGGTCTGCGGAAGCGCGGCGGGACGGACTGGGAGGACGTCGTCCTCATGGCGCGCGACGCCCTCCGCGAGCGCCCGCTCGACCGGTACGGCGCGGTGATCGTCGACGAGGCCCAGGACCTGTCGTGCGCGATGGTGTCGATGCTGCACACGCTGGTCGGCGACCGACAGGACGGCCTCACCCTGATCGGCGACGGGCAGCAGACGATCTACCCGGGCGGCTACACCCTCAGCGAGCTCGGGATCAGCCTGGCCGGACGCGGAGTCGTGCTCGACCTGAACCACCGCAACACCGCCGAGGTACTCGAGTTCGCGAAGCAGATGGTCGCCGATGATCAGTTCGTCGACATCGAGGGGGTCGACGGCGTGGGTGACGCGGTCTCCGCGGTGACCCGCTCCGGGAGCGTGCCGACGGTGCACCGGGCGACGAGCGCCGGCGACCACGACGCGGCGATGGTCGCGCGCATCCGGCAGGTCCTGCGCCTGGTCGGGACCGGGCACGGCGACGTCGGCGTCCTCACCGCGACGAACCAGCACGCGGACGAGGTCTCAGCGGCGCTGCGGGCGGCGGGCCTCCCGGTCGTGTCGCTGCAACGCTACGACGGCCGGACCGTCGACGCGGTGAAAGTTGGGACGATCAAGCGCGCGAAGGGGCTCGAGTTCAAGCAGGTGCTGCTCGCACACGTGCGCGAACGACTCCTCGCCGAGCAGACCGGCCAGCCGTCGGAGGCCGACCGGGAGCGCCGGGAGCTCGACCGCCGGGAGCTGTACGTCGGCATGACCCGGGCCCGGGACGGGCTGTGGGTCGGCGTTCGCCGGTGACGGCGCTGCAGGTGTCGCAGTCGTCGGCGTCGGGGTCGTCGGCGGCGGGCGCGGGCTCGGCGCCATGCAACGATGAGCTCGACAACCGGGGAGGGCGGCGATGGTCGACAAGGTGATCCGAGACCGCATGCGGATGCTCGCGGACGTCGCAGATGGCATCCGTGCGCACCGCACCGCTGCTCAGTCGGCAGCGACGGCAGCAGTCGACGCAATCCTGTCCCGTCGTGTCGAGGTCCGCGGCACCGCACTGTCCTGCTCGGTCATCCCGCTCCACCAAGGCGACGAATCGCTCGCGGCCACCATCGAGCACGCCGCTGCGCTCCCCCGCATCGACCGGCCCGTCGAGGAGCTGCTCGACATGCTCACGAACGACGTCCGCCGCGCACTCGACGACGAAGACGCGGTCTCCGGTATCGCGAGCCTCTTCGTCGGCCGGGAGCGCCGCGACGCAGCCGCGCGTGCCGGCCACTACCTCGAGGACACGAACGCTTGGCTCGACCGGAGCGGCGTCCTGGCGGCGCTGCAGGCGGTGGACACGCAGGACCGCCGTCCCGTGCCGAGCAGCCTCGAGCCGCTGCTGGACACCGAGGGCCGGCTGCTCGCGTCGACCGCGGACCTCGGTCCTGCCGCCCTCATCGACCTCGCCGCGCTCGACCACCTGCCGCGGACGATCGGGATCCTGCGTGAAGCCGTGGAGGCAGCCGGGTCGTCGCGCGAGCGCGTGCTCGAAGCCGGTCGTCGGGTCCGCGAAGACGCCGCGCGCCGCGAGCTCCGCCAGATGGACGTCGAGCGGCTGCGCGAGGTCACGCGGGATCAGCTCCGGCTCGGTGCCGTCCGGGACGCGGGCATCGAAACCGTCGGCCAGTTGCTCGCGGACCCGATCGTGGCCGGTCGGCTCCCCGGCGTCGGCGAGACGACCGCGACCCGGATCAACGCCGCCGCTCGGGCGATGCAGGACGCGGCTCGTGCCGATGCGGCCGTCCAGATCGACGCCCGTCGGCAGGACACCGGGAGCGTCGCACTCGTCTCGGCGCTCCGGACGTGGGAAGCGGTCAAGAACAGTGGCGGCCCCCGCGTCGCCGGGCTCGTCGACGAGCTCGGCCCCTTGGCGACCGCGGTCGCTCACGGCGCCGTCCTCGGCATCGTGCACCAGCCGGGAGCGATCGCCTCCGGCGGCTTCAACCCCTCAGAGGGCACGGTCGAGCGGCTCGAGATCGACGCGGACGACGCGCGGCAGCGGGCCGTCCGTGCAGCCGGGGATCGCGAGCGGCTCCGGTCGACCGACGACTGGAGCGACTTCCTCGACCGACCGGCGAGCTACTTCGCACTGCTCGACGAAATCGGTCTGACGGACTCGAGGACCGCGGGCCGTGGCTCACTCCCCGAGGGCCTGATCGAGCAGGTCGAGCGCTTCGAGCTCGACACAACGCTCCTGACGGCATCGCTCCGTGGCTACCAGCGGTTCGGCGCCGCGTTCGCCCTGGTGCAGGAGCGGGTCGTCATCGGCGACGAGATGGGGCTCGGCAAGACCGTCGAGGCGCTCGCCGTGGTGGCGCACGTCGCAGCGGCACATCAGACCGCGGACGGACCAGCACCGCGGTTCGTCGTGATCTGCCCCGCAGCCGTGGTGGCGAACTGGATCCGGGAGACCGAGAAGCACACCCGGGTTCCGGTGCACCGCCTGCACGGTCCGAGCCGTTCGCTTGGCGTGGACGCCTGGCTCCGCGACGGTGGCGTCGCGGTCACGACCTACGAGACGCTCGCCTGGCTCGGCACCCGCATCCCCGAGGACCAACGGTTCGCGGCCGTCATCGTCGACGAAGCGCACTACGTCAAGAACCCCGACGCCAAACGCACGAAGAACACCCGCACGCTCCTCGACCGCTCCGACCGCGTCGTCCTGATGTCGGGCACGCCGCTCGAGAACCGCGTCGAGGAGTTCCGCGTCCTCGTCGACCACATCCGCCCGGACCTCACGGTCGACGCCGAGCACGACCCGATGGCGTTCCGGAAGCAGATCGCACCCGTGTACCTGCGCCGGAGTCAGGAGGACGTCCTGACGGAGCTCCCCGACCTCGTCGAGGTCGACGAGTGGACCGACCTGACCCCGGCCGAAGCCTCCCGGTACGCCGATGCGGTCGCCAGCGACAACTTCCACGCGATGCGACAGCTCGCGATGCTCGACGGCGACGCCTCGAGCAAGGTCGAGTCGCTCCGGGAGGTCGTCGCCGATGCCCGCGCGAACGGTCGCAAGACGCTCGTGTTCTCGCACTACCGTGCAGTCCTCGAAGCGGCACGTCAGGCGGTCGGGGGCGAGGTCTTCGGTCCGCTGAGCGGTTCGACGTCCCCGACGGCCCGCCAGGAGATGGCGGACGCGTTCTCCGCGGCGGCTCCCGGAGCGGTCCTGATCGCCCAGATCATCGCCGGCGGTGTGGGGCTCAACATCCAGGCGGCCTCGGTCGTCGTGATCTGCGAGCCGCAGCTCAAGCCGACGACCGAGTGGCAGGCAATCGCCCGGGCCCGACGGATGGGCCAGCTCGACACGGTCCAGGTGCACCGGCTGCTGTCCGAGGACGGCGTCGATGCGGCCCTGGTCCGGATGCTCGCGCGGAAGTCGCAGATCTTCGGCGACTTCGCCGCCGTCAGCGACACCGCGCAGGCCTCGATGCAGGCGTTCGACATATCCGAGTCGCAGCTCATCACCCAGGTGCTCGCCGAGGAGCGAGCTCGCTTGGCCGCTGTGCCGGCCTGATCCGACACCGGCCTCGACAGGCTGCTCAGCGCGCCGCCGCCAACGCTTCCTCGAGCACGTCCTCCCCGAGGATCGGGATCCCGTACTGCCGCGCCTTCTTCGCCTTCCCCGACAGGCTGTCGACGTCCGCCGCGATGAGCACGGTCGTCTTCTTCGTCACCGCCGGTGCCGTCCGGATGCCGTGCCGAGCCAGGTCGGCCTCAATGGCGGCACGACCGCGACGCATCTCACCCGTCAGCGTCACGATGCTGCTCTCATCGAGCGAGACGCTCTCGTCCTCGGGCTCGACCGCCGCCGTCGCCGCACGCCGCTCGCCCGGCTTGCGGCTGTGCACCGCGTCCTCGAGGCGGTCGTTCGGGATCCCGAGGAGCGCAGCCACACGCTCCAGCTGGATGTGCTCCTGGATGGTCAGGATGCCATCGGCCCAGACCGCCTCGACCAGGTCGTCGAAGTAGCGGTGGTGCAGTCGGCGCTGCTGGTCGGTGGTCAGGCCCGAGTCTTGCGCGAGTGCCTCGAGCGCCGCCGTCTCAGAGGTGCTGAGGAGCCCGTCCGCGAGTGCCGCGTCGAGCAGCGCTGCGTACTGGAAGGCAGCGCCGCTGCCGTCGACCGCCGGCATCCGATCCGTGGCCCGGTCGACCCTCGACCGAGTGACTGCAGCCCCACCGCGCCGTCGCGGAAGCCACCCGGCTCCGGTCGACGGGACCCGCGGCCACGTGAGCCCTGCGGCCGTCGCGCCCCAGGTGTCCCAGCGGCTCCGGTCCGCTGACGTCGCCATGTAGGCGGCGAGCAGCTGGGAGGTCGCCCGGGCGTCGGCGAGCGCCTCGTGCGCATCGGTCAGCTCGATGTCGTAGGCGCTGCAGCAGTCGGCGAGCTTCCGCCCGGAGCCGGGCAGGAACTCGAGCGCGAGCCGCATCGTGCAGAGCGCCCGGGACGCGTCGGAGAACGGCGACCGCACACCGATCCGGTCGAACTCCGCGTGCAGGAAGCGCGCTTCGAACGGCGCGTTGTGCGCGACGAGGACGCGCCCTCGGAGGCGATCGACGAGCGTGCCTGCGATGTCCTGGAAGGTCGGCGCTCCCGCCATGTCGGCGCCCCGCAGCTGGTGGATGTGCGTCGGTCCCAAGTCGCGGTCCGGGTTCACGACGGTCTCGAAGGACTCCTCGACCTGTCCGTCCGGTGCGACGTGGACGATCCCGATCTCGATGACGCGGTGCCCGTAGGCCGGCGACAGACCCGTCGTCTCGAAGTCGACGACGGCGTACCCGTTGTGCATGTTCCCCCGGAGTTCCTCCGAGCCGCGTCGGTGATGTGCGACTCCTCGACACCATCCTCGCTTCTGCGCCGCCGGAACGCGAGTGCCCGGCTCGGGTACGCCGCTACGCTCGCCCTCATGCCCGAGCGCATCATGTACGTCCAGCTGAAGACCGGCCACCCCCTCGACGCCGGCCCCGCCTGGATCAGCCGCGTGCACTTCACCAAGACCTGGAAGACGGCGTACTTCCACGGCCGCACCCTCGCCCGCAAGCAGTCGTGGGACGCCAACTTCCGCGACGTAGAGACCGACGAATGCTTCTGGCTCTCCGGCCCGAAGCGCGACCGCACCGACGCCCGGTACGGCCACGGCTCCCCCACCGTCGACGACGACGCCCGCGCCGACTACGAGGCGTTCCTCGACGGCGCCCCACTCCCCGGGCGCGAACACGGCTGACCTCCCGGCAAACGCCTCTGCGCGCAGCGGCGAGCGCTTCAACTCTTCGCGACGCTCAACAGCTTCGTCCAGGGGTTACCGAGCATCCTGCGGCTGATCCGATCGTGCGCGACACGAAGACTGCCCGCTCGGAACAGGAGCATCACGGCTGCGACTTCGAGCTGTAGCTCAAGTGTTCGTGCGCACTCCGAGAGCTGGTCGCGTGCGAGTTCCGCGCCGGGTCCGTCGACACCTCGATTGCGCTCGTAGTCGTCACGGTGCCAGTTCGACAGCCAGCCGTGACACATACGCCGCAGACCATCGTCATCGAGGTAGGCGTGACTCCGTGACTGCGGACTGCTGTAGAGCCAGTCGAAGCCAGAGCGGTGGATGAACGACGTTGCCGAGGGCACGAGGTTCCATGCGACGTAGCGGAGCCCGGCGCGGCGGATCTCTTCGTTGAGATCTCTGAGACGCTCCATCGACTCCTCGAGCGACTGTGGGTCGCGCAGTTCCTTACCCAGGCGATGCCAGGTCACGATGTCTCCGCCGTCGCGGAGGTCGACGACGATTCCCCTCGAGTAGGACGTTCCCGGGATGAGCGTCCCGCAGCGCTCATCGACGATCACTCCGCTCAGGCGATGGACGTCCTCCGCTCGACGTAGCGCGACCTCCCACAACTCGGCGGCGCCGAATGCCCATCTGGCCAACAAGCGGTTGGCATCTTTCGCCGCTTCGTCACGGGCTCGGATGCGGTCCAACAACGGCGTCCTCGAGCTCACCGCGAATAGTCCAAGCAACACCAGCACGATGGGCAGCGCCAGCTTCACATCGTCCCAGCGGGGCATCAGCGCGGACCACTGGTCCCAGACGTCACCCGGTTGCCAGGACCACTCAGCTGGCCAGGAGATGACGGCCAGGACGACCCCAGCGCAGAGCGCGCCCAGTCGGAACACCTGGAACGGTCTGACCGCGTGCGGCCAGAACACGACATGCCCACCGAAGCGATCGAGCACGGACACCGATCGCTCGAGCAGACTCGCCTCGTACAGCGCTCGGTTCGCGACACGAGCGGCGGAAGTGCTGGAGACGAACCCGTGTTCACGGTCGAAGAGACGCCGGTAACGACGGTCGAGTCGTCGCTCAGTGTCGTACAGGGTTGACCGGGCCAGACTTGCTGGCACGCTCGACAGGACCGCGACGACGGCCGCCCAGACTACGGCGGTGAGACCGAGCGAGACGGTTTGAGGCAGCGCCGTCGACCGCTCCAGGACCAGAGTCGTGATCCACGTCAGCATCTGTTCTCCCCCATGGCGGGGAAGCCTATTGGAGAGCGCGTGCGCCAAGGCGTCTTCCACGCGGACGGGAGGCACGGTGCCAGCTGGCACCGCGCCTCCCGTCCGTCTCCTGCTCGCCTCGGGCGACCGCCACTCACCAGGTGAGCACGAACCGCCCGCGCGTCCCGCCCGCGGCGAGGCGCTCGTGCGCCTCCCCCGCCCGCGCAGCGGGCAGCACCTCGGCGACCCGCGGGGTCAGGACCCCGTCCTCCACCGCCTGCCGCAGCTCCTCGAGCAGGTCGAACGACGTGTACTCCCCGAACACCATGATCCGTTCGAACCGGATGCCGCGAGCGCCGTTGCCCTCCCATCCCCGGACGTCCGCGAAGACCCCGCCGTCGCGGACCGCGTCGACGACCTCCTCGCGCTGGACCGCGGCGTCGGCGAGCGCATCGGCCCCGTCCGGCACGATCCCGCGGACGGCTGCGGCGAACCCGTCGCCGCGTGGGACGACGTGGTCGGGGCCGAGCGAGCGGACGAGCTCCTCGTCCTTCGGTGCGGCGTCCGCGATGACCGTGATCCCCCGCTGCTTCGCGAGCTGGACGACGTAGTTGCCGAGCAGCCCCGCGGCGCCGGTCACCGCGAGGGTGTCCTCCGGCGACAGTGCGGCACGCGCGAGGATCTGCAGCGCGGTCAGACCGTTCATCGGCACGGTGGCGGCCTCCTCGATCGAGGCGCCGGCCGGGATGCGCGTGAAGGACCCGACCGGGGCGACGAGGTGCTCGACGTAGGCCCCGCCGTGCTCGGACAGCGGGAGCGCCATCGCCATGACCTGGTCGCCCACCTGCCAGCCGTCCACGTCGGGGCCGACCTCGTCGACCACGCCGGCGGCGTCCATCCCGGGCACGCACGGCGGGGCGGTGTCGGTCTCCCGCTGCCCCTCGCGCACGCCCGTGTCGGTGGGGTTCACGGCGAACGCCTGCACCCGGATTCGGACGGTGCCGGGGCCGGCGTGCGGCTCCGGGACCTCGTGGACGGCGAGGGCCTCGGGCCCTCCGAACGTTTCGACTCCGACGACCTGCATGTCCTCCGGTCTACCCGCCGTTCAGCCCGGGGACTCAGCGGAGCTCCTGGTTGGGGCCACACCCCTGAACGGGTCCTACCGCTTCTCCGCGCACCGCCGAGAAGATGAGGATGTGCCGGTTCCGCCGGCGGAACGAGGAGGACGAAGCAGTGCTGCGCAGGGCCGAGAACATCACCATCCGACACGGAGTCAACATCTTCACACGTCGGGGTCGTGTGCAGATGACGCTCGGCCGCTCGACCTACTACGTCGGCTCGAAGCTCTCGAAGGACGAGTTCCGCGCCGTGCTCGACGCTTCGGTCCACCGTCCCTCCTACATCGGCCGGGTCAAGGAGCGCCAGTACTGGATCTTCCGCAACCGCTGGTTCTGGGACAACGACCAGCTGACCGAGGAGCAGGTGTTCGCCCTGCTCGAGTCGCGCGATCGGCGCCAAGCCAGTGCCATCGCGCGAGCACACGCTCTCGCGAACACGCCACAGGACCCACCGCGGTACCGTCGCGGCGCGGTGCCCCGTGAGGTGAAGGACCTCGTCTGGGCACGGGACGGCGGACGGTGTTCGCACTGCGGCTCAGTGCACGAGCTCCAATTCGACCACGTGATCCCGGTTGCTCGCGGTGGGAGCAATGTACCGGAGAACCTCCAGATCCTGTGCGGACCGTGCAACCGTCGGAAGGGCGCGGCGATCGGCTAGGTCCGGGAGCGCCGCACCCCGGAACGGGGGCATCGCGACGAGGCGGTCACCACGGAATCATGGACGAGTCCTCAGGTTGGGAGAACCAGGTGTCGTCCTCGAAGAACCGCCGCAGCGCCGTGATCGGCGTCGCGAGCGCGCTCGCCCTCGTCCTCACGCTCAGCGCGTGCAGCTCTGGTACCGCAAGCGATGCTCCGGCGCTCCTGGCTGACGCCGCACAGCCCTCCGCCACCTCGACAGCGAGCGCCGTCGCCAAGGCGGCTCGAGAGGCCGCGGCACAGAAGGCCGCCGACGAGGCCGCTGCACGGAAGGTCGCCGAAGAGCAGGCCGCTGCCGAGGAGGCCGCCAAGAAGGCCGCGGAAGAGGCAGCAGCGAAGAAGGCCGCCGAGGAAGCCGCGGCACAGGCTGCCGCGGACGCGGCCGCCGCACAGGCCGCCGCAGCCCAGGCCGCTGCCGACGCGCAAGCCCGAGCGGCCGCAGCCGCCGCCCCCACCTTCTTCGCGAACTGCGATGCCGCTCGCGCGGCCGGCGCCGCACCGGTCCACGTCGGTGATCCGGGCTACTCCCGGAAGCTCGACCGCGACGGCGACGGAGTCGGCTGCGAGTGACCGGCCCGGTGCACCGCGCCGACCGCCACCAACCCAGTCGTCCTGAATCCGACGACAGCGATCACGAGCCACACGATCGGTCCGACGAAGGTGACCGATCGGTCACTGCGACGCCGTAGGAGCATCCCATCGACCGCGGCACGCCGACTGTCGCGAGCTTGAAGATCACCATACCGATCCACCTGGCCGGCGGCAGGAGCCCACTCGCCGCGATCCACAGGGCGCCGTGTCGATGCCGCGGCGGCGACCAAGCGACGTCGCCGATGACCCTTCGCTCGTCCACGCGGCCCCCGTTCGCCGCCCTCCCGCATCCGCACCGTACCGACCGCCGGACGGGAGGCACGGTGTCAGCCCGCCCCGTGCCTCCCGTCCGTCTCCCGGTCACCATCGCAGCCGACCCACCGGGGCCCGAACCTGCGATCCGGAACGGCGCTCGCCGGTTCCGCCTACGCTCGAACGAATGCCCGCCCCGCACCACCCAGCCGACCAGCCGTCGTCGTCCGACGGGTTCATCCGCGTCCGCGGCGCCCGCGAGCACAACCTCCGCGATGTGGACGTGGACATCCCCCGCGACCGGATCGTCGCCTTCACGGGCGTGTCCGGGTCCGGGAAGTCGAGCCTGGCGTTCGGGACGGTCTTCGCGGAGGCGCAGCGCCGCTTCCTGGAGTCCGTCGCCCCGTACGCCCGCCGGCTCATCGCGCAGGGCAGCACCCCGCACGTCGACTCGATCACGGGCCTGCCGCCGGCCGTCGCCCTGCAGCAGCGCCGTGGCGCCCCGAGCACCCGTTCGACGGTCGGCACGCTGACGACCCTGAGCAACTCCGTCCGCATGCTCTACTCGCGCGCCGGCACCTACCCCGAGGGCGCCGAGCAGCTGTACTCGGACTCGTTCTCGCCGAACACCGCGACCGGGGCGTGCCCGCGCTGCCACGGGCTCGGGACGGCGCACGAGGTGACCGAGGCCTCCGCCGTGCACGACCCCTCGCTGAGCATCCGGGACGGCGCGATCACCGCCTGGCCCGGCGCCTGGCAGGGCAAGAACCTCCGCGACGTGACGGCGGTGCTCGGCTACGACATCGACCGGCCGTGGCGGGACCTGCCGCAGGCGGACCGCGACTGGCTGCTGTTCACCGAGGAGCAGCCCGTCGTGCAGGTCCACCCGAAGCGCGACCGGGTCGCGAAGCCGTACAAGGGGCGGTTCTGGAGCGCCCGGCAGTACACGCTGCACACGTTGGCGGACTCGCAGAGCGAGGCCCAGCGGAACAAGGCGATGCGCTTCGTCCAGTCCGGCCCGTGCCAGCTCTGCGGCGGCTCCGGACTCACCCGCGCGGCCCTCGCGGTGACGTTCGGCGGCCTGTCGATCGCCCGGTTCAACGCCTTGCCGCTCACCGAGGTCGCCGAGGTCCTCCGGCCGGCGGCGACGCTGACGGACCCCGCGCCCGCGCAGAGCCGGGTCACGTCCGGCGAGCGCTCCGAGGTGGCGAAGTCGATCGCCGCCGACCTGCTCTCCCGCGTCGAGGTCCTCACCGGACTCGGGCTCGGCTACCTCGGACTCGACCGGGCGACACCGACGCTCTCCCCCGGCGAGATGCAGCGCCTCCGGATCGCGACGCAGCTCCGCTCGGGCCTGTTCGGGGTCGTGTACGTCCTCGACGAGCCGAGCGCCGGCCTGCACCCGGCGGACGCCGAGCCCCTGGTCCGGGTGCTCGAGGACCTCCGCGCGAGCGGGAACAGCGTGTTCGTGGTCGAGCACGACATGGACATCGTCCGTCAGGCGGACTGGATCGTCGACGTCGGCCCCGGCGCTGGCTCCGGCGGCGGCCACGTCCTGTACAGCGGTCCGCCCGAGGGACTCGCCGAGGTGGCCGAGAGCGTCACCCGGCGGTTTCTCCAGCCGGGCCGGGCGGTCCCGGCGCACGAGCAGCGCACGCCCGTCGGCACCCTCGAGATCCGGGACGTGTCGCTGCACAACCTCGACCACCTCGACGTCGACCTGCCCCTCGGGGTCATGACCGCGGTCACCGGGGTGTCCGGCTCGGGCAAGTCCTCGCTCGTCGGCGGCGTCCTGCCCGCCGTCGCGACGGCGCACCCGATCGTCAGCCGCGTGGTCGAGGTCGACCAGAAGCCAATCGGTCGCACGCCCCGCTCGAACCTCGCCACCTACACGGGGATGTTCGACGCCGTCCGCCAGGCCTTCGCCGCCACGGACCACGCCCGGCAGCGCGGCTGGTCCGCCGGCCGCTTCTCGTTCAACGTCGAGGGTGGCCGGTGCGAGGTCTGCCAGGGCGAGGGCTCTGTCTCCGTCGAACTCCTGTTCCTGCCGGGCAGCTGGGCGCCGTGCCCCGAGTGCCACGGCTCCCGGTACAACGCCGAGACGCTCGAGGTCCACCGGAACGGTGCGTCGATCGCCGACGTCCTCGGCATGACCGTCGACGAGGCCGCCGCCGCGCTCGACGACCTGCCCGCCGCGTCACGTGCGCTCGACGCCCTCCGCAGCGTCGGACTCGGGTACCTGCGCCTGGGGCAGCCCGCACCGGAACTGTCCGGCGGCGAGGCGCAGCGCATCAAGCTCGCCACCGAACTCCAGCGCGCCCGCTCCGGGCACACGCTCTACCTGCTGGACGAGCCGACGACGGGCCTGCACCCGGCGGACGTCGAGCTGCTCACCGCCCAGCTCGCACGGCTCACCGACGCGGGCAACACCGTCGTGGTCGTCGAGCACACCATGTCGGTCGTCGCGCAGGCGGATCACGTCATCGACATGGGCCCGGCCGGCGGGGACGAGGGCGGCCGCGTGGTCGCGGCCGGCACACCGGCCGCGGTCGCGGCAGCGCCGGACAGCCGGACGGCGCCCTTCCTGCGGGCGGCGCTCGGTTCCTGACGGGGCCCGGCACCGGCCTGGAGGCACGGGGCGGGCCCGCCACGCGCCTCCCGTCCGTCCGTCGGTCCGTAGCGGCATCCTCCGATCGGAGGATGCCGTTCCGCCCGGCCCTCCGATCCGGTGCGGCCATCCGGCGAGGAGGCTGGGGTCATGCCCAGCAGCCCCGCCATCGAGGTCGAGCACCTCTCGAAGCAGTACCCGAACGGCAAGCGCGCCGTCACCGACGTCTCGTTCACGATCGACCGCGGCGAGACCTTCGCCCTGCTCGGCCCGAACGGCGCGGGCAAGTCCACGACCGTCGAGATCCTCGAGGGGTACCGGTCCCGGTCGGGCGGTTCCGTCCGGGTCCTCGGCCACGACCCGGCCCGCGCGAGCCGCAGCCACAACGCCCGCGTCGGCATGGTCCTGCAGACGAGCGGCGAGTCCCCGAACGTCACCGTCGCCGAGCAGCTCGCGCACTTCCGGCACCTGTACCCGCGGAGCCGTCCGGTCGAGGAACTCCTCGCGGTCACCGGGCTCCACGAGCAGCGCAACACCCGTGTCAGCAAGCTGTCCGGTGGACAGCGGCGGCGGGTCGACGTGGCCCTGGGGATCATCGGCCGCCCCGAGGTGCTGTTCCTCGACGAACCGACGACCGGCTTCGACCCCGAGGCCCGCCGGCAGTTCTGGCAGCTCATCGAGCAGGTCGCCAACGAGGGCACGACGATCCTGCTCACCACCCACTACCTCGACGAGGCCGCACACCTGGCCGACCGCGCGGCGGTGATCGCCGACGGCAGCCTGATCGACCTCGCCCCGATCGACGAGATCGGTGGTGCCGCGGCCCGTATCCCCGTCGTCCGGTGGCGGGACGACGACGGCGCGCAGCACGAGCGACGCACCACCGACCCGGTCGCACTGGTCCGCGGCTCGACCGGGCCGATGCACGACCTGGAGGTCGTCCGCCCCGCACTCGAGGACGTCTACCTCGCCATGATCGCGGAGCACGCAGCATGAACGCCGCGACGCCCGGCCCGGTCCGCGTCGAACCGGTGCGCAGTGGCCCGGCCCGCATCGGCCCGGTCCGAACAGGCGCGGTCCGCATCGGGTACGAGGTCCGTTCCTACTTCCGTGCCCCCGACTCCGTGTTCTTCACCTTCCTGTTCCCGATCATCATGCTGGCGCTGTTCTCCGTCGCGTTCGGCAGCGCCCCGGACATCCAAGCCGGCCCGGGTGTCAGCGTCGACTACGCGACCTACTACCTGCCCGGCCTCGTCGCGACCGCCTTCCTGCTCTCCGGCACCCAGTCGCTCGGCGTGGACATCGCCGGCGAGCGAAGCGACGGCACCTTGAAGCGCCTCGGTGGCACCCCGCTGCCCGTGCTCGCGTACTTCGTCGGCAAGGTCGGCATGGTGCTGGTGACCGTCATCGCGCAGGTCGCCCTGCTGCTCGGCATCGCCGCGATCGTCTTCGGCGTGCAGCTGCCCACCGACGGCGGCGCGTGGGCCCGCTTCGCAGGGATCATGCTGCTCGGCGTCGCCACGAGCTGCGTCCTGGGCATCGCGATCTCGGCGCTCCCCCGCGAGGGCCGACGCGCCACGGCGACCATCGTCCCGATCGTCCTGGTCCTGCAGTTCATCTCCGGCGTGTACCTCCCCTTCACGCAGCTCCCCGACTGGTTGCAGACCGTCGCCGGGGTCTTCCCCCTCCGCTGGATGGCGTCGGGCATGCGGTCGGTGTTCCTCCCCGAGGGCTTCGCGTCCGCCGAGCCCGGGGGCGCCTGGCACCTCGGGATCGGTACCGCCGTCCTGACAGCGTGGCTCGTCCTCGGCGCCCTCGTGTGCCTGCTGACGTTCCGGTGGAACCGACGGGATGCCTGACGTTCCTGTGGAGAGACCCGAGCGCGACGGCAACCGGTGGGATGCTGTCCACATGGACCGCAGCGGCACGCACGCCAACCGGGGCCTCCACGTCGCCTTCGGTGTGACCGTCGCGCTCGTCACGGTCATCGCCGCCCTCGGATGGTCCCCGTGGTCGAGCCGCTGGCCGGCGTTCGTGATGCTCGGGGTCCTCGCACTCGCATACGCCGCGTACGGCTGGCGCGGGTACGCCCGACCCCGCGCGGCAGCCGGCTTCGTGCCGGTGCTCGTCGTGGCTGCCCTCGTCCTGCCCGCGGTCGTCCCGAGCACCGCGTTCGTGCAGTGCATCCTGTTCCCGGTCGCCTGGTGCCAGCTCGACCGCGTCCGCACCTCGGTCGCGGTGTCGGTCGTCATCGGGGTCGCCTCGGGCATTGGCCTGCAGATCGCCTCGGGACCGGCCGCCGTGGTGTCGACGCTCCTCATCGAGACCGTCAGCGTCGCCGGCGCCTGCGCACTCGGACTGTGGATCACGCGGATCGCCCAGCTGTCCGACGAACGCCGCGTGCTCCTCGAACAGCTGCAAGCCACCCAGGCGTCCCTCGCCGAGGCCCACCGGACGGCCGGCATCACGAGCGAACGCGAACGCCTCGCACGGGAGCTCCACGACACCGTGGCGCAGGACCTGGCGGGCATCGTCATGCTGACCGAGCGTGCCCGCGGCGACCTGGCCGCTCACCGCACGGACCGACTCGACGAACGGCTCGCCGTGCTCGAGGAGTCCGCCCGGACGGCGCTCGAGGGATCCCGCACCCTCGTCGCTGCCGGAGCAGCAGGGGTCGCGAGCGACGGCCTCTGTGCCGCACTGCACCGACTCGGCGAACGGTTCCACCGCGAGACCGGCATCCCGGTCGAGGTCGACGCGTCGGACTCCGCGCTGGACCGCGACGTGCAGGTCGTGCTGCTCCGCGTCGGACAAGAGGCGCTGGCGAACGTCCGCGCACACGCCCGAGCGGAGTCGGTGCAGATGCGCCTCCGCACGGATGCCGATCGCGTCACGCTGCGGGTCGTCGACGACGGAGTGGGCTTCGAGCCGGCCCGTGCCACCGCCGGTCGCGGCCTTCCGGGACTGCGCGATCGACTCACCCTGGCCGGGGGCACCTGCACTGTCACGTCCGCACACGGCTCCGGAACCGTGGTCGAAGCCGCCCTGCCCCTCCAGCTCGTCACGACCGGCACACTCGCACCTGCTCAGGCCGTCGCCGTCCCCCCGCCGGTGCCCGCGTGATCCGGGTCGTCGTCGCGGACGACCACCCCATCGTCCGCGCAGGCATCGTCGCCCTGCTGCAGGACGCCGACGACGTGCAAGTGGTCGGCCAGGCCAGTGACGGCGAGACCGCGGTCCGCCTCGCACTCGCGGAACGGCCGGACGTCGTGCTCATGGACCTGCGGATGCCCGGCATCGACGGCGACCAGGCCACCGCGCGCATCCTGGCCCGCGAGCCCGGGGTCCGCGTGCTCATCCTCACCACGTACGAGTCCGACGACCAGATCCTCGCCGCGATCGAGGCGGGCGCCGCAGGCTACCTGCTCAAGGCGGCCCCGGAGTCCGACATCCTGGCGGGCCTCCGGGCCACTGCCCGCGGCGAGACCGCCCTCGCGCCGTCCGCCGCCGCGGCCCTCGTGCGCCGAGCCACCACGAAGGGCCCGACCGGACCGGCCCTCTCTCCGCGCGAGCACGAGGTCCTTCGACTCGTCGCGCAGGGCAACTCGAACCCAGCCATCGGCCGTGCGCTCTTCCTCAGCGAGACGACGGTGAAGACGCACCTCGGGCACGTGTTCGAGAAGCTCGGCGTGAACGACCGGACACGTGCCGTGACCCGAGCGATGGAGCTCGGGCTGCTCTGACCTCAGTGGCAGTGCCGTCTCGACCTGCTCTCCCGTAGACCCACCCCCGAGGGTGCCTGCGACGCCCCTGGTCCGCGTCGCTCGATGGCTGTTCTGGTCCTCTGAACCCGGGGCGGACGGACCAGGACGGTCACCCGCTGATCGCGACCCACGGCCTCGCCACCACGCACCGGACGGGAGCCGCGGTGCCTGCCCGCACCGCGTCTCCCGTCCGTCCGACGACCGTCGGCTGCCATCCGACGGCCGTCCCCTCAGCGCTCCGCGTCCGCCCCCTCGGTCCGGACGCGGAACACCCTCGCCGTCGGGGTGGTACCGCCGTCGTCGACGTGCAGCACCCCGGCGGACGCATCCCACGAGACCGTCCACGGAGCGGCCTCGGTCGGGAAGAGCGCGGTCACCGACACCGACCGCCCCGCGTACCCGGCCAGCGGGAGTGCGACGCTCGGGGGCCCGCCGGGCAGCGACCACACCGACAGGTACAGGTCGCCGTCCGGGACGGCCAGCCCGAGCGCCACCCACGGGTCCTCCCACCCGGGCAGTCCGAGCGGCCACACCGGCACCGCGGTCCCGAGCACGCCGAGCACCTCACGGTGCGCCGCGATCGCCGACCGCACCACGGCGCGCTGCCCGTCGGTCATCTCGTTGAGGTACCCGGACAGGTACATCCGGCCGAGCACCCCGTTCACGAGCGACAGGGTGAACCGCTCGGGCGACGTCCCGGGCGCCGGGTACGCCCAGTTCCCGGCCTGCTCGGGCAGCATCGCCGCCGGGGCCGCCGCCGCGATCGAGGCGGACAGCACCGGGTCCTGCTGGTCGGACGTGGACTGTATGTGCAGCCGCGACAGCATCGCCTGGTCGGCCCGCATCGCCCCCGAGGCGCAGTTCTCGATGAGCAGCTCCTGGTACCGCTGTTGGACGTCGTCGAGCCAGGCGAGGAGTGCGCGCCCGCCGTCCACCGATCCGGACCACGGGCCGGTCATGGTGTTGTCGTCCATCTTGAAGTACGTGACGCCGAGCGTCCCGACGAGCCGGTCGACCACCCCGTCGAGGTGTGCGCGGGCGGCCGGGGACCGCAGGTCGAGCACGTGGCGTCCGTGTTCGGCGACCCGTACGCCGTGGTGCTGCACGAAGGCGTCGTCGGGCAGCGTGGACGCGAGCGGCGAGTGGATGCCGATGACCTCCGGTTCCAGCCAGAGCCCGGCCTGCATCCCCCGGGAACGGATGTGGTCGACGACGACGGACAGCCCGCCCGGGAAGCGCGACGCGGCCGGTTCCCACGCCCCGACGGTGTCCCACCAGTGCCCCTCGGCGTACCAGCCGGCGTCGATGCAGAACAGGTCCGCGCCGGCGTCGGCGGCTGCGTCGATCAGCGGCAGCAGCTTCTCGGTCGTCGGGTCGCCCATGAGGGTGTTCATGTAGTCGTTGAACACGAGCGGCATGGCGGCGTCCGCGGTCCGGGTCCGCCGCGAGGCCCGTCGTTGCGCGGTGAGCACGCCGAACGCCCCGTCGACCGAGTCCGCGATGCCCACCGAGACGAGCACCGAGGTGAACGGCGCCGACGGCGTGACCACCGCGGTCCACTGGTGCTCCTGGTCGGTCGGTCCGCTGAGCAGCACGTACGCCGCGCTCCGGGTCTCCCCGAGCTCGTACAGCCACGGCCCGTTGTGCTCGATCTCCCACACGAGCGCGTACCCGGGGCCGGTGAGCACGCCGATGGGCAGTGCCTCGCCGGTCGACCACGACCCGCGGTTCTGCACGACCGCGCGGCTGCGGGGTGGGTGGTGCTGCGCCTCGCGGTCGATGCGCGCGAGGCCGATCTCCCGCAGCCGGTCGGTGCGCCACCGGCTCTCCGCCGACCAGTCGTTGTCGGCGTGCGCCAGGGACAGGTCGTCGACGTCCGCGCCCGAGTCGGTCAGCCACGCCCCGCTCGCGAACGATGAGACGAAGTCGACGACGTGCTCGCCACGCTCCGCCCGGACCTCGGTCCACGTCCGGAACGCGGGGACGCCGTCGTGCGCCCGGAACACGGAGACGGTCTGGAGGCCCGTGGCCGCGTCCGCCTGCACGATCCGGACCTCGGGACCGGTCACCACCACGGCGCTCGCGTCCGCCCCGTCCGTCGCGGTGTGCGACACGTACCGCAGCCGCGCGCCCACCGTGGAGTCGACGTGTCGGAAGCCACCGGGGAACCGCCCGTGCCCGACTGTGGTCAGCTCGACGAGCGGCTGCGGGTCCGCCGGCCCGTCCGACAGCGCCCCACCGGACGGCACGAACGACACGAGTGCCACCGGCTGGTCCGGACCGATCCGGAACCGGACGGCGAACCCGCTCGTGACCCAGTCGAGGGACGGCACCGTCACCGGGCTCCGACCGGGGCCGCCGGGGCCTCCACCCACGCCCCGATCCCGTGGTCGTAACAGGTCGTGTTGTCGATCGTCGACCGGTCGACCACGGGCCCGGCCGTCACTCGACGGTCCACCCGCTCGGGGTCCGGTGCGGCGTCGGCGAGCAGCCGCGTGTAGTCGTGGTGCGGGTCGAGGATCACGGCGTCGGACGGCCCGCGCTCGACCACGCGACCGCGGTAGAGCACGAGGATCTCGTCGGAGAAGTGCCGCGCGGTCGCCAGGTCGTGCGTGATGTAGAGCACGGCGAGGTGGTCCTCCCGCTGCAGCCGCCCCATCAGGTTGAGCACGCTCAGCCGGATCGACACGTCGAGCATCGACACCGGTTCGTCCGCGACGAGCACCTGGGCACCGGGAGCCAGCGCACGGGCGATCGCGACGCGCTGCCGCTGCCCGCCGGACAGCTCGTGGGGGCGCCGCTCGGCGAAGTCCTCGTCGAGGTTCACCCGGTCGAGCAGCTCCCGGACGCGCTCCCGGGTCTCGGCTGCACCGCGGGTCCGGTGGTGCAGCTGCAGCGGTCGGGCGATGTGGTGCTCGATGGAGTGGAACGGGTTGAGCGAGGCGAACGGGTCCTGGAACACCATCTGCACGTGCCGGCGGTACATGCTGCCGACCACGGGGGTGCCGTCCTCAAGCCGGACGTCGATCGAGCCGCTCGTCACGGACTCGAGCTTCGCGAGCATCCGCGCGATCGTGGACTTGCCGGAGCCGGACTCCCCCACCAGGGCCACGGTCCGGCCGGGCAGCAGCTCGAAGGACACGTCGTCGACGGCGCGGAGGGTGTTCCGGCGCAGGCCCTTGCGGACGTGGAAGTCCTTGGTCAGGTGGTTGACGGTGACGCTGGTCACGATGCGACCTCCTCGAAGCCGAGACCCGTGCGGATGAAGTCGCCGCGGGCGCCGGACAGGCTCGGGAACGAGCGCAGCAGACGCTGCGTGTACGGGTGCTGCGGCTCGTGCTGGATCCGCGCCGCGGTGGCGCACTCGACGACCTCGCCGCGGAGCATGATCGCGATCCGGTCGCTGATCTCGAGCAGCAGCGGCAGGTCGTGCGTGATGAACACGACCGCGAAGCCGAGCTCGTCCCGCAGCCGGACGATCTCCCGCAGGATCTCGCGCTGCACGACGACGTCGAGCGCGGTGGTCGGCTCGTCCATGATCATCACCTGCGGCTCGAGCAGCATCGCCATCGCGATCATGACGCGCTGCCGCATCCCGCCGGACAGTTCGTGCGGGTAGGCGGTGATGCGGGCGGGGTCGACGCCGACGCGGCGCAGGGCGTCCTCGGCGATCGCCCGCCGCTCCTTCTTGGGCATCCCCCTGCGGTGCTCGACGAGCGCGTCGTCGAGCTGCGCCCGGATCGTGGTGACCGGGTTGAGCGCGTTCATCGCGCCCTGGAACACCATCGACAGCTTCGACCAGCGGACCGCCCGGAGTCGTTCGTCGCTCAGCCCGAGCAGGTCGATATCGCTGCCGTCACGGTCGTGGAAGGTGATGCTGCCGCTCGCCACCTTCGCCGGCGGCTTGTGCAGCCGGGTGATGGCGTAGGCGAGCGTCGTCTTGCCGCAGCCGGACTCCCCCGCCAGCCCGAGGATCTCCCCCGGTGCGAGCGTGAGCGACACGTCCTTGACGGCGTGCACCGGTCGCTCCGTCTCGTAGACGACGTCGAGGTGGTCGATGGTGAGGACGGCGTCCCGGGTCACGAGGCGACCCCCTTCCGGTCGGTGGTGGTGTCGTCGAGGCGAGCCGTGCCTCCCGTCCGTGCCGCACGCCGCGCACGACGCTCGCGCCGTCGCTGCGCACGCACGTTCGCGAGTCGCGGGTTGATGACCTCGTCGATCGAGAAGTTGACGAGCGACAGGCCCATGCCGAGCAGAGCGATGAGCAGACCCGGCGGCACGAACCACCACCAGGCGCCCTGCGCGAGCGCGAACCCGTTCTGGGCGTAGAAGAGCATCGTGCCGAGCGTCGACGAGTTCGACGCCCCGAGCCCGAGGAAGGACAGGCCGGCCTCGCCGAGGATCGCGGCGATGACCGCGAAGACGAACTGCGACGCGAGCACGGGCAGCAGGTTCGGCAGGATCTCGACCGCGATGACCCGCCACGGTCGTTCGCCCGCGACCCGGGCGGCGGAGACGTAGTCGCGGTTCCGGATCGACATCGTCTGCGCCCGGAGGACCCGCGCGGACCCGGCCCACGACGTGATCGCCAGGACGATCGCGATGGTCCAGAGCCCGCGTGCCTCCTGCGGCACCAGGCCCGAGATGACGATGACGAGCGGCAGACCGGGGATCACGAGGAAGACGTTCGAGAACAGCGAGAACGCCTCGTCCATGATCCCGCCGAGGTACGCCCCGAGGATGCCGAAGAACGCGGAGAGCACCGTCGCGAGCACGCCGACGATCAACCCGATCTGCAGGCTGCCGCGGGTGGCGTACGCGAGCTGGGCGAGGACGTCCTGGCCGGTCTGGGTGGTGCCGAGCAGGTTGTCCCCGCTCGGCGGCTGCATGCCGGAGTCGCGAATGGCGTTCGGGTCGCCGACCAGGAGCGGGCCGAGCAGCCCGAACAGGGCGACGCCGACGATGAGCACGATGCCGGTGACGAGCCACGGCGTCATGGTGGGCAGGAAGCGGTGCAGGCCACCGGTCCGACGAGCGGACCGGGCGGTCGCGATGCTGCGGGTGGAGGCACCGGCGGTCTCCTCGGCGAGCGCGCCGACCGTGGGTTCGGTGTCCTCTTGGATGTTGGTCACGGTGGTGTCCTCCTAGCTCCGGGCCCGGGTGCGCGGGTCGATGAGCCCGTACAGCAGGTCGACGACGAGGTTCGCGCCGAGCACGGCGAGGGTGATGAACAGGAAGATGCCCTGCATGAGCGCGTAGTCGTTGTTGGTGACCGCCGACAGGAGCTTCGAGCCGATGCCCGGGTACGAGAAGACCTGTTCGGTGACGACCGACCCGGACACGATGAACCCGAGCGAGATCGCGAACCCGGCGACCGAGGGCAGCACGGCGTTCCGCGCCGCGTAGTTGCGGAGCACCTTGCCCGGCGGCAGTCCCTTCGCGAGCGCCGTCGTGATGTAGTCCTCGGACAGCGTCGACACCATCATGTTCCGCATGCCGAGCAGCCAGCCGCCGAGCGAGGCGAGCACGATCGTCGCCGCGGGGAGCACGCCGTACTCGAGCGCCGACATGAGGAACGGGCCGTTGAACCCGGGGTCGAGGACGACGTCGTAGCCGCCCTGCGCCGGGAACAGGTGGAGCCCGGTGGCGAACAGGTAGACCAGGATGAGCGCGAGCCAGAAGTAGGGCACCGCGGCGAGCAGCGTGGTGGCCGGCACGAACGAGTCGAGCCAGGTGCCGGGCTTCCAGCCGACGAAGGCGCCGAGCGCGACACCGATCACGGCGGCCAGGACCGTGGCGATCCCGACCAGGGCGATGGTCCACGGCAGCGAGCTCCCGATGACCTCGGTGACGGGTGCCGGGAAGTAGCTCACCGACACCCCGAGGTCACCGCGGAACACGTTGCCGAGGTACTGCCCGTACTGCACGATGAGCGGCTGCGAGGAGTCGCCACCGAGGAGCAGCTGGTACGCCTCCCTGGTCTCCGGGGTGATCTGTCCGCCGCGCTGCTGGAGCTTGGCGAGCAGGATGTCCACGGGGTTCCCGGGCAGGAGCCGGGGGATGATGAAGTTCAGCGTCAAGGCCGCCCACAAGGCGACGACGTAGAAGCCGATCTTGCGCAGGAAGTACTGCATACGAGTGCTCCTCGGTCGCGGTCCGCCGTCAGCCCTTGACGGGCTTCAGGGCCTTGAACACCTCGGCGTTGTCCGGGCTGGCCCAGATCGCCGGGAAGGCGTACAGGTCGTCCTGGGTCGGCCAGCCGGTGAACTTCGCGGTGTGCACCTCGCTCGTCGTGCCACCGGTCAGGATCGGGATGTACGGCATGTCCTCGACGAGGTGCTGCTGGATCGTGTCGAGTTCGGGCTGGGTCGCTGCCTTGTCCTCGGGGTTGATCGCCTTGAGCTTCGCGAGCGCCGCGTCGACGTCCGGGTTGCTGTAGCGGGACAGGTTCGTCGCGGCGGCCTCGCCGACCTTCGCGGTGTTCGACGTCGCGAGGTTGTTGTTGTACAGGTAGTACGGGTTCGCCGTCGGGCCCTGACCGAGCGAGTCGATCGCGAGCTGGAACTGGCCCTTGGTCTTCTTGTCGGTCCACTCGTTCCACGACGACTGCTGCGCCTTGAGCTCGATGCCGGCGGCCTTGAGCTGCTGGGTCATCGTGTCGATGGCGGTGATGTAGTCGGTCCAGCCGGTGACGACCTCGACGGTCAACGACAGCTTCTGCCCGTCCTTGGCGTAGATGCCGTCCGAGCCCTTCTTCCACCCGGCGCCCTCGAGCGTCGAGGCGGCCGCGTCGGTGTCGGGCGAGTTCGGCATCACGGCCGGCGACACGTCCTTCGAGATCATGTCCTTCTGCGTGGTGGTGAGGGCGAACGTCGGCGAGATGTCGCTCGCGGTGTTCGCGAACGCCAGCGAGTTGAGCTGCTTGCGGTTGATCGCGTCGGCGACGGCGTGCCGGACGGCGGGGTCGGTCTGCGGTCCGGAGCACCCGAGGTCGGTGTTCGCGCAGGTGATCAGGGCCATCTGGTTCTGCCCGATCGTGATGCCGTCGTAGCCCGGGTAGTTGCCCGCGATGTCGTCCATGTTCGGCACGGGGCCGGTCTGCCAGTCGATCGAGCCCTGCTTGAGCGCGTCGGCACCGGCGGTGTTGCCGGAGAGCGACAGGTAGCGGACGGTCTTCACGGCCGGGGCGCCGCCCCAGTAGTCCTTGTTCGCCGTGAGGGTGAACGCCTGCGCCTTGAAGTTGCCGAGCGTGTACGGGCCGGTGCCGACGGGCTCGCGCATGACGTCGGTGGCCGGGTCGATGCCCTTCCACAGGTGCTCGGGCACGATCCAGGTCTTGCCGAGCAGGTTCGGGCCGAGCACGAACGACGGCTCGTCGAACGACACGACGACCTTCGCGTCGCCCTCGGCCTTCGCGGTGCCGGTGTAGCCGATCGAGTTGAGCGACTTGTCCTGCTTGAGCATGTCGAGCGTGAACACGACGTCCTTCGCCGTGAAGGGCTCGCCGTCGCTCCACTCCACGCCGTCACGGAGCTCGATGGTGAGCTGCGTGCCGTCGGCGTTCCACTCGTAGCTCTTGCCGAGGAGCGGCTTCGGGTCCGCCGTGTTCACGTTCGTGATGAAGAACAGGCTCTCGTAGATGGTGCCGATGCCGCCGATGTTCGACGGCGACCACGGGTTGAAGTTGATCTGGTAGTCGCCGGACTGTCCGGTGTAGGCGACGAGGGTGCTCGCGGAGTCGGACGACGCCGCGGTCCCGCTCGAGCTGCAGCCGGTCAGGGCGAGCCCGGCGGTGGTGACGATGGCCGCGGCTGCGATGGCGAGCCGCCGTGAACGGTTGAGTACTGACATCGTTGTCCTCTCGGTCTGCTCCGTCGCAGTCCAGTTCGTTGACGGCGATTGTTACACGGCTAAACTAACCCGGTCAAGCACCAGCACGACGATCTGAGGAGGCGCGATGGAGCGCATGACACTGGACGGCCCCTGGACCCTCGAGGCGGTGGCCGGACCGGCGGAGTCCGAGCCGTTCCGCTCCCCCGTGGAGGCGGTGGTGCCGGGGTGCGTGCACACCGACCTCCTCCGCGCGGGACGGATCCCGGACCCGTTCGACGGGGACGGCGAGGCGGCGACCCAGTGGATCGGCGACACCGTGTGGCGCTACCGCCGGACCTTCACCTGGGACGACGACCGCGCCGCGCACCCGGGCGGCACGGACACCGTGGCGCGGCACGACCTGGTGGCCGAGGGGCTCGACACCCTCGCCACGATCGAGCTGAACGGCCTGGTCGTCGGCACGACCGCGAACCAGCACCGTTCGTACCGCTTCCCCGTGGCGCACCTCCTGCGACCGGGCGACAACGAGCTGGTGGTCACGTTGGACGCACCGGTCCCGGCCGCCGTCCGGCTGTCGGAGCAGCACGGCGGCGAACTCCCCCACGTCAACCACCACCCCTACAACGCGCTCCGCAAGAACGCGTCGAACTTCGGGTGGGACTGGGGCGTCGACGTCGCGACGAGCGGCATCTGGCGCTCGATCGGCATCGAGTCGTGGACCGGCGTGCGGATCGCGAGCGTCCGCCCCCTGGTCGACGTGGACGGCACCACCGGCGTCCTCACCGCGCACGTCGACGTCGAGCACGCCGGCACCGGCGGCGGGTTCCGTCAGCACATCGGCTCCGCCCCGCAGGTCACGGGCTCCGCGAGCACCGGCCTGGAGGCACGGGTCACCGTCTCCGGACACGGCACGTCCGTCACGGGGTCTGGTCGCGTGACCGGCGGTCGCGCCGGCGGGTCCGCTGCGGTCCGCCTCGAGCTGCCCGACGTCGCGGTCTGGTGGCCGCGCGGCCACGGCGAGCAGCCGCTGTACGACGTCCGGGTCGAGGTCGGCGACGACGTCTGGACCGGCCGCGTCGGCTTCCGGACGGTCACGCTCGACACCGCCGCCGACGCCGACGGTGCCCCGTTCCTGCTCCGGGTGAACGACGAGCCCGTGATCGTGCGCGGCGCGAACTGGATCCCGGACCACGCGTACCTGACCGAGATGACCCCCGAGCGGTACGCCGAGCGGATCGACGACGCGATCGACGCGAACGTCAACCTGCTCCGGGTCTGGGGCGGCGGGATCTACGAGTCCGACGACTTCTACGAGCGCTGCGACGAGCTCGGCGTGCTCGTCTGGCAGGACTTCCTGTTCGCCTGCGCGGCTTACGCCGAGGAGCCCTGGCTCGCCGACGAGGTCGAACCCGAGGTCCGCGAGGCCGTGACCCGACTCAGCCCGCACCCGTCGCTCGTCGTGTGGAACGGCAACAACGAGAACCTCGTCGCCTACGCGGAGTGGGGTTGGCGGCCGTCGCTCGTCGGGCGGACCTGGGGCAACGGGTACTACCGGTCCCTGCTGCCCGCGGTCGTCGCCGAGCTCGACCCGACCCGGCCGTACACGCCCGGGTCGCCGTTCTCGTTCGACGAGTACCTGCACCCGAACGACGATCGCAACGGCACCGTGCACATCTGGGACGTCTGGAACACGAAGGACTACACCGCGTACACGGACTGGCGCCCCCGGTTCGTCGCCGAGTTCGGGTACCAGGGGCCGCCCGCCTGGTCGACGCTCAGCGCCGTCGTGCACGACGAGCCCCTCGACCCGGACGGCCACGAGATGCTCGTGCACCAGAAGGCGCACGAGGGCAACCGGAAGCTCGCCGACGGCATGCGGGGGCACATCCCCGAGCCTCGGAGCATCGAGGACTGGCACTGGGCGGCGCAGCTGAACCAGGCGCACGCGATCCGGTTCGGCATGGACTGGTTCCGGTCACGCACGCCCGACAACACGGGCATGGTCGTCTGGCAGCTGAACGACGACTGGCCCGTGGTCTCGTGGGCGCTCGTCGACCACGCCGGGCACCGGAAGCCGGTCTGGTACGCGGTGCGGCAGGCCTACCGGCCGGTCCTCGCCACCGTGCAGCCGTCGGAGGACGGCACCGGGACCGAGGTCGTCGTCGTCAACGCGGGTGCCGGTGCGATCACCGACGACCTCGTCGTCGAACGGCGGTCGTTCGACGGCACGGTCCTCGCGTCGACGAGCACGTCCGTGACGGTCGCCCCGGCCGACGCGGTCCGGGTGCCGCTGCCGGTCGAGGTCGCCCGGTCGGCGGACCCGGCCGGCGAGGTCCTCGTCGTCACCGGCACCTCCTCCGGTCGGCGGGTGCACGACCTTGCCGAGGTGGTGGACCAGCGTCTCGGGCGTCGACCGTTCACGACCGAGGTGGAACGGACCGACGACGGCGCCCGGGTCACGGTGACGGCGACCGGCTACGTCCGCGACCTGTCGCTCTTCCCGGACCGGCTCGCGCCGACCGCCCGGGTCGACGACGGCCTGGTGTCCCTACTGCCCGGCGAGCACGTCGTGTTCACCGTGACCCGCGCAGCCGGCATCGACGCCGACGCGCTCGTCGGGCCGCTCGTCCTCCGGCACGCCGGCGACCTGCTGCACTGACGTGGAACGACGAACGGGGCCGCGCTCGTGCGCGGCCCCGTTCGTCGTCCCGTCAGACCGCCTGCGCCTCGAGCACGAGCGCGGTGCCGGGCGCGAGCGACGGCAGGCGCACCCCGAGGTCCTCGAGCACCGCTCCGGGCAGCTCGACGCTCCCCCGCTCGAGCCACGGCGTCGGGGTGACGTCGACACCCTTCGGCACGCGCAGGCCGGTCACCGGTGCCACCCGGTAGCGCCGCGCCCGGTCGAGCCCGCGGAAGCGCAGCGGCACCGCGAGCGCCCGCGGTCCGGTCTCGGTCCGGACGATCCGCGCGAGCGCACGGTCCTGGTCGGCGCCGACGACGACGGTCGTCACGAGTCCCGCGTCGCCGAGGTCCACGTGGTGCACCCGCCCGGAGTGGAGCAGCCCGCGTTCCCGCTTGTACAGCGCGGTCCACTCCCGCAGCCGGTCACGTTCGGCGGGCGTGCAGCGGGTGACGTCGGTCTCGATGCCGGCGCTGCCGAACAGCGACACCGCCATCCGGAAGTCCAGGTCCAGGTGCCGATCGGTGGTGTGGGAGACCTCCGGACCGACGTGCGACCCGATCAGCTCGAGCGGCAGCAGCAACTCGGTCCACCGCTGGATCGCCAGCCGCTCCATCGCGTCGTTCGAGTCCGAGGCCCACACCCGGTCGGTCCGTTCGAGCACGCCGAGGTCGACCCGGGCGCCGCCGGACGCGCAGGACTCGACCTCCAGCCACGGGTGTCGTCGGCGCAGTTCGTCCATCACCGCGTACACGCCACGGGTGTGGGCACCGAGACCGACCCGTCCGGCGTGCACGGTCTGCACGACGTCCCGGTTCTGGTCCCACTTCACGAAGTCGACGTGGTACTCCTCGATCACCTCGGACATCTGGTCGAGCACGTGCTCGCGGACCGCGGGGTTCGCGAAGTCGAGCGTGTACTCGTGCCGCCACGTCCGAGCCTGGTCGGGGTCCTGCAGGAACCAGTCCGGGTGCGCCTCGGCCAGCGCGGAGACCGGGCTGACGCACTCCGGCTCGAACCAGAGCCCGAAGTCCATCCCGAGCGCACGCACCCCGTCGACGAGCGGGCCGAGCCCGTCCGGCCAGACCTCGGCGTCGACCGTCCAGTCACCGAGCGCCGTCGTGTCGGACCGCCGGCCGGTGAACCACCCGTCGTCGAGCACGAACCGCTCGGCCCCGACGTCGGCCGCCGCGCGGGCGAGCTCGAGCAGCGGTTCCAGCTCCTGCCGGTAGTAGACCGCCTCCCACGTGTTGAGGACGACCGGGCGTGACGTGACCGGGTGCCCTGGCCGCGCGCGCAACGAGTCGTGTAGCCGGGCCGACAGCCCGTCGAGCCCCGTGTCGCTCCACACGAACACCGTCTCGGGAGCCGTGAACACGTCCTGCGGTCGGAGGACGACCTCGCCGGACCGCAACAGTTCCCCTGCGCCGAGCAGGGTCCGTGCCTCCGCCAACCGGTCGATGCGGTGCACGGTGTCCGCGCTCCACGCCGGGTGCACCGCCCACAGTTCACCGAGCGCGTCGTCGAAGCCGGCCGTGCCGAGGATCGTCAGCGTCGGGGCGTCGTGCCCCGTGCGGCCGCGACGACTCTCGCGCACGTGCACCCCGTCGGTCAGCGCCCGCCGCTGGGGCGTCCGCTCGCGCGTCCACTTCCCGGCCAGGTCGAGCACCTCGGCAGCCCGGTCACCGACCGGCAGCACGGCCTCCAGCGCGCTGAGCTCGACGTCCGCGGCGCCGGTGTTGGTGACCGACTGCCGCACCCGGAGCACACCGTGGGCGTCGAGCACGAGGACGATCGACAGCGTCAGCTCGTCGGACACCGCGTCGACGACGAGCTCGCTGACCGTCCCGCGGACGGCGACCTCGTGCCAGACCGGCACGAGCGGTCGTCCACCGACCTGCCCGGCGATCCCCGGCCGTCCCTCCCACCCGTCGTGCTCGGTGGGCAGCAGCGTCAGCGGCCACGCGGCGTCGTACGCGCTCGGTGACACCGCCCGCCCCTGCGCCGCGACGAGGTCGCCCGCATCGGTCGCCGACACCGGTCCGGTGTCCCGCCCCCAGTGCAGCACCTCGGGGAGCCCGTCCGGACGCGACGCCACCACCAGCCCGACGCCACCGCCACGCAGCACGTGCACGCTCCGCTCCGGCTGCCCGGCCCGGGCGAGGTCGCGCTCGACGACGGTCATGCGGTCGCCGCCTCGAGCAGCACGCGGACGCCGCCCGCGGGCACGACGGTCTCCGGGCCCTGCCCGGAGCCGTCGAGCAGGTCCGTGCCGGACGCGACGACCGTGACGTCGTCGTCGCGGTGGTTGATGAGGAACAGGACCCCGGAACCGTCGTCGCGGACGCGACGCACCGCCTCCAGGCCGGGAGGCGCGGTGACCGTCCGCGGGACCGCCCGCTCCTCGACGACCCGGTCCACGATCCGCTGCACGCCGTCCTGGTCGAGCATCGCGGAGACGTACCAGGCGCCGCCGCCGGCGGCGCGGCGGGTGACCGCCGGCCGTCCAGCGAGCGGTCCGTCGACGTGCCGGAGCACGACGTCGGCGTCCTCGACCACCAGGTCCTCGGCCCAGTCGGTGACGACCGTGCCGTCGTCGAGCCGCGCGTGCTGGTCGCGCTGCAACGGGACGAACTCCTCCGCCCAGACACCCAGCACGTCCCGGAAGGCACCCGGGTAGCCGCCGGTCAGCACCCGCGCGGTCTCGTCGACGATGCCCGAGGCGTAGGTGACGAGCAGGGTCGCGCCGCGGTCGACCACGGCGCTGATGCGTGCTGCCGAGGCCGTGTCGACGACGAACAGGGACGGCAGCACGACCACGTCGTACCCGCTCAGGTCGGCGTCGAGCGGGACCACGTCCGTGGTGACCTGCCGACGCCAGAACGCGGTGTGCCACGCCCGGACCTCGTGCCCGTAGCGCAGTCCGCGGTGCGGCTTGAGCCCGGCCTGCAGTGCCCAACCCGACGACTCATCGACGACGATCGCGACGCGGGCGGGTTCGACAGGTGCGCCCTGCACCGGGGCGAGGGCCTCGAGCGCACGGCCGAGGGCGCAGACCTCTCGCCAGACGCGGGTACGGGTGCCGGCGTGCGGGACCATCGCGGAGTGGAACTGCTCGGCACCCGCGGTCGAGGCGCGCCACTGGAAGAACAGCGCCCCGTCCGAGCCGCGTGCGACGTGCGCGAGCGAGTTCCGGACCAGCTCGCCGGGCTCCTTCGCGCGGTTGCGCTGCTGCCAGCTCGGACCGCCGGTAGAGTGCTCCATGAGCAGCCACGGCGTGCGTCCACGGGCGATGCCGCGCATCCGGTCGGCCGAGGCGGCGAGGTCCTCGGCCCGGTCCGGGTCGTCGACGAGCGTGTAGTGGTCGTTCGCGGGGATGGCGACGTGCTGCGCCCAGCGGGCGTAGTCGACCACGTGCGAGCCGGCGCCGACCATGAAGTTCGTGGTGACCGGCACGTCCGAGTGCCGCTCGATCGCGGTGCGTTCGGCCGTGTAGTGCGCCAGCAGGGCGTCCGAGGAGTACCGCTCGAAGTCGAGTGCGAGTCCCGGGTTCGGTGCGCCGCCGACCCCGCGCGGCGGCGAGACCTCGTCGAACGACGTGTAGGTGTGCCCCCAGAAGGCCGTCCCCCACGCCGCGTTCGCCGCCTCGACGTCGCCGTACCGGTCACCGAGCCAGCGCCGGAAGTCCGCTGCCGACACCTCGCAGAAGCAGCGGGCGTTGCCGCCGCCGAGCTCGTTGCTGACGTGCCACAACCGGACGGCCGGGTGTCTGCCGTAGCGTTCGGCGATCGCGTCGACGATGCGCAGGGCGTGCGCACGGAACACCGGCGAGGCAGGGCACCAACCGAGCCGGCCCCCGGGGCGTTCGCGCCGTTCGGTGGCGTCGACCGGCAGCACCTCGGGGTGGGCCGTGAGCAGCCAGTTCGGCGGAGCGGCCGTCGGCGTCGCGAGGTCGACCGCGATGCCGTTCGCGTGCAACAGGTCGAGCACCTCGTCGAGCCACGACCAGGTGTACTCCCCCGGCGACCGCTCGAGCAGCGCCCACGAGAACACCCCGACGGTGACCAGGTTGACCCCGGCCTCGCGCATCAGACGGACGTCCTCGTCCCACACCTCGCGCGGCCACTGCTCGGGGCTGAAGTCACCTCCGAACGACAGTCCCTCGGTGGGCCAGGGCACGGAACGGGCAGCGGTCACGACATCTCCTTCGACGGTGGACACGACCAGCATCCCGTCCATCGAGGACGTTTGTCAACTTGTGTAACTAAGCCCGCTCCGCCGCTCGCTCAGTAGCGAAGGGACCGCCGGATCGCCAGCACCGCGGCCGCACGCGCCCACTCGGAGAACTCGAACGGCTGGACCACGATCGGCACGGCGGCGTCGTACGGCCGGAGCCCCCGGCGGAACGCCTCGTCCACCTCGGCCCGCGCGATGTCGTAGACGGGCAACCCGTCGCCGGTCAGGACGATCGACTCCGGGTCGACGAGGGTCACGACCGATGACAGCAGCGCGCCGAGGGCCGTGCCGGCGTCCCGGAAGGCCTGGAGCGCCCGCGGTTCGCCGTCGCGCGCACGCTCGACCACCTCGTCGTAGCCGTCGTCGGCGGCACCGGCGTTCTTGACGATGATCGAGCTCGGCAGGTAGCTCGACACGCACCCGTGGTGCCCGACGCCGCAGTCGGGGCCGCCGCCGTACACCGGCAGGTGCCCGACGCGACCGAACCGCCCGTGTGACCCCTCGGAGACCTCGCCGTTCGTGACCAAGCCGAACCCGACACCCGTACCCACCGTGACGAGCGCCATGGACCGGACGCCGGCACCGGCCCCGATCCAGTGTTCCTTCGCGGTCAGCGCGTCGACGTCGTTCGACGTGAACGTCACGAGCCCGGTCGCCTCCTCGAGCAGCCCGGACAGCGCCACGTCGCGCCACCCGAGGAACTGCGAGACCTCCACGACGGTGATGCCACCACGCGAGACCACGTCACCCGGTACCGAGACGCCCAGGGCGCAGATCGCCGGCGATGCCCCACGCAGTGCGCCCACGACCTCGGCCACCTGGGCCACCAGTGCGCCCGGCGCAGTGTCCCGCAGGGCCTCCTCGTGCAGCGCGAGCACACGGCCACCCAGGTCGGTGACGGCGGCGTAGACGCGGTCAGGCGTGAGCTTCACGCCGAGGAACTCCCACGACCCGCTGCTCGCGCGCAGGAGTTCCGACGGGCGCCCGGTGGCCCCGCGGACGCCGGTGCCGAACTCGGTGACGAAGCCGTGCTCCTGCAGGGTGCGGACAGCCCGGGTGAGACTGGCACGGGAGAGCCCGAGCGCACGGGCGATCTCCGCACGTGACAGCACACCGTGCACGAGGATCTGCCGCAGCGCTGCCCGTGTGGCATCGGTGAGCACCGGCCACGCTGCTCCCGGCTCCGGCGGCGTGACCACGAGCTGATCGGTCATCGCTCTCCTTCGTCGTCGGCCGATCTTACTGCCGCGACGACGAGCCGACGGCGCCGTGTCGATCGCCCGGAAACGCAGGGAACCCCTGACCAGTCATGGTCAGGGGTTTCCTGGTGTTACCAACGTTGAGTCCGGCGGCGTCCTACTCTCCCACAAGGTCCCCCTTGCAGTACCATCGGCGCTGAGAGGCTTAGCTTCCGGGTTCGGAATGTGACCGGGCGTTTCCCTCTCGCTATGACCACCGGAACACCTTCGACTTGACCCATCGGATCAAGAAAGCTGTCCCGCGCATGCGCGGTGTTCAGTTTCATGTTCCCGATCGTCTGTCGGGAACCACAAAGTGGACGCGAGCCCCACACCACGAATGGTGTGGGTAAAAAGTGTGTTGTCAAGTCTTCGGCTTATTAGTACCGGTCAGCTCCACGGGTCGTTAGTCCCCGCTTCCACATCCGGCCTATCAACCCAGTAGTCTGCTGGGAGCCTCTCACACTCAAGGTGCATGGAAATCTCATCTCGAAGACGGCTTCCCGCTTAGATGCTTTCAGCGGTTATCCGGTCCGAACGTAGCTAATCAGCGGTGCCCTTGGCAGAACAACTGACACACCAGAGGTTCGTCCATCCCGGTCCTCTCGTACTAGGGATAGATCTTCTCAAATTTCCAACGCGCGCAGCGGATAGGGACCGAACTGTCTCACGACGTTCTAAACCCAGCTCGCGTACCGCTTTAATGGGCGAACAGCCCAACCCTTGGGACCTACTCCAGCCCCAGGATGCGACGAGCCGACATCGAGGTGCCAAACCATGCCGTCGATATGGACTCTTGGGCAAGATCAGCCTGTTATCCCCGAGGTACCTTTTATCCGTTGAGCGACAGCGCTTCCACAAGCCACTGCCGGATCACTAGTCCCGACTTTCGTCCCTGCTCGACCTGTCAGTCTCACAGTCAAGCTCCCTTGTGCACTTACACTCGCCACCTGATTGCCAACCAGGTTGAGGGAACCTTTGGGCGCCTCCGTTACTCTTTGGGAGGCAACCGCCCCAGTTAAACTACCCATCAGGCACTGTCCATGAACCCGATCAGGGTCCTACGTTAGACATCCAAAGTGACCAGAGTGGTATTTCAACAATGACTCCACGAACACTAGCGTGCCCGCTTCACAGTCTCCCACCTATCCTACACAAGCCACTCCGAACACCAATACCAAACTGTAGTAAAGGTCACGGGGTCTTTCCGTCCTGCTGCGCGTAACGAGCATCTTTACTCGTAGTGCAATTTCGCCGAGTTCGCGGTTGAGACAGCTGGGAAGTCGTTACGCCATTCGTGCAGGTCGGAACTTACCCGACAAGGAATTTCGCTACCTTAGGATGGTTATAGTTACCACCGCCGTTTACTGGGGCTTAAATTCAGAGCTTCGCCCAAAGGCTAACCCTTCCTCTTAACCTTCCAGCACCGGGCAGGCGTCAGTCCGTATACATCGTCTTGCGACTTCGCACGGACCTGTGTTTTTAGTAAACAGTCGCTTCCCACTGGTCTCTGCGGCCTTCAACGCTCAACAAAGCAAGTTCGTATCACGTGTCCGGCCCCCCTTCTCCCGAAGTTACGGGGGCATTTTGCCGAGTTCCTTAACCACGATTCTCTCGATCTCCTTGGTATTCTCTACCTGACCACCTGAGTCGGTTTCGGGTACGGGCGGCTGCAACCTCGCGTCGATGCTTTTCTCGGCAGCATAGGATCACTGATTTCCCCAAAACGGGTACGCGTCGGATCTCAGGCACACAGACGACGGATTTGCCTATCGTCAGCCCTACATCCTTACACCAGGTTCACCTTACGGATACCATCGCCTGGCTCAGCTACCTTCCTGCGTCACACCTGTTCATACGCTAGCCGCACCAGCATGGGGTCGAGCGTTAGACCGGACACCATCACCCCGAAGGGATCCGGTAAGCCCGGGTTAGGACTCTTAGCACCACTGGATTAGCTTGGGCGGTTGTTCGCCGGTACGGGAATATCAACCCGTTGTCCATCGACTACGCCTGTCGGCCTCGCCTTAGGTCCCGACTTACCCAGGGCGGATTAACCTGGCCCTGGAACCCTTGGTCTTTCGGAGGACGGGTTTCTCACCCGTCTTTCGCTACTCATGCCTGCATTCTCACTCGTGTGGCGTCCACGGCTGGATTACTCCGCCGCTTCACTCGCCACACGACGCTCTCCTACCACTCCGCACGACTGAACCACGAAGGCTAATCGGTGTGCGAAATCTACAACTTCGGCGGTGTGCTTGAGCCCCGTTACATTGTCGGCGCGGAATCACTTGACCAGTGAGCTATTACGCACTCTTTCAAGGGTGGCTGCTTCTAAGCCAACCTCCTGGTTGTCTGTGCAACTCCACATCCTTTCCCACTTAGCACACGCTTAGGGGCCTTAGTTGGTAGTCTGGGTTGTTTCCCTCTCGACGATGAAGCTTATCCCCCACCGTCTCACTGCTGCGCTCTCACTCACCGGCATTCGGAGTTTGGCTGACGTCAGTAACCTGTTGAGGCCCATCGGCCATCCAGTAGCTCTACCTCCGGCGAGAAACACGCAACGCTGCACCTAAATGCATTTCGGAGAGAACCAGCTATCACGAAGTTTGATTGGCCTTTCACCCCTATCCACAGCTCATCCCCTCCATTTTCAACTGAAGTGGGTTCGGTCCTCCACGACGTCTTACCGTCGCTTCAACCTGGCCATGGATAGATCACTTCGCTTCGGGTCTAGGACATGCGACTGTATCGCCCTATTCAGACTCGCTTTCGCTACGGCTGCCCCACACGGGTTAACCTCGCCACATATCACTAACTCGCAGGCTCATTCTTCAAAAGGCACGCCGTCACCCCTACAAGGAGGCTCCGACGGTTTGTAAGCAAACGGTTTCAGGTACTATTTCACTCCCCTCCCGGGGTACTTTTCACCTTTCCCTCACGGTACTTGTCCGCTATCGGTCATCTGGGAGTATTTAGGCTTATCAGGTGGTCCTGACAGATTCACACGGGATTTCTCGGGCCCCGTGCTACTTGGGATACACATCCGGCCATAACACCATTTCGTCTACGGGGCTGGCACCCACTACGGCCCGGCTTTCAAACCGGTTCGACTATGATGCGCTGTAACCGCCCCAGTCCGGCAGAACTGAGCGACGTGTCCCACAACCCCGACCATGCAACGCCCGCCGGCTATCACACATGATCGGTTTAGCCTCATCCGCTTTCGCTCGCCACTACTCACGGAATCACATGTTGTTTTCTCTTCCTGTGGGTACTGAGATGTTTCACTTCCCCACGTTCCCTCTACCCGCCCTATATATTCAGGCGGGAGTCACCAGGTCACAAAGCGCCTGGCGGGGTTTCCCCATTCGGAAATCCTCGGCTCACAGCTCGATTATCAGCTCCCCGAGGCTTATCGCAGATTTCTACGTCCTTCTTCGGCTCCAGATGCCAAGGCATCCACCGTTTGCTCTTAGAAACTTGACCACAAAGATTAAAAATTGCAATCCACTCACAACAACCGGCCAGACCCGAAGGCCGACCAACCATTGCAAGCGATTTCAAAGATGCTCGCGTCCACTGTGTAGTTCTCAACATACGATCGGCACCACACCCCACCGACACCAACGCATCAGCTTCATGTGGCCCACCGAAGAACCCTGACGGATCACTCCGCCGGCTCAACCCCCGGAAACCGTCCACCCTGGAACAGGGCGGCGACCGGGAAGCCTGGTCCCTCAGGACCCAACAACGTGCACCAGCCGACCCGCTCACCACCGACCCGTCCCAACCAGCAAGCTGGCGTACTAGGGCCGGAAGCTGCGCTCCCGACTGCACTGTCAATGTTCCACCCATGAGCTACCCGTCGGACACGTTCGGTCCGAACCAGGCGCCTGGACCCACCCCACACCTGCCTACTGCAGACACGAGGACGAGCCAGATGCTCCTTAGAAAGGAGGTGATCCAGCCGCACCTTCCGGTACGGCTACCTTGTTACGACTTAGTCCTAATCACCGATCCCACCTTCGACGGCTCCTTCCACAAGGGTTAGGCCACCGGCTTCGGGTGTTACCGACTTTCATGACTTGACGGGCGGTGTGTACAAGGCCCGGGAACGTATTCACCGCAGCGTTGCTGATCTGCGATTACTAGCGACTCCGACTTCATGAGGTCGAGTTGCAGACCTCAATCCGAACTGAGACCGGCTTTTTGGGATTCGCTCCACCTTACGGTATCGCAGCCCTTTGTACCGGCCATTGTAGCATGCGTGAAGCCCAAGACATAAGGGGCATGATGATTTGACGTCATCCCCACCTTCCTCCGAGTTGACCCCGGCAGTCTCCTATGAGTCCCCGCCATAACGCGCTGGCAACATAGAACGAGGGTTGCGCTCGTTGCGGGACTTAACCCAACATCTCACGACACGAGCTGACGACAACCATGCACCACCTGTACACCGACCACAAGGGGGCAACCATCTCTGGCCGTTTCCGGTGTATGTCAAGCCTTGGTAAGGTTCTTCGCGTTGCATCGAATTAATCCGCATGCTCCGCCGCTTGTGCGGGCCCCCGTCAATTCCTTTGAGTTTTAGCCTTGCGGCCGTACTCCCCAGGCGGGGCGCTTAATGCGTTAGCTACGACACAGAAACCGTGGAAAGGTCCCTACATCTAGCGCCCAACGTTTACGGCGTGGACTACCAGGGTATCTAATCCTGTTCGCTCCCCACGCTTTCGCTCCTCAGCGTCAGTTACGGCCCAGAGATCTGCCTTCGCCATCGGTGTTCCTCCTGATATCTGCGCATTCCACCGCTACACCAGGAATTCCAATCTCCCCTACCGCACTCTAGTCTGCCCGTACCCACTGCAAGCCCGAGGTTGAGCCTCGGGATTTCACAGCAGACGCGACAAACCGCCTACGAGCTCTTTACGCCCAATAATTCCGGACAACGCTTGCACCCTACGTATTACCGCGGCTGCTGGCACGTAGTTAGCCGGTGCTTTTTCTGCAGGTACCGTCACTTACGCTTCTTCCCTACTAAAAGAGGTTTACAACCCGAAGGCCGTCATCCCTCACGCGGCGTTGCTGCATCAGGCTTTCGCCCATTGTGCAATATTCCCCACTGCTGCCTCCCGTAGGAGTCTGGGCCGTGTCTCAGTCCCAGTGTGGCCGGTCACCCTCTCAGGCCGGCTACCCGTCGTCGCCTTGGTGAGCCATTACCTCACCAACAAGCTGATAGGCCGCGAGTCCATCCCCAACCAAAAAATCTTTCCACCACCAGACCATGCGGCCGGCAGTCATATCCAGTATTAGACGTCGTTTCCAACGCTTATCCCAGAGTCAGGGGCAGGTTACTCACGTGTTACTCACCCGTTCGCCACTAATCCACCCAGCAAGCTGGGCATCATCGTTCGACTTGCATGTGTTAAGCACGCCGCCAGCGTTCGTCCTGAGCCAGGATCAAACTCTCCGTAAAAAAATACAACCAACACCCGAAAGTGTCAGCGAGTTGAAACTGACCGTAAAGACTGTCTACTGACAATCAATTCAATCCAAAAGGAATTGTCTCCGACAACCGTGGACCCCAAAAGAGCCACGATCGCACGGGGTCAAAATAATTGGCATTGACAATGTGCACGCTGTTGAGTTCTCAAGGACCAGACGCACCCACCAATCAGCCCGACAAACACCGGACCTCAACAGAGGGGCTGGAAGTTCGCTGCCCGGGCGAGACTCGGAACCGAACCAACCGGCCGTTCCGTTCTCCGCCTCAGCGGCAACGAGTGATTACTTTACGCAGAGGTGAACAGCAGCGCCAACAGCGGTCGCATCCCGGGCGTGTCGCCCCGACGCGGCTCGGGACGGACCTGCACCGGGAACGACGAGAGGCACGGTGCGGAACCGCACCGTGCCTCCTGGCCGTGACCGACCAGCCGTCTACTCGGCCGCAGCCAACTGACCGCACGCACCGTCGATCTCCTTGCCGCGGGTGTCGCGGAGGGTCGTCGGGATGCCGGCGGCGTTGAGTCGGCGGACGAACTCGTCCTGCACGTGCGGCTCCGACGACGTCCAGACCGAACCGGGCGTCGGGTTGAGCGGGATCGGGTTGACGTGCACCCAGCCCTTGCCGCGGGCGTTGAGCTTCTCGGCGAGCAGGTCGGCACGCCAGGCGTGGTCGTTCATGTCCTTGATGAGGGCGTACTCGATCGAGACCCGCCGACCCGTCTTGGCGTAGTACTCGTACGCGGCGTCGATCGCCTCGTCGGCCTTCCACCGGGAGTTGACCGGGATGAGCTCGTCGCGGAGCTCGTCGTCGGGGGCGTGCAGCGACAGTGCGAAGGTCACGGGGATGTTCTCGTCCGCGAGCTTCTTGATCGCGGGGACCAGTCCGACGGTCGAGACCGTGATGCCGCGGGCGCTCATCCCGAGGCCGTTCGGCTGCGGCGCGACCATGGTCCGGACGGCGTCCATCACGCGCTTGTAGTTCGCGAGCGGCTCCCCCATGCCCATGAACACGATGTTCGTGACGCGCTCGGCGTCGACGCGGTCCTGG
Organism: Curtobacterium citreum; assembly: GCF_006715175.1. Taxonomy (NCBI): domain Bacteria; kingdom Bacillati; phylum Actinomycetota; class Actinomycetes; order Micrococcales; family Microbacteriaceae; genus Curtobacterium; species Curtobacterium citreum. The sequence goes on along the minus strand of NZ_VFMQ01000001.1, from coordinate 1,439,441 downwards.
CCGCCCTTGCGCGGGTCGCCCCCGAGCTCCCCCGCGGCGATGGCCGCGTTCGCCCGGACGATCTGCTCGATGATCTCGGCCGTCGACATGTTGCGGGTGAGGCCCGCCTGTCCGGTCGCGCAGAACGGGCAGTTCATCCCGCAGCCGGCCTGGGACGAGACACAGAGCGTGATGCGGCCCGGGTACCGCATGAGCACCGACTCGACCAGGGCGCCGTCGTGCAGCTTCCAGAGGAACTTGATCGTGTCGCCCTTGTCCGTCGCGAGACGCCGTGTCTCGGTGAGGAGGGGCGGCAGCATCCCCGCGACGAGTTCGTCGCGCTGGGCGGCCGGCAGGTCGGTCATCGTCGCCGGGTCGGACGAGTAGTGCGTGAAGTAGTGCGTCGAGAGCTGCTTCGCGCGGAAGCCCGGCAGGCCGAGCTCCTTCACCCGCTCGACGCGCTCCTCCACCGTCAGGTCGGCGAGGTGCACGGGCGGCTTGCCACGCTTCGGCGATGCGAACTGCAGGAGGGGACGGCCCTCGGAGTCCTGCGCCTGGGTCCAGCCCTCGGTGCGCGGGCGCACCTGCGGACGAGCGGAGCGCTGCTCTTCGAACGGGGTGCGGGTCTCGGTGGCCATCACTCCAGCTTACGGGAGGAGTGCAACCCGTCGGGAACGGGTCACTCCCCCGCGGTCACTCCCCCGCGGGCAGCAGCCGGGCGAAGTGGTGGGCGTTCGGGTACACCGGCACGATGTCGACCGGGTCGCCCGGGTGCGGGGCCTGCAGCACGACGCCGTCGCCGAGGTAGATGCCGACGTGGTCCTCGTTGTCGAACACCACGAGGTCACCGGGCTGGGCCTCGGACTCGGGGATCGTCGTCGCCACGGCGTCCTGCGACGGGACGTAGTGCACGAGCGGGATGCCGACGGCTGCGTAGGCGACCATCGTCAGCCCGGAGCAGTCGATGCCGGAGTGGCTCGCGCCGCCCTCGAGGTACGGGTCACCCATGTACTGCAGCGCCGTCGAGACGATCGTCGCGCGCTTGCCGCCGGCGGACAGGACCTTCGAGATCGCGTCCTCGGCCTGCTGGGTGGTGACCCCGTACTTCGTCACGATCGTCGGGTAGGACACGATCGTCGTCGTGGTGGTCATGCCGTCGGTCTGCACGACTGGGACCTCGACGTCACGGGCGACCGTGTAGGACTGGTTCGCCTCGTGCCCGAACGCGGCCTGGTCGCTGTGGGACGTCGACGTCGCCGAGCGGTCGGCGCCGGTCATCGGATCGGCGTTCGCGGGGAGGGTCAACGTCAGGCTCGAGGTGACCGCGAGGGCCGGTGCCAGCAGCAGGGCGGCACGCTTGGCGTTCGCCGCGCGGCGGATGTGCCGCGGGTCGGCGGCACGCTCGGCGCGCAGGGCGGCGGACCGGGAGAGCACCACCGAGCCGGCGACTGCCGTCGAGGCCACCGGGCGGGGTGCGGTGCGCGCGGGACGTCGGACGGCCTGGGTGGTGACCGGGAGCGGGGCGTCGACGGTGCGGGCCGCGCGGGCCTGGTCGACCGCCGGACCCAGGCCGGAGGCGACCGGCGCCTGGGCCGGGACGACCGTGGCGACCGGTGCCGAACGACGACCACGCGGACGGCGGAGCGTCGGCGGCAGGTCGGCCGGCGTCTCGGGGGTCGTGGCGACGCGCTGCGGGCGCGCCGGCTCGGTGCCGTCGGGGGCTGCGGGCAGGGCGTGACGTCCCATGGTTCCTTCCGGGTCGAGCGAGCGACTCGACTAGGTAACGTATTGGTCACGAACCTCGGTCAGCCTGGGCGACCACTGCACCTTCCTGCGGTTCGTCACAGTTACGGGCTCCCAGCCCAGCTCGCACGGAGCACTCGGGGGACGGACCGCGGGCGAGGTGTCCCCCGTGACGTCCCCCGATCGCCAGGGTCGTCAGCGCGCCAGGTGCTCCGCGACGCGCTGCTGCACCGCGACCGAGTCCGCGTGGTCCCAGAGCGCGAAGTGCGTCCCACCCGGGAGCGTCACGAGCTCGGCGCCCGCTACCTCGGCGAGCGCGCGACGGCTGTGCGCCGGGTCGACGTCGGTGTCCGCGTCGCCGTGCAGGAGCAGCGTCGGCGTCCGGACGGCGCCGAGGTCGAGCCGCTCCAGCGCACCCAGGACCCGGACGTCGTTCTCCCATCCGGCGCGGTGCGTCCCGGCGGCGTTCCCGCTCGTCGCGAGGTCGAGCACGGTGGTGCGGCGGACCGGGTCGTGCAGGACGTCGCGCACGTGCGCCCGCAGCGCTGCACCCCGGAGCGAGCTCACACCCGCGACGACGGTGCCGACGACTGCGCGCGGGACGACGTGCCCTGCGATCGCGGCGAGCGCGCCGCCGAGTCGGGTCCGCGCGACGAACCACTCCGCCGGCGACGCGTGCGGCGGCACCCAGTGTCCGGAGAGCCCTGCCGTCACGACGAGGGCGCTGACCCGGTCGGGGTGCCGGGCGGCGAAGCGGTACGCCGACGGGCCACCGCCGGACCACGCGAGCACCGCGGTGCGGTCGACGCCCAGGTCGTCCAGGAGCGCCGCGTAGCGGTCGGCCTCGTCGTCGAGGGACGCGTGCCCGGGGACGATCGGGGTGCCGGCGTAGCCGGGGCGGGCGACCGCGACGACCCGGAAGCGCTCGGACGGCAGGAACCGCGCCATCGCCTCCGCGCCCTCCAGGCTTCCGGGGGTGCCGTGCAGGACGAGGACCGGCGCGCCCGTGCCGCGCACGGTGTTCGCGACACGTCCGGTACCGGTCGCGTGGGCTGATCCGGTCTGCATCCCTCGACGGTACCCACGCGACCAGTGGACGGACCGGGGTGCGCCGATGGACGCACCCCGAGCCTCCCGTCCGACCTGCGTGACCACGCAGGGTCCGTCAGCCGACGATCCGGACCGGACCGCCGGCGACCGCGATGCGGCGCCGCTGCCCGCGCAGCGTGTCGCCGGGGTGCTCGCCGTACCGTCCGGCGTACGACCCGGAGAACCGACCCATGTGGCGGAAGCCGCACGAGAAGGCGACTGCCGCGACGGAGGTCTCGCGGACGTCGGCGAGCTGGAGGGCGACGCGTGCCTTGCCGAGCCGGAGGTCCCGGAGGAAGGCGGTCGGGGTGGTGCCCTCCACGCGTTGGAAGGTCTCCTGCAGCGTGCGGACGCTGACGTCGGCGGCGCCGGCGATGTCGGCGGCGGTGAGCGGGACGCCGAAGTGGGCGTACATGTGCGCCTTCGCGCGGTCGATCGCGTCGACCCGGACGTCCGGCTGCCCGCCGTCCGGTTCGGGACGGAACGCCGCGAGCACCGCCTCGGCCAACCGGAGGTCGAGGACCGCCCGGTCGCCGTCCACCACGGCGGTGTCGAGCATGGCGGGAGCCACCTCGCGCAGGGTCGTCTGCAGCGACTCCAGGTGGGTGGAGGGCACCGAGGCGGGGAAGGCCAGCGGCACCGGGACGCGCGCGGTGCCGACGACGGCGACGGCCTCGAGGAAGTCCGCGTCGAAGTGGACGAGGTGCATCGTCCCCGGGGGCGCCGTGGTCGCGAAGGGCCGTCCGGCGGGGACCATCACGGGGACGCCGGGCCGGAGGGTCACGCCGTCCTCGCGGTCGGGGTCGATGACGACGCCGCCCTCGACCGACCACGCGAGGACGTACTGGCGACCGGGCGCGAGCACACCGCTCCGCCGGGCGGTCACGGACGACGTCCGGAGGCTGACCCGGTCGTCACCCGTGGAGCGGTAGCGGAAGTGGAACGGGCCGTCGGGGTCGATCACGACCTCGCGGGCGCCGTAGACCTGCTCGAGGAGCTCGCGTGCGGCCTCGGGCTCGGTGCCGCTGCGGTGCACCTCGTGCACGGCGACCCGGCGGACGCTGACCGGGCCCTCGGAGACGGCCGTGCGGTCCGGGCGCAGCGGAGCCGGGTGCGCCGAGTCCGCGCGTGCCGCCACGGTGCTCACGTCCGCTCCGTCCGGCCGCGGACGCGCACCCGCGACAGGTCACCCAGCGACGGTGCCGCCGGTGGCTCCGGCAGTGCCCAGCCGCGGCGCACCGCGCGGCGGAGGTGGCGGTAGGTGGTGATGTGGACCGGCTCGACGCGCTGGTCCGACTCGTACTCCGACATCGACGTGCTCCCTGCATCACGCGTCGCACGCGTCGCCCCGGTCGACCTGTGCCACGGGCCGCCGACACGGTGTGGACGCTCTCGGACTGTCGTGGTCGGCACGCTACGCGGACAGCGGTCCGTCCACGTGGAGCCGGTTGCCAGTCCGCGCATGCTGGACGTTCCGGACGGGAGCGGTCGCACGACGACGGCGGGTGGTCGGTCCGGTCGAACGTCCCGAGCGGCTCGGTGCCGTCGGACGATCTCGACGCCCGACGTATTGTTCGCATAGAATGCGAACATGTTGATCACCGTCGACCCGTCTGCGCGCGCCACGCTCGCGGACCAGATCGCCGCACAGGTGCGGCTCGCGATCGCGCGGGGCGAACTGCGGACCGGCGAGCGCCTGCCGCCGGCGCGGGACCTCGCAGCGTCGGTCGACGTCAACGTGCACACGGTGCTCCGCGCCTACGCACGCCTGCAGGAGGACGGGCTCATCGAGCTCCGTCGCGGCCGCGGCGCCACCGTGATCCGCTCGGGGCACGCCTCGTTCGACCAGCTGCGGTCGCTCGTCGCGGAGCTCCGGAACCAGGCGGAGATCCTCGGGGTCACGCTCGACGACCTGCTCACCATGATCAAGGGGGAACGATGACGACACGACCGATCGACCGAGGGGCCCGCACGGCGGTGGTGGCTCCGGGGGCGGCGCTGTTCGCCGGGCTCCTGGTGGCCGCCACGGTGCTCGGGCCGACGCTGCCCGCTCGGATCGCGCAGCACTTCGGCGGCGACGGACAGCCCGACGGGTACGGCTCGCCGTGGCCGTTCTTCTGGGTCACGGCCGCCGTCGCCGCCGCAGCCGTCGCCATGTCACTGTGGGCACTCCGCGCGCGGGACCGACGGACCGCGGGACTCGTCGTGCTCGTCGGGAACCTGCTCACCGGGATCCTCGTCGTGACCTGGGTCTGGCTCGCGGTGATCGCCCAGGACCCCGAGCCGACGTTCTCCGGGTGGTCGACGGTGCCGGCGCTGCTCGTCGGTGGCGTCGCCGGAGTCGTGCCGCTCGTCGTGCTGCGGCGCGCCGCTGCGCCGATCGAGCGCGGGAGTGCGGAACCGCTCCGGGTCGGTCCGGACGCCCGGGTCGCTTGGCGGGGCCGCACCGGCAGCGCGGTCTTCGGGGTGATCGGCGTGCTCGTGCTCGCGACGGGCTGCACGGTCGCGGTGCTGCTCGGCGTGCGCGGTGAGACCGGCGGTGCGGTCACGACGGCGGTGGTCGCGGTGGTCGCCGGGGCGTCGACGCTCGTGCTCGCCCGGGTCGAGGTGACGGTCGACCGCCGGGGGCTCCGGGTGGTGTCCGCGCTGACGCGCGTCCCGCTCATGCGTGTGCCGCTCGAGCGGATCGACACCTGTGGGTGGGAGCAGGTCTCCCCCGGGCAGTGGGGCGGTTGGGGCTACCGGGTCAGCGGGCGCGGGGTCGCGTACGTCGCGCGGTCGGGTCCGGGGCTGGTCGTCGAGACGACGGGCGGGTCGGCGCGGCTCGTGACGGTGGACGGGGCGGACCGCGCGGCGGCCGCGCTCGGCACCCTGCTCGCGGCGCGGGCGGCCTGACGGGAGCGGGTCGCGTCCGGCGGACCGGACGGGCGACGGACGGGAGGCGCGGGGCGGGCTGGCGCCGTGCCTCCCGTCCGGTGGTGGGCCGGGCCGGACGGTCCGCGGGCGGCGGGGCGGGCTGGTGGCGCGCCTCCCGTCCGGTCGTGGGCTGGGCTGGGCGGCCCGGAGGCTGACTGTACGGGCTGGGCGACACTTCACGGGCGGCCGCCGCCGCGAACTGTCGCTGAGCGCGTGAGGTGTGCCGGGGCGCGTGTTGCCAGGTCGGCAACGGCGCTTGCGCCGGGCGGGTGCGACGGGGTGCACTGGGCGGATGGACGAACACGACGCACGCGACTGGTGGGAGGCGCGCTACGGCGGCAGCGAGGGGATCTGGTCCGGTCGGGTGAACGCCGTGCTCGCCGCGGAGGCCGCGGACCTGCCCGTGGGGCGGGCGCTGGACCTGGGGTGCGGCGAGGGCGGCGACGTGGTCTGGCTGGCGGAGCAGGGGTGGACGGCGACCGGTGTCGACCTGTCCGCCACGGCGGTCGCGCGCGCCGGACGAGCGGCAGCGGCCGCCGGTGTGGACGGACGGACGACGTTCGTCGCGGCGGACCTGGCCACGTGGGCACCCGAGGACGACGAGCGGTACGACCTCGTGACGGCGTCGTTCCTGCAGTCGTGGCCGGTCGAGATCCCGCGGGCGGCGATCCTCCGCCGGGCGGCCGGGTTCGTCGCGCCGGGCGGGCACCTGCTCGTCACGGCGCACGCCGCACCGCCGCACGGGGACCTGCCCGAGGAGATGCGGGCGTACCGGTTCCCGACGCCGGAGGAGGACCTCGCTGCGGTGCTCGGCAGCGACGAGGCGACGGCGGGCGGTCCGGCGGCGGGCGGTCCGGCGGCTTGGGCCGTGCTGTCCGCGGAGCGCCGACCGCGGACGACGACCACTGCCGACGGCACGACGCACGAGACCGAGGACAGCGTGGTCCTCGTCCGGCGCCGGGCGTAGCCTGCAGCGCGTGGAGCAAACCGCGGTCGACCGGGTCCTGCGCACGCTCGAGGTCGGCGGGACCACGGTCGCGACGCTCGTCGATGGCGGGGCGAGCCCGGTCGCGTGGAGCCCGCGGCCGTTCCTGCACCCGGTGCGGACCCTCGCGGGGACGGTGCTCACCGACGCGCGGCCGGACGACCACCCGTGGCACTGCGGGGTCGGGACGGCGGTTCCCGACGTCGACGGGGTGAACTGCTGGGGCGGCCCGACGTACGTGCCCGGCACCGGCTACGAGGAGTGCGACGACCACGGGCGGGCCGTCGCCACGGCAGTCTCGGACGGGGACGGGACGCTCACCCAGCGGCTCCGCTGGACCGGGCCGGACGGGGCGCTCGTGCTGCGGGAGACACGGACGCTCACCTGGGGCGCCTCGGACGGCGGTTGGGTGCTCGGCTGGACGTCGGCGTTCCGCGCGCCGGGGTCGTCGCCCGTCCGGCTCGGGAGTCCGGGGAGTCACGGCCGCGCGGGAGCCGGGTACGGGGGCTTCACGTGGCGGTTCGCGCCGTGTGACGACGTCGCCGTGCGGACGTCGACCGCCGTGGGCGAGGATGCCGTGCACGGGGCCGTCGCACCCTGGGTGGAGTGGACCGGGACGTTCGACGGGCGGCACGGGTCAGGGGCGCGTGCGTCGGTGCGGTTCGAGGCCCTGGGCCACGCGGACCCGTGGTTCGTGCGGGTCGCTGAGTACCCGGCGGTCGGGTCGGCGCTGGCGTGGGACGCTCCCGTCGTGGTGGAGCCCGACGCACCCCTGGTGCGGTCCTTCCGGGTGACGGTCCGCGACGAAGCGTGACGGTCCGCAGCAGCCGACCGGTGGTGGCCGTCAGGCGCCGGACTGCTGCACCGGGAGGGCGTCGCTCGTGGTGCGGAGGGACTCGCGACGGAGCTCGAGCTGCGTGACCGCCAGGGCCGCGAGGTCCCGGAGGTTCGCGAGGTCGGCCTCGGTCGCTTCGCGCGGGCGGGTGTCGAGCACCGCGAGGGTGCCGACCGCGGTGCCGTCGTGGCGGAGCAGCGGGACGCTCACGTAGAACCGGAGACCGAGCGGCCCGGTGACGAGCGGGCTCTGGCGCATCTCCGGGTGTGCGGCACCGTCGGGGATCACGACGGGCACCGGCACGGGGGCGAAGCCGTTGCGGAAGGTGATGTTGCGCGCGGCCTCGTCGACGCCCTCGGCGATCCAGGACTGCGTCCACTCGCGGTCGTCGTCGAGCACGTCGACGAGGGCGATCGGGGCGTCGAACAGGCGCGCGGCCATGGCGACGGTGCGCTGGAGGGATTCCTCGGGCAGCGAGTCGAGCGTCGCCGGACGGGCGTCGGCGGCTGCGGGGGCAGACGCCCGTGCCGGCTCCGGCGCTGCCGAGGTCGGCTGCTCGGGGTGCACCGCCGCGGTCGGCTGCTCGGGGTGCACCGCCGCGGTCGGCTGCTCGGGGTGCACCGCCGCGGTCTCGGCGATGACGACGTCGCGGAGCATCGTGACGAGCTGGGCGCCGAGCGGCCGGGCCGTCGGGTCCTGCGCGGTCATCGCCCGGAGCACGTGCTTCCAGTGCTCGGGGAGCGGCTCGGGCACCACCGGGTCACGGGTCAGGCGCGCGATCGCGGACTCGACGAGCGAGCCGGGGAACTCCCGGCGCCGGGTGAAGCACTGCAGCAGCACGAGGCCGAGCGAGTACACGTCCGTCGTAGGGCCGACGTCGCCGCCGCGGGCCTGCTCCGGGCTGAGGTACGCGGCGGTGCCGGTCGTCACACCGTCGGCGGTGAGCCGCTCGACCCCGGCCGCGAGCGCGATCCCGAAGTCGGTCAGGCGTGCGCGGGCACGGTCGGAGCCGTTGCCGTAGTCGACGAGCAGGATGTTCGAGGGCTTGATGTCCCGGTGCACGACGCCGTGCGCGTGGATGTAGTCGAGCGCCTCGGCCATGTCGTAGCCGACCTCGGCGATGTGCTTCGGGGCGAGCGGGGCGACCTCGAGCCGTTCCTCGAGGTCCTGGCCGACGACGAGCGACATCACGAGGAACCGGCGCGGCCCGCTGCCGACGACGTCGACGACCCCGGCGTCGAGCAGGCCGACGAGGTTGTGGTGCTCGAGCGCCGCGAGGACGCCGAGCTCGGCCTCCTGTCGAGCGAGGTCGACCGTGCCGGGGTTGAACAGCTTCACGGCGACGGGTCGGTGCAGCACCTCGTCGGTGGCGCGGTACACGACGGACATGCCGCCGCGGCCGATCACGTCGCCGAGGCGGTAGCGCCCGTCCAGGAGCGGCGCGGCGTCGTCGTGTCCCATGGGTTCCTCGTCGTCCTGTCGGTGGGCAACGATGCATCTTCGCATCCCGGTGCGCCGCGCGCCCGCCGAGCCGCGCCCGGTGGCCGGACCACGCACCGCTACCGTGGCCGGATGGACAGCAGGGACGACGAGTGGGAGGCGCGGGTCGCCGCGCTCTGGGCCGACGAGACGGTGGACGACCGGGACCGCATCGACCGGATGCGCGCGCTGGCCGCGACGGCCCCGCACCCGGCGCTGGGGGCGTTCGAGCTCGGCGGCGCGCACGACTCCGGCGGCGACGAGGCCGGCGCCCACGAGCACTACGCGGCAGCGACCGCCGCCGGCCTGGACACGGTCGACCCGGACCGTGCCGCACAGATGGTGGTGCAGCTCGCGTCCACGCTCCGGAACCTCGGCCGCGTCGACGAGGCGATCGCGATGCTCCGGGACGCCCCCGAGCACCCGGCGACCGGTGCGGCGCCGCGGGTGTTCCTGGCGCTCGCACTGCACAGCGCCGGACGAGTCGACGAGGCCCTGCGCGTGGCGATCGAGGCCGTCGAGCCGACGCTCCCCCGCTACCACCGCTCCGTACGGGCCTACGCGGCGGCGCTGACGGAGCAGCACGTCCAGGACTGACGGCCCACGGACGCTGACAGCCGACCGCGCGGGCGCTACCCTCGCGGTCAACGAGCGACGAGGAACCGGCACGACGAAGGAGTCCCCATGCCCGCACGGTTCGTGTACTGGATGAACGTCTCGGTGGACGGGTACATCGAGGCGGAGGCGGGCGAGCACGCCGGCCCCGACGCCCCCGGCTGGGTCCGGATCGACGAGCAGCTGCACCAGGAGTTCAACGACCGCGCACGCGCGATGTCGCTCTCGGTGGAGGGCCGGATCGTCCGCGAGATGATGGACCCCTACTGGCCGGACGCCCGCTCCGACGAGGACTCACTGCCGGTGGAGCGCGAGTACGCCGAGATCTGGACCGCGCAGCCGAAGATCCTCGTGTCGCGGACCCGCACCGAGGCCGACCACCACACGCGGGTGATCGGTGCCGACGGGGACTCGATCGCCGAGCTCGCGAGGATCCGCGCAGAGGGTGACGGGGACGTCGGTGTGGGCGGGGCGAACCTCGCGACGCAGCTCCTGGACGCCGGGCTCATCGACGAGCTGCTCCTGTTCGTGCACCCCGCCGTGCTCGGACGCGGCCGACCGCTCTTCGACCCGCCGGCGTCGGGTTCCCGCCCGCCGCTCCTGCTCGACCTGCTCGAGACGAAGGCCTTCGACAACGGCGTGGTGCTGCACCGGTACGCGGTGCAGCGGTAGCGGCGGTCGCGACGCGACCACGCAACGGACGGGAGGCACGGTGCCAGCTGGCACCGTGCCTCCCGTCCGTCCGGGCGCGCGCCCGTCAGTGCGACGCGGCCTTCTCGATCTTCTTGCGGAGCTTCGCGCGCTGCTTGCGCGCGTGCGGGTCGTTCCAGGCCTTGCGGATCGTCTCGGCGGTGCTGGTCTTCTTGACGACCGGACGGTTGGACCGGGACCCGATCCAGAAGCCGATCAGGACGATGGCTCCGATGACGATGATGCGGTTGCGCACGGTGGTCTCCTCTCGCGTGGGTGGGTCAGCTCGTGATGCGGCGGCGTCCGCCGACGCGGACGATCAGGCCGGCGACGATTCCGCCGACGATCGGAGCGACGATGAACACCCACAGCTGGGCGAGCGGCGTGGCCCCACCGTAGACCGCGGTCGCGATCGAACGTGCGGGGTTCACGGAGGTGTTGCTGATCGGGATGCTCACGAGGTGGATCAGGGTCAGGGTCAGGCCGATGCCGATCGGGGCGAGGGCCTGGTACTCCTGCTTCGCGGTGATCGACAGGATGACCGCGATGAAGACCCCGGTCAGGACGGCCTCGGTCAGGAAGACGGCGCCGAGGCCGTAGCCGCCTGGACTCGCGCTGCCGAAGCCGTTCGAGGCGAAGCCCGCGTCGTGTGCGGCGGAGAAGGCCCCGGCCTTGCCGGAGAGCACGATCGCGATGATGCTCGTCGCGGCGAGTCCGCCCACGACCTGCGACACGATGTAGCCCGGGACGTGCTTGACGTCGGTGCGCCCCGCGGCGAGGAGGCCGAGGGTGACGGCCGGGTTGAAGTGGCCGCCGGAGATGTGTCCCACGGCGGCGATGCCGGCGACGAGCGTCAGGCCGAACGCGAGCGCGACGCCGAGGAAGCCGACGCCGGACTGGTTGTCGGTGTCGCTCGGGAAGTTCGCCGCGAAGAGCGCGGTGCCGACGCCGCCGAGGACGAGCAGGAACGTGCCGAAGCACTCGGACAGGTAGCGGGCGAGCGGGCTCCAGGTCGCGGCGTCCTCGCGGCGCTGCTCCGAGGTCGACGCGCTGACCGCGCCGGGGGTGTTCTTCCGTGCCATTCGGGGTGCCTCCTTCTGCGGGCATGACGGATGACCGGACGGGCGTCCGGGCAGCACTCGGCCGGGAGACGTCGGGCGTCTCCCGGCCGGTGGTGGAGCGGTGTTGCGGTGGTGGGGTCCGGCGTCCTAGTGGACGCGGGTGGTCTTGGCCAGTGCGGTTCTGGTGCCGCCGGTGAGGTGGACCAGGACCGGGAGTTGCTGGCCGAGGGTGGTGTCCAACGTGTTGACGGCGTGGTCGACGGCGTCGAGGACGCTCACGGCGTCCCCGCCGCGGCGGACGTGGACCCGGATCCGGGCGGCGCGCTGCTGCTTGACGGTGTACGTGTCGACCTTCGCGGCGACGACGTCGTGGACACCGTCGAGTTCGTGGTCGATGACGTCCCGCACGAGGGCGACGTTCACGGTGACCTGGTCGTCCCCGGTCTTCGTCCGGGCAGCGACACTGGTGCCGCCGCCGCCGCGGGTGAAGACCACGATCAGCGCCAGGACGATCACGACCGCGCACACGGCGGCGATGATCCACAGCGACGCCGCCGGGACGCTCACCTTGTCGGGCAGGGTCAAGGAGGGCTGGAGGGCGTCGCGGACGGGGGTGAGGACCCCGGCGCCGATGGTGACCCCGACGATGACCGCGACCAGGCCCAGCAGCAGCAGGATGATGCGGTTCAGGGTGCGGTTGGTGGTGGTCATGCCAGCGTTCCCTTCTGCTCCACGTGCACCTTCACGTGGGTGCCGTGCTTGCCGCCGAGCCGGCCGAGACGGTCCTGGACGGCTTGCTGGACGACGTGGGTGTCGACGGGGATGCCGGACAGGGGCACCACCCGCACCTCGGTGCGGTGCCCACGTGCCGACGCGGATGCGTTGGACTCGGGGACGCCGGCGGCGAGGGCGGCCGCGTTCGCGGCGGTCGAGGCCAGGATCCTCGTGTCGATCACGACCGCGCCCCGGTCGTGGTCCACGACCGAGCGGGGCTGCCGGCCGGGCCCCAGGGCCAGGACGATCAGGACGATCCCGGCGATCACGAGGACGGCGGCGGTCACCTCGGCGATGGTCGTGAACGCGGCGTCGGGCTGCAGGGCGGCGTCGACGATGGTCTGCGGGTCGGCCAGCAGGGGGCGCTGGCCGATGGCCTTCAGGACCGCTTCGACACCGATCCACGCCGCGACCAGGACGGTGACGATCAGGGTGATCGCGACCGCGGTGGACCGGGACCGGTGCACGCTCCGGCGGCGCAGGCGCCGCTCGAGCGAAGAAGTGCTGCTCATCAGTTCCTCCTGTTACCGGACCCGGTCCTCGTGCTCACGCACGATCCCGGTCAGTTCGATGTGGGCACTGCCCACCTGCCGCCCCGACAACTCCGACACCCGCGCCTTGATGGCATCGGCTGCCCGCGAGGCGGCGGACAGGATGTCCGGCTGCTCGCGGATCGGCCCCGTCACGTCGAGTGCGAGGCTGCCGGCGTGGTCGCCGACGTCGATGCGCAGTCGCTTGGCGGGGACGCCGAGGCGCTCCGCGGACGCGGCACGGGCGAGGGTCGTCAGGGCTCGGGCGGTGATCTCGACCCGGCCCGGGACGGCGCTCGTGTGGACGCCTTCCGGGCCGGCGTTCACCGGGAGCTCCGGCGTCCGGTCAGCACGTCGGTCAGGGCGCCGCGGTCGATCTTGCCGGTCACCAGGGCAGCCACGAGGGCTCCCACGAGACCGAAGACGATGACCAGGACGAAGCCCCAGAAACCGAACTGCAGGGCCACGACGGCCAGGATGGCGCCGATCAGGGCGCCGACGAGTGTGTTACTCAACGCGCGACTCCTTCTTGTCCTCGTTGTCGTCGTCGTCACCCGGGATGTGGACGTCCTGGACGGTCACGTTGACCTCGACGACGTCCATGCCGACGATCTGGGTCAGGGCGCGGCTCACGGACGAACGGACGCCGTCCGCGACCTGCTGCAGCGGGACCGGGTACTCGGCGACGATGACGACGTCGGCGGCGACCTGCTTCTCGCCGACCTCGACCTTGACGCCCTGGCCGTGGTCGCGCTGGCCGATGGCATCGCGGATCGCACCGATGGCGCGGGCGGCACCGTTGCCGAGCGAGTGGACGCCGTTGACCTCGCGGGCGGCGATGCCGGCGACCTTCTCGACGACGGTGTCCTCGATGTGGGTCTTGCCCGAGACGTTTCCGGTGCCGGCGGCGGGACGGGCGGTGGTGAGGTTGGTGGTGTCAGCCATGTGTGTGCTCCTTCCGAGGTGTCCGCCGGGTGTTCCCAGCGGATGCTGTTCACGAGTGGGACGGACTGCATCCGAGGATCGTCACGTCCCCCGTTTCGTTCCGAGGAGACGCCCAGGAAGCCGTCGTTCCGGGGCGTCCCTGTCCCCCGATCGACGCTCAGAGCGGCGTTGCCGTGCGCAACGCGTCCGTGGGCGTGCGTCGATCGGACCGCGGTCGCGACCGTCCGCCGGAAAGCGCGTCGCGCCGTCGGACGCCGTGACGCCGCGTCATCGGGCGCCGTGCCGTCGCGCCCCCGTGCCAGGATCGCGTCATGCGCATCGCAGACTTCGTCGTCCCCGACACCGCTGCCGCCCGCGCCGCCCGGGTCCTCGCCGAGGAGTACCAGCCGCCCGCGATCACGGCGCACGGGATCCGCTCCTGGTACTGGGCGGAGGCGTTCGCGGTGCACGACGGCATCGTCGGCGTCGACCACGAACTGCTCTGGGTCGCCGCGGTCCTGCACGACGTCGGGACCGTGCCCGAGTTCGACGCACACGCGATCTCGTACGAGCACGCTGGCGGCCACGTCGCGGTCGCTCTCACGACCGGGGCGGGGTGGGACGCCGAGCGCCGTCACCGGGTGCTCGACGTCGTCGTCCGGCACAACTGGCCGTCGGTCGACGTGGGACTCGACGTCGAGGGACACCTGCTCGAACGGGCGACCGGGCTCGACGTGTCCGGCGCCGAACCGGACGTGCTCCCCGAGGCGTTCCTGCGCGAGGTGCTCACGGCGTACCCGCGCGGCGACTTCGCCGCCGAGTTCGGCGCGTGCGTGGTCGACCAGGCGGCGAGGAAGCCGACGACGGCGGCCCGGCGCCTGGTGGACGGCGGGGTCGTCGAGAAGCTCGCCCGCAACCCGCTCGAGCAGCTCGGGCGGCCCGGTTCGGTCGGGCCTGGCTAACGCTCGCTCAGCGCCGCTTCGGCCTCGGCCGCGACGGCCTGCTGGACCGCGAACTGGGTGCGGTGCAGCTCCTCGTACCGGCCGCCAGCGGCCAGGAGCTCGTCGTGCGTCCCGCGCTCGACGATCGACCCGTCCTCGACCACCAGGATCTGGTCGGCGCTGCGGATGGTCGAGAGCCGGTGCGCGATGACCATCGCCGTGCGACCCTCGAGTGCCTCGCTCAGCGCCGCCTGCACCGCTGCCTCGGACGTGGAGTCGAGCGCCGCCGTCGCCTCGTCGAGGATGACCACGCGCGGCTGTGCGAGGAGGAGCCGGGCGATCGTCATCCGCTGGCGCTCCCCGCCGGACAGCCGGTAGCCGCGCTCCCCCACCATGGTGTCGAGCTGGTCGGGCAGCGAGCGGATGAGGGGCTCGAGCCGGGCCCGGCGGACGGCGTCCCAGACCTCGTCGAGGGTGGCCTCGGGTCGGGCGAGCCGCAGGTTCGCGAGGATCGTCTCGTGGAACAGGTGCCCGTCCTGCGTCACCATGCCGAGCGTGTGGCGCATCGACGCGAACGTGACGTCGCGGACGTCGGTGCCGGCGAGACGCACCGCACCGCCGTCGACGTCGTACAGGCGGGAGAGCAGCTGGGCGACGGTCGACTTGCCGGCGCCCGAGGTGCCGACGAGGGCGACGGTCTGCCCGGGCTCGATCCGGAAGGACAGGCCGTGCAGGACCTCGTCGCCGCCACGGGTGTCGAGCGTCGCGACCTCTTCCAGGGAGGCCAGCGAGACCTTGTCGGCGGACGGGTAGCCGAACCGGACGTCGTCGAACTCGACCGAGACCGGGCCGTCCGGCACCGTGACGGCGTCCGGGCGCTCCTTGATCAGCGGGTCGAGGTCGAGCACCTCGAAGACGCGCTCGAAGCTCACCACGGCGCTCATCACCTCGACCCGGGCGTTCGCCAGGCTCGTCAGCGGCGCGTACAGGCGGGTGAGCAGGAGCGCGAGCGTCACGACCTCGCCCGTGTCGAGCTGCCCGCCGAGCGCGAGCGTGCCGCCGAGGCCGTACACGAGCGCCAGGGCCAGCGCGGACACGAGCATGAGCGCCGTGAAGAAGACGAACTGCAGCATCGCCGTGCGGACGCCGATGTCCCGCACCCGCGCGGCGCGGACGCGGAATTCTTCGGCTTCTTCGTCGGGTCGGCCGAACAGCTTGACGAGGGTGGCGCCGGGCGCCGAGAACCGCTCCGTCATCTGCGTGCTCATCGCCGAGTTGTGGTCGGCCGCCTCGCGACGCAGGGCGGCGAGGCGTCCGCCCATCCGACGCGCGGGGACGAGGAACAGCGGGAGCATGACGATCGCGAGCACGGTGACGAGCCACGACGTGCTGAGCATCACGGTCAGGGTGAGGATCAACGCCACGAGGTTCGTCACGACGCCCGAGAGCGTGCCGCTGAACGCCTGCTGCGCGCCGATCACGTCGTTGTTGAGCCGGCTGACCAACGCGCCCGTGCGGGTCCGGGTGAAGAACGCGATCGGCATCTTCTGCACGTGGTTGAAGACCGCGGTGCGGAGGTCGAGGATGACGCCCTCGCCGATCCGCGCCGAGTACCAGCGGGTCAGCAGCGACACCGCCGCGTCCGCGACGGCCACCAGGGCGATGACGACGGCGAGCCACACGATCGTGCCGACGGCACCGCGGGCGACGATGACGTCGACGACGTTGCCCGCGAGGACCGGGGTCGCGACGGCCAGGAACGCACCGACCACCGAGAGGGCGATGAACACGACGAGCTGGGTCCGGTAGGGCACCGCGAAGGTCATGATCCGCTTCACGGAGGCGCGCGAGATCCCCCGCGTGCCCTCCTTCGCGGACGAGATCTTGTAGAGCGAGCTCCAGGCCGCGCCTTCCATGCTCATGGCAGTTCCTCCCGGGCACCGGATCAGCGGGCCCCGGTCAGGATACGGGGCGGCCTCCGACACGCGGGTGGTCGCGATCGCGACCAGGAGCCGGACGGGAGGCCCGTTGCGGCGCCGCCACGGGCCTCCCGTCCGATGGTGGGTCGCGCTCGACGCGAGCCGGCCCGTGACGTCAGCGGGACCGGGTCGCGCCGATCGCCCAGACCCGAGGCGGTTCCACGCCGTTGACGGCGTGGTCGCCGACGATGCGGGCCTTGAAGACCCACGGGTTGTGGCTCCCCGCGGTGCGGGCGTTCCGCCAGTGCCGGTCGAGGTTCTTCGACGTGCTCACGCCCGACGCGGCGAGCGCGTCGAAGAGGTGGGACGTCGCGGTGGTCGCGAGGGTCGTGAGCGCGACCTGCGCCTGCGCGGTCGCGAGCTCCGCGCGGTCGTTCCGGCGCTCGTCCTCGGTCTCGTCGAGGGCGGCGCCCTCGTACGCCGTCTGCAGCGCCTCGGCGGCGCGGTCGACGATCGCGGACGCGGCGAAGCCGGCGGCGGAGACCTCGCCGACGACCTGCAGGATCTGCGGGTCCGTCGCGAACGTGTCGGCGTTGCCGTGCGAGAACACCCGGTTCCGGTTCCGTACCTGCAGCGCGACTTCGCGCTCGGCGGCGAGCACCGATCCGGCGAGGACCGTGAGGAGCACCGCTTGGTAGTACGCGGTCTGGTACCTGAAGCGGTCGTCGAAGGGGATCACCGCGTCGGCCGCGACGACCGCGTCGGTGAAGGTGCTCGTACCGGACCCGGTCGTGCGCTGCCCGAAGCCGTCCCAGTCATCGGCGTGCGTGACCCCGGGCTGGTGCGCGTCGACGATGGCGATGACCCGCTCCCCGGTGTCGGTGCGCTCGGCGTACGTGTCGATCCAGTCGGCGAAGATGCTGCCGGTCGAGTAGTACTTCTGCCCGCTGATGCGGAAGGTGCCGTCCGGCTGCGGCGTGACCTTCGTGATGACGTCGCCGATCTGCACGGCGCCGACCTCGGTCCAGGAGTTGCCGGCGATCTCGCCCCGGCCGAACCGCTCGAGCCACGCGTCACGCTCGCCGGAGCGGGCGACCAGGCGGTCCTCGACGAGGGCGAAGTGGCCGCGGAGCGCCTGCGGGATGTTGCTGTCCGCGGCGGCGAGCTCCGTGAGCAGCCGGAAGGTCTGCGGCAGGGTCGCGCCGGCGCCGCCGAACTCGACGGGGACGCGGAGGGCGCCGAAGCCCGCGGCGGCGAGCTCGCGGATCTCGTCGTGCGGCAGGCGGTGCTCCTGCTCGCGGGCGCTCGCGCCGGCGGCGATGCGGTCGAAGATCGGGCGGAAGCGGGCGGCGAGGGTCTCGTCGTCGGGGGTGGTGGTCGGTGCGGTCGTGGCGGTGGTCGTGGCGGTGGTGGTGGTGGTGGTGGTCATGGTGGCTCCTCGGGCTGGTGTGACGGGTCTGGGGTGACGGTCCTGGCGGTGTCGCGTCGGTCAGGCGACGGCGGGGGTCGCGGTCTGCGCTTGGTCTGACGCGGACCCCGACCGGTGGGGGCGGCGCGCCAGGACGGCGGCCCCGCCGAAGACGGCGACGGCGACGAGGGCTGCCGCAGCGGTCCAGACGGGCCCGGTCGGCCAGTTCCCGGACAGCCCGAGCAGCGCCGGGACGGTGGTGGTCGTCTGGCTGGCGAGGACCAGCGCCCACGCGGTGTACCGACCGATCGGCCGGCCGAGCGCGAGCAGCACGAAGAAGAGCGACCAGAGCCCGGCCCACGTCGCCCAGAGGACGGCGAGGACGGGGTCGACCGTGGCGTTCGTCACGGCGAACACCACGGCGACGCCAGCCACGAGCCCGCAGAACCAACCGAGTCCGGCCGACCCGAGCCCGGTCAGGGCGTCGAGTCCGACGTACAGGTAGGTCAGGCCGAACAGGAAGGTGCCCGCGATCGCGAGCAGGGCCGGCAGCGAGCCGTCCGCCGTGACGGCGACGGCCGTGCACAGGACGAGTTGAAGGCCGCCGACGAGGACGTTGAACACGCCGCTGTCACGACCGGGCACCCGTCCGAGCAGGGTGAGGCCGTTGACCAGGAGGGCGGCTCCCGAGAGGAGCAAGCAGATGTACGCCATGCCGGAACCGTGGCAGCGTCGGTCGCCCCGCGGAAGGGACGTGTCGATGTGTGTCCGACGGTGACGCCGTGTGACGTCCACTAGCGCGCTCGACCGGTCTGCGCTACCGTCGGCGCCAGAGGGAAAAAGCCTCCGGTCCCGATCGGCGGCAGCGCGTACGTGACTCGTGGGAGTCGCCACTTCTTCATCGAAGGAGTGCGCCCGTGTCCGTACCGATCATCCGTCCGGGGTCACCGCAACGTCTGCGGAACGCCTGGATCGCCCTGGCGGGGCTGTCCGCCGTGTTCCTGTTCGAGATGCTCGACAACTCGGTCCTCACCGTGGCCCTGCCGACCATCGGGCGCGACCTCGGCGCATCGACGCCCGCGCTGCAGTGGGTCTCCGGCGCGTACTCGTTGGCGTTCGGCGGCCTGATGCTCCTGTTCGGCGCCGTCGCCGACCGGTTCGGTCGCCGCCGGGTCATGCTCGTCGGACTCGTCCTGCTCGCCGGGGTGAGCGTCGCGACACTCGCCGTGACCTCGGTCGAGGGGCTGATCGTCGTCCGCGCGCTCACGGGCGTCGCCGCGGCGATGACCACGCCGGGTGCGATGGCCCTCGCGTTCCGCCTGTTCGACGCCGAGGACCTGCGCGTCCGAGCGCTCACCGTGATCTCCACCGCGGGCCTGGTCGGGCTCGCAGCCGGACCGACGGTGGGCGGCCTCGTCCTCGCCGTGGCCCCGTGGCAGGTCCTGCTCGTCGCGAACGCGCCCGTCGCCGTGGTCGCGTTCGTCGGGATCCGGGCAGGGATCGTCGCCGACCGGCGGTCGGACCTGCGGCGGGACCCGGTCGACGTCCTCGGTGCGGTCCTCGGCACGGCCACCGCGGCCGGGGTCCTCGTCACGCCCACCATCGCGGTCGCGGCCGGCGGAGCAACCGGCGGGCAGGCCGGCGGACCAGGCGGCGGACCGCTCACGTGGTGGGCGATCGCCGCGACGCTCGCCGCAGCGACCGCCTTCGTCGTGCGACAGCGGACCGCCGCCGCCCCGCTGCTCGACCTCCGGCTCGTCGCGCGTCCGCTCGTCGCGAGCGGACTGCTCTACAAGGCCGCCGCTGGGCTCGCGACCGCCGGGCTCTCGTGGACCGTGACCCTGCAGCTGCAGGTCGTGTGGGGGTGGCCGCCCGCCCTCGCCGCGATCGGGACCCTGCCGCAGGTCGTCGTCCTGCTCGTGAGCGGACGGTTCGTCGGGCCGTTCGTCCGTCGGGTCGGCCTGCGCACGGCAGCCTGGACGAGCTCGGCCGCGGTGGTGCTCGGGCTCGCCGTCTCCCTCGCCGCGACACCGCTCGGCTACCCCGTGGTCGTCGTGGCGCTCGTGCTCGTCGCAGCGGGCATGCGGGTCGTCGGCGCGGTCGCCGGGGCCGAGGTCCTCGCCGGGCTCCCCGCGGACCGCACCTCGGTCGGTGCCGCGCTCGTCGACACCGCGAGCGAGGTCGCGACCGCCGCGGGGGTCGCCGTCGCGGGGACCGTCCTGGCGGCGCTCGTCCCCGGGGCCGTCGCCGCCGCGCACCTCGACGCGGCCCACCGTGCGGCGGTCGGCGGTGCACTGTCCGTCGCCGGCGTCGCCCTCACCGTGGTCGCCGCCGCACTCGTGGCGGCCGGGATGCTCCGCGCCCGCCAGCACGCATCCGCCGCCGGGCCGGCCACCGAGCAGGCCGACGACCAACCAGCCGCCAGGCCGGCCACGGGCCGACCCGCAGCCGATCCGGCCGCCCACCCGCCCGTCACCCCGTCCCACCACACCGACCAGGAGTCCACCGATGTCTGAGTCCACCGTCCGCCCGCCGTTCGACCCGGAGCTCGCCGTGTTCCTCACCGCCGTGCAGGCCCGGGGTCCGATGCCCCTCACGCCCGAGGCGCTCCCCCGCATGCGTGCCCTCGAGGTCCCAGAGGCCGTGCTCGACGCCCACCTGCACGAACTCGGCTACCACCGGCGGAGCGTCACCGTGCCGGGCCACCTCGGCGACCCGATCGACCTCGCCGTCATCCGGCGCACCGACTCGACCGGCCCCGTCCCCGCCGTCTACTCGATCCACGGCGGCGGCATGATGTTCGGCCACCACCTCGGGAACCTGGACTCGTTCGACGACTGGCTCCTCCGCGACCACGACGTCGTCCTGGTGAGCGTCGACTACCGGCTGGCCCCCGAGCACCCGGACCCCTACCCGGTCGAGGACGCCTACGCCGGCCTCGTCTGGCTCGCGGAGCACGCCGTCGAGCTCGGCGTCGACCCGACGCGGATCGTCGTCGCCGGGCAGAGCGCCGGTGGCGGGCTGGCAGCAGGCGTCACCCTGCTCGCCCGCGACCGGCAGGGTCCGGCGGTGGCGGCGCAGGTCCTCGTCTCCCCCATGCTCGACGACCGCGACGACACGGTGTCCGGCCGCCAGTTCGACGGGGTCGGCGTCGCCGACCGACAGATGATGCACGTCGCGTGGGGCGCGTACCTCGGCGAGCGCCGCGGGACCGACGCCGTCGATCCGTCGGCCGCGCCGGCACGTGCGACGGACCTGTCCGGGCTGCCGCCGACGTACCTGGACTGCGGGAGCGCGGAGGTGTTCCGCGACGAGACCGTCGCGTACGCGAGCGCCCTCTGGGCCGCCGGGGTCGACGCAGAGCTGCACGTCTGGCCGGGTGCCTTCCACGGCTCCACGAGCATGGTCCCGGACGCCGTCCTGTCACGCGCGGCGGTCGCCGCGCTGGCAGGGTGGACCGCCCGCCTGCTGGCGCGCTGACCCGGGTTCCCACCGACGGACGGGAGGCACGGTGCCGGCTGGCACCGTGCCTCCCGTCCGACGGGTGGTGACGGTCGTGACTGGTGCGGACGACCGCACCAGACGATCGTCTGGCGGGGCAGACTGGAGGCGACGTCGCGGACCCGCGACGCGCACCAGGAAAGGAGCGGACCCTGTCCGGACCGACCATCTCCCTGCGCCTCGGCGCCCCCGTGTATGCACAAGCCCTCCGCTACACGGCGATGTTCCACGCCAAGCCGTTCGCCGAGGCCCTGCTGGTCTACCGCGAGGGCGGGACCTACACGATCCTGTCGCCGGGCGAGGACCACCACGGCTGCTACGTGTCCGCGACGCTCCCCCTGGACCCGCCGAGGCGGGTGCAGTTCACGTCGTTGCCGTCGACCGACTGGAGCGACGACGTCGCGACGCACGTCCTCGGGTTCGCGCCGGACACCGGGGGCTTCACGCAGGAGCTCCACCTGCCCGGGGAGCCGGTCCCCCGGGTGCAGCACGGGTTCGCGGCACCGGTCGACGGACCGCGGTCGATCGACACCACCCGAGGCTGGTCGATCCTCCGCACGGAGCACGCGGCGGCCTTCGACCGCGCTCGAGGCCTGGCGGGCGCTGCCGCGCGGTAGCCGTCGGGCACCGGGCCCCCGGCAGGGTGCGGGCAGACCACCCGAGCGCTTGTTGATAACGATTCTCAACAGGCGCTACAGTTCGGTACGCGGCAGCCAGCCGCGTTCCCCGTTCTCCTCCGTCTCCCCAGAAGTGGACCCCATGCGCCCACCCCTCGTCCTCGGAGCACTGGCCGTCACCGCCGTGCTCACCGGAGCCCTCGCGCTCCACCCCGTCCCGCCGGACGCTCCCCTCCGGCCGCTCGCCGGGTCCGTTCCCCACTGGCCCGCGGGCGTGCAACGCACCGGCACGGCCCGCACCGGCTCCGTCTCGTTCTCGGTCCTCCTGGCTCCCGATCGGCTCGCCGGAGCCCCGTCGATCCGCGGGTGGCTGCAGGACCACGGACTGCACGCGGCACCCGTGCGCCCCGCCGCGGCGTCGATCCCGGTCGAGGGTCCGGTCGACCAGGTCGCCGACGCGTTCCACACCACCTTCGCCCGGTACCGCACCGCACAGGGCACCGTCGTGACCGCACCGGAGCGCCCGCTGTCGGTCCCTCGCGAGCTCGCAGCAGTGACGGGCATCGCCGGGGTCGTGGTCGCGGACACCATCCGCCCGACCGAGGTCGCGAGGGGCACCTCCCCGACCGTGCGGGGCCACGTCCTCGCGGACGACGGGACCTGCGCGGCCTACTGGGGCGAGAAGGTCACGACCGACTGGCCCGCCTCGGTCGTCGTCGATCACCGGTCGAACGCACTGTGCGGCTACGGGCCGGCGCAGCTGCGCGAGGTCCACCACCTGCCCGCGGACGTCACCGGTCGCGGTGCGCGCATCGCGATCGTGGCGGCGTTCGACGACCCCGACGTGGAGCAGGACACCGACACCTACGCCCGGGCGACCGGAACACAGCCCTTCACCGCGGGGCAGTACCGGAACCACGCCCCGGACGCCCCCGACGTGGACCGCTGCGGCGGCCCGGAGGCCTGGACCGAGGAGCAGCACCTGGACGTCCAGGCGGTGCACGCCATGGCGCCGGACGCCACCGTCGACTACTGGGGCGCGGCCGACTGCGGGACGACCGCCATGTACTCGCGCATCCTCGACGTCGTCGAGGACGGCCACGCCGACGTCATCAGCCTGTCCTTCGGGTCGACCGAACAGCTGGACACCGCGGACGACCGCGCCCTCCTGAACAGGGTGCTGGTGGAGGCCGCGAGCCAGGGCATCTCGGTGTTCGCGTCCTCCGGCAACGACGGCGACTACAGCGACGCGGGTGACCACGGTGCAGGGGCCTCCGTCGCCTCGCCTGCCTCCAGCCCGTACGTGACCGCCGTCGGGGGCACGAGCACCGGCCTCGCTGCGGACGGCTCCGTCGCGGTCGAGGCCGGATGGGAGACGCAGACCCGCTTCGCCCGGAACGGCGCCGTGATCCCGCCCGGGTTCGCCTACGGCGCCGGCGGTGGCGAGTCCGGCACCTCCGCCCGACCCACCTGGCAGCGGGACGACATCCGTCGCGGCGGCACCGGGCGCCTCGTCCCGGACGTCGCCTCGATCGCCGATCCCGACACCGGGTTCGTGACCTACGGACCGCACCACGGGCGGACGGAGTACGCGGCGCACGGGGGCACGAGCCTCGCGACGCCGATGGTCGCGTCGATGGTCGCCATGTCGAAGGCCGTCACCGGACGTCGCATCGGCCTCGCGAGCCCCGCGCTCTTCGCGCTCCGCGGCACCGCGGCACTCCGCGACGTCCGCCCGACCTCCGCCGCGACGTGGTCGCCGCGCGGCCCCGACGCCGGCGCACTCTGGCCGGAGACGATCGCGATGTGGGACACACGACCGCAGAGTCTGCAGTCGGGTCCTGGCTGGGACGACGTCACCGGCCTCGGCGTCCCGGACGGACGCGCATTCATCGAGCGGTTCGGTGCGACGGAGGCCGGACGGTGAGCCGGATGACGCATCGTCGCGCGAACCGCAGCGACCGCATCGCCGTCGTCGTCGGCATCGTCGTCGCCGGGCTCCTCGGCATCGGCGTGACCGTCCCCGCGATCGCCGCGGACAGCGCGCCGCTCGCCCGGGCAGCCGGCGTCGAGGTGGTCGACATCGACGGCGGCTCCTTGATCGACCCGACCCCGACCGCCGCCTGGCACGACGGACCCGCGGCGACGGCGGACGCAGCCGGCACCGGTGACGTCCTCAAGCTGAACACCACCCGGACGTCCGGCCTGCACGTCAGCGCTGGGCCAGACGGCGCGGAAGCGACCATCGCTTCGGGGACCTTCACACTCCGGGACCGGCCCGCGGTCACCTTCACCGACCTGCGCGCCACCTGCAGCCCCGACGGCGAACAGACCGTGACGTTCGGCCACCTCGCGATCGGCGGGACCGACGTCACCGCCGCCGCCAGCGGTCACCTCGGATGGAGCACCGATCTGCCGCCGTCGGTGTACGGCGCGACGAAGGTCCTCGTCGGCAGCACCACGACGGACGGTGACGGGTCCAGCACCACGGTCGGGCTCCGCATCGAGGCCGAGGCCGGCGCGTCGGAGATCTGGCGGATCAGGGCCGGGTCGGTGACCTGCGCCGGTGCCGCAGCCTGGCCGACACCGACACCGACACCGACACCGGGCGGTGGGTCCGGAGCGCCCGGCGGATCCGGAACAGCGGCCGGCCGGTCCGTCAGCGGCGTGACGGTCACCGCGCCGGACGGCACGGTCCTGATCGACGGGCAGCCCGCCGTCCGCGGCACCGGAACACGGACCGTCGCCACGGCACGGGCATCGGACGGCTCACCCTCCGTCGCGACGGGGGTCACCGTCTCGTCCGACGACGCGGGCGGCTCGGACGTCGCGGTGTCGTCCTTCCAGCAGCTCCCGGGAGCACCTACCGACCCGCTCGCGGAGTACCGGTGGACAGCGCTGCGGATCGCCGGGCTGCACGCACACGTCGACACGTCGGGCGCGATGACCGTGACTTTCGACGACACCGCCGACGCGGTGTTCGCGAACGGCATCTGGGTCAACACCTCCACCGACGTCTACACGGGTCTCGCCCCGGGCGGCACCCCGCGCGTGCGCATCGACTTCGGGGAGCGCGTCCGACACGACGACGGCAGCGTGACCCTCACCGCGCTGCACTACCGCGACCTCACCGGCGAGTACCCCGACGTCCGCCTCGGCGTCGTGTCGATCCCGGCGCAGCACAGCGGTGGGACCATCCCGACGCCCACCCCGACCCCCACGTCGACTCCGACCGCCACTCCTGGTGAGGGCGGAGTCGGAACGTGGTCGGCGTACGGTGTCCGGACGACCGGCCCGAGCGACGTCTCTCCGCGGCCCCTCGTGGGCCCCGCGGCCGGGACAGCGGCCACCGACTCCACGACCGCGGTCGTCGGCGACGGCACCCTCGGGCAGGTCAGCGCCAGCGACGCCGAGGTGCACTCGACGCGGGACCGCGGCGAGGCCCGCCTGGCACACCTGGTCCTCTACCCCGGGACACGGGCAGCCGTCGACCTCCGCGACGTCCACGTCGTCGTCACGCCGTCCGCCACCGTCGTCACCACCGCCGGCGGGTCGGTGGCCGGGACCCGTGTCGCCGCCGGCGCCGTGGCGGCCGGGACGAGGATCACGGTCCCGGGCGGCACCGGGACCTTCGTCCTGAACGACCAGCAGACCGGCCCCCGGTCCCTGTCGGTCCGCGCACTGCGGTTCACCGACGTGGCCGGGCTCGGAGCGGACGTCACGGCCGCGGTCGTGACCACCGAGCACGTCCGCGCCGACCCAGGCGGTACGCCGGGGAGCGGCGGGTCGAGCGGCGGGTCGAGCGGCGGGTCGAGCGGCGGGTCGAGCGGCGGGTCGAGCGGCGGGTCGAGCGGCGGTGGTCCGGCGGGCGGAGCCGACCGGTCACCCGGCGCGCTGAGCGGCGACGGATCGAGTCCCACCGGGACCAGCGGGTCCCGCGCCCGCGGACTCGCCTTCACCGGCGCCTCCGTCGGTGCGGGCACGATCGCCGCCGCAGTGCTCCTCGGCGCCGGTGGCCTCGTTCTCACCGTGCGACACCGGCGGCGGCGCGCTCGATGAGCGGTCCGCACCGACCCCCGTGCGGACCGGACGCGCCGGTGCGCGGTGACCGGGAGAACCGCTCGTGGGTCCTGTCGCTGGCTGCTCCCCGACCCCGGTCACGAGAGCGGAACGTGCTCCTCGAGGGTGTGCGTCACGGCATCCGCCACGATGTGTGCGACGTGCGCGTCGGCCAGGGAGTACTCCGCCTCGCGACCGTGTCGGACCACCGCGACCAGCCCGGCAGCCCGGAGCGTCCGGAGGTGCTGGGACACGAGGGGCTGCGAGAGCCCAGCGGCCTCCGCGAGGCCCCCGACCGTCGTCGGGTGGTCCCGGAGCAGGCACAGCAGGTGCAGTCGCGACGCTGACGACAGGACCTTGAAGAGCTCGGCCGCAGGTTCGAGGTTCGCTCGGGGTGTCACACGGAAACAGTAGTCCGCGGACATGCGTCGCCACAGCACGGGCGCCCTCCCGGCCGGGAGAGCGCCCGTGCTGGAACCGGCTCAGTGCTCGTCGTAGTGTCCGTCGTGCTCGGCGTGCTTGTGACCGTCGTGCAGGTAGTCGACATGGTCGTCGTGCTGGACGGCTTCGTGGCCGCAGTCAGCCGCGTGCTGGTGTTCGGCGATGGTGTGCTCGGCGTGGGTCTCGGTGCCTGCCATGGGGTCCTCCTGTGTGTGTGACGACGGCGTGGTGCCATTGAACTCGACACATGCATCGATTGCAATGCTTTCATGTGAGAGCTCGACAAGCTCGTGACACAGGGACCCGCGCGCCTCGATCAACGGCGCTGCTCAGCGGAGGCGTCGTCGTGCTGCTGCGGGGCGTCGAGCCCGTCGCACACCCACGCGAGCGCGTCGTCGGCCGCGTGGATCCGCCGTCGGCGTGCGAGTGCCGCAGCATGGTCGTCGCGCACGTACCCGAGCGCGTGGACCGCCTGCTGGACGCGAGCCCTCGTGGTGGGTCGGACGTTGGTCGCGCCGTTGAGGACGCGGGACACGGTCTGGTGGGACACGTGCGCCGCGGCGGCGACGTCGTGGATGGTCGGTGGTCTCGTCACTGCTGGCTCCTCGCGAGGGATCGTGTGCGAGCACCGCCGGTCGACGACGCGACGGCGCCCGCCGCGAGGCCGGCGGATCAGGAACCGGCCTCGCTGCTCCGCCCGTTCAGTCGGTGCCCTAGAGGTGGGGCCGGGCGGAGGTCTGTGAGTTCAGTGACCCGAGCCGAGGTTCCCGGCGAGGCGACCGTGGAAGGCCTGGCTGGCGTCGTTCATGCCGCGGATCTCGACCCGCTTGCCGTGCTGGTGGTACTTCGTCTCGATCGAGTCGAGCGCGGCGACGGTGGAGGCGTCCCACACGTGCGACTTCGTCATGTCGATGATCACGAGCTCGGGGTCGCCGGAGTAGTCGAACTGGGTGGTGAGGTCGTTGGAGGAGGCGAAGAACAGCTCACCCTCGACCGCGTAGAGCGCGTGCTGTTCACCGTTCGGGAGCGTCTCGATGCTCCGCGAGACGTTGGTGAAGTGGGAGACGCGGCGGGCGAAGACGATCATCGCGGCGATGACACCGATGATGACGCCGATGGCGAGGTTGTCGGTGGCGACGACGATCACGACGGTGAGGACCATCACGATCGTCTCGCCGACGGGCATCCGCTTGAGGGTGGAGGGCGTGATGCTGTGCCAGTCGAAGGTGCCGACGGAGACCATCACCATGACGGCGACGAGGGCTGCCATCGGGATGATCGCGACGACGTCACCGAGCCCGACCACGAGGACGAGCAGGAACACGCCGGACAGGAACGTCGAGATGCGGGTGCGGGCGCCGGAGGCCTCGACGTTGATCATCGTCTGGCCGATCATCGCGCAGCCGCCCATCCCGCCGAACAGGCCGGAGGCGATGTTCGCGACACCCTGCCCGAGGGCCTCACGGGTCTTGCGGGAGCTGGTGTCGGTGACCTCGTCGACGAGCTTCGCGGTCATCAGCGACTCGAGCAGCCCGACGAGGGCCATGGCGAGTGCGTAGGGGGCGATGATCGTGAGCGTCTCGAGGTTCACCGGGACGTTCGGGATGAAGAGCGTCGGGAGGCTGTCGGGCAGCTTGCCCTCGTCGCCGACGGTCGGGACGGCGATCGACGCGAACACGGTGACCAGGGTCAGGACGACGATCGCGACCAGGGGTGCGGGGATGGCCTTCGTGAGTCGCGGCAGCAGGACGATGATCGCGATGCCGGCGGCGGCGATCGGCCAGACCAGCCAGGAGACGCCGATGATGTTCGGCAGCTGCGCGGTGAAGATCAGGATCGCGAGCGCGTTGACGAACCCGACCATCACGGACCGGGGCACGAACCGCATCAGCTTCGCCGCACCGAGCCCGCCGAGGACGAGCTGGAAGATCCCGCCGAGGAGGACGGTCGCTATCAGGTGGTCGAGGCCGTGCTCCTTCATCACGGGGCGACGACGAGGGCGATGGCTCCGGTGGCACCGGTGATCATTGCTGCGCGGCCGCCGACGAACGAGATGACGACAGCCATCACGAACGCCGAGAACAGCCCGACGCGGGGGTCGACGCCGGCGATGATCGAGAACGAGATCGCCTCAGGGATCAGGGCGAGGGCGACGACGAGGCCGGCGAGGACCTCGCGGAGCAGGATCTTCGGGTTCCGCAGTGCGGACAGGACGGTGGGACTCGGATGTGCCTGGACGGGCACGGACTGCGTGACGGTCGTCACGGTTCTCCTTCGGATGAGGGGTGCGGGCGCTGCGCCCGCGAGAGCTGTTCGTGGGGCGCGTCATCGCGCAGGGCCGGCGGCGTCGGAGCGTCCGACCGGTCCCGACTCTTCCGTTGCGGAAAGGTTGGAACGTCCCAACCTTACCGCGACGGAAGGGTTGCTGCGCAAGGGGGTGCTGCGCGCCGCCGGGCACTACGCTCTCCAGGACGCACCACGGCCAGGGGAAGGCACGCACGATGACGGACGACCCGGCACCGACGACGATGCACATCGGCGAGCTCGCCGACCGCACCGGCCTGTCGAACCGCACGATCCGCCACTACGACGAGGTCGGGCTCCTGCGCCCGTCCGGCCGCACCGAGGGAGGCTTCCGCCTCTACACGGAGACCGACCTCGCGCGCCTGCTCATCATCCGACGCATGAAGCCCCTCGGATTCACGCTCGACCAGATGGCCGATCTCCTCGCGGTCGTCGACGCGCTCGCGGTCACCGCGGACGCCACCGAGCGGGCTCGTCTCCGGACACAGCTCGACGAGTACGTCCGCGACACCGAGGAGCGGCGCGCTCGGCTGGAACAGCACCTGGCCATGGCCGACGAGTTCCTCGGCATCCTCCGCAGTCGGTAGCGGTCCCGAGCGGCGCCGCGCGCCGCGCCGTCGAGCGGCCGCCTGCTGGCTCGCGTTGGTGGTGATCCCACCACCACCGGACGAGAGGCACGGTGCCGGCTGACACCGTGCCTCCCGTCCGTCCGTGGCCACGTCGGGGCGGACGCCCGTCAGGCGAGGGTGAGGAAGAGCTTCTCGAGTTCGTCGACGGTCAGCCGCTCGGGGGTTTCCTGCCCGCCTGCCTCCGGCGCATCCGTGATGCACTCACGCATGGCGGTGGAGATGATCGCGAAGCCGGCGCGGTCGATGGCGCTGCTGACCGCGGCGAGCTGGGTCACGACGTCGCGGCAGTCGCCGCCGCCCTCCACCGCGGCGATGACCGCCGCGAGCTGGCCCTGGGCGCGCTTGAGCCGGTTCGCGACCTTCCGGACGGCGGCCCCGTCGTGCAGGGAACGGTCCGCGCCGCTCATGCCACGTCCACCGGGTGTCCTGCTGCCCGCCAGGAAGCGGTGCCGCCGGCGACGTCGACCGCGGCGAACCCGGCTGCGGTCAGCACCTCGGTGGCCCGGGCACTGCGGCCACCGGACTGGCAGACGACGTGGACCGGCGCACCGGTCGGGATCTCACCGAGGCGGTCGCCGAGCTGCGCGAGGGGGATGTTCGCGGCGCCGGGCACGTGGCCGGCGCGGTACTCGTCCGGTTCCCGGACATCGATGACGTGCGCGCCGGGTGTCGCGGCGAGTTGGTCGACGGTGATCTGCTGCATGGTCTCTCCAGTCTGGTGCGTGGCGGTCGGGAGCACGTCGGGTCAGGCGGCGGCGGTTCCCGCGGTCCAGGTCGCGTAGCCACCGTCGAGGTTGCGGACGTCGTACCCGAGCTGCGTGAGGAGTCGGGCGGCGGTGTGGCCGCGCTGGCCGACCTGGCAGTGCACGACGACGGGCCCGTCGGGGAGTTCTCCGAGACGGAGGCGGAGCTCGTCGAGCGGGAGGTTCACCGAGCCTGGGATCGCGCCGGCGGCGTGCTCGGCGGGGCTGCGGACGTCGACCAGCACCACACCGTCGTCCCGCGCGGCGGCGAGTTCGTGCCACTGCACGGTGCGGGTGGCACCGGTGGCGGTGTTCTCCGCGACGTAGCCGAGCATGTTGACCGGGTCCTTCGCGGATCCGTACTGGGGTGCGTACGCCAGCTCGAGCTGGGACAGCGCCGTCGCGGTCAGTCCTGCGGCCATCGCCACGGCGATCACGTCGATCCGCTTGTCGACCCCTTCGCCACCGACGATCTGCGCACCGAGGATCCGATCGGTCGCCGGGTCGACGAGGAGCTTCATCGCCATGGACTCCGCGCCCGGGTAGTAGGCGGCGTGCGATGCCGGGTGTGTGTGCACGACGCGGTGGGGCCGTCCCGCCGCGACGAGTCGGCGTTCACTCCAGCCCACGAGCGCGAGCGTCGTCCCGAGCAGGCCCAGGATCGCGGTGCCGAGGGCGGGGACGGCGTCCTCGGGTTCGGTACCGGCGATGTCGTCCGCGGCGGCGCGGCCGTGCCGGTTCGCGAGTCCGGCCATCGTCACCAGGGTGGGAGCACCGTCGAGCTGATCCAGTTTCTCGACGCCGTCGCCGACCGCCCAGACGTGCGGCTGCGAGGTACGGTGGCGTCCGTCGACCGCGATCCCGCCGGTCGGACCGACGGCGATGCCCGCGGCGTCGGCGAGCGAGCGGTCCGGCCGGACACCACTGGCCTCGACGACGAGCACCGTGTCGATGCTCCTGCCGTCGCTGAGGTGGACGCGCCCCGGCTCTGCCCCGGTGACCGTCGCCCCGAGCCTGACGTCGACGCCGGCACGCCGGAGGGTGCGCAGGACCGGCGCGGCCATCTCGGGGTCGAGCGGCGACAGCACCTGTCGGCCGCGGGAGACCAGGGTCACCTGCGCACCGCGCGCACGGAGGTTCTCGACGGCCTCGAGCCCGACGAACCCGGCGCCGACGACGACCACTCGGGGTTCGGGCCCCGCCTGCTCGAGGACCGCGAGGATACGGTCGACGTCCTCGACGCTCCGGAGCGTGTGCGTGGGGACGTGCTCCGCAGACGGACCCGGCGAGGCCGTGGCGCCGGTCGCGAGCACCAGCTCGTCGTACGCCTCGATCCGCTCGGCGCCCGTCGTGAGGTCACGGACCGTGACGGTCCGTGCCGTCGGGTCGATCGAGACCACCTCGTGGCGCACGCAGACGTCGAGGGCGAACCTGCTGGCCAGCGACTCCGGCGACTGGAGCAGCAGCGACGACCGCTCCGGGATCACCCCACCCACGTGGTACGGCAGGCCGCAGTTGGCGAACGACACGTGCGTGCCCCGCTCGGACACCGTGATCTGCCGGGCCTCGTCGAGGCGTCGGAGCCTCGTCGCGGTGCTCATGCCCGCCGCCACACCACCGATGATGATCGTCCTCATGTCGAGAAAGATACCCCCGGGGGTATATTCCTGCAAGTGGTCGCGCTCGCGACCACGTCGAGACGGATGGAGTGACGATGTGCCGACAGGTGACCTGCAGGACGTGCGGGAAGACGACGTGGGCGGGGTGCGGGCAGCACGTCGACCAGGTGATGCGCGGGGTGCCACGACAGGACCGTTGCGCGGGCCACGAACGGCAGCAGTCCGGCGGCGGGATCTTCGCTCGGCTCTTCGGGCGATGACGGGACGGCGTGGATCACGGCGTGCCGGTCGGCCCGCCGCGATCCACGCCGGGATCACATCGCCGCGAGCATGTCCTGCATCCGGGTGATCTGCTCGGTCTGACTCGACACGATCGACCTCGCCATCGCGACCGCCTCGGCGTTCCGGCCCTCGTCGACCTCGGCCTTCGCCATCTCGACGGCGCCCTCGTGGTGCTGGATCATCTGCTCGAGGAACAGCTTCCCGGCGTCCTGCGCAGACGCCTGGTCGAGGTCGGTCATGTCGGAATCGGACATCGTCCCGGACATGGCGTACCCCGTCCCGGAGTGCTTCGACGCGGTGGGCGCACCCCATGCCCGGAGCCAGCTGGTGAGCTGCTCGATCTCCGGCGACTGTTCGGTCTTGATCTGCTCCGCGAGGGCAGCGACGTCCGGATCGACGCCGTCACCCTTCGCGAGGAGCATGTCGCTCATCTCGACGGCCTGCTCGTGGTGCGGCAGCATCATCTGCGCGAACGTCACGTCATGGTCGTCGTGCGCCGACGCGGCCGGCGTCGACGACGAGGACGAACCGGCCTCGGAGCGGGTGTTGCTGGTGGAGCACCCGGCGAGGGTGAGGCCCAGGGTCAGCGCGGCGGCGATCGCGAAGGTGCGTGTGGTCGTGGTGGTGTGCATGGTCTTCCGTTCCCGTGGATGCGTCAGGTGTTCCGGGCAGGCGGACGCCTCCCGGATCCGGGCACGCGGGAGCCACCCTCCGCGGGTGGGGTCCCGCAGGGCGGATCAGATCCGGATGACCTGCAACGCCGTGGGTGACGGTGGTCTCAGTGCCGCCATGCGGCGTGGCTGCCGGCCGGCCAGCGCGAGCAGCCGCGACAGCAGTGCGAGGACGCCGCCGGTCCGTGCGCGCAGCAGCACCCACGTGAACAGCGTGATCGTCAGCGCGCAGGCCATCCCCATCAGGGAGCACATCAGTGCGCACAGGCCACCGTCGCAGCCGGCGTCGGCGAGGACGGTCATCATCGCGGTCTGGGGCGCCGCGTGCTCGCCGTGCTCGGCGGTCGCGACGTGGCCGTGCTCGGCGGTGGCCATCGGAGCAGCCGTCGAGTGCTCGTGGGCCGCGGTGTGCCCGGCCATCGAGTGCATCAGGACCGTGAACCCGACCAGCAGCAGGAGTGCGAGCGTCGCCGTGGTCTGCAGCAGCAGCCGGCGACGCGGGGAGGCGGTGGTGGTGAGCATCAGTCTTCCGAGCGGACGGATCGGGCGCGCGCTCCCATGGTGCGGCACGACCGCGGGCTGCGGCAACCCACCGTCAGATCATGGTCACCGGTGCTGCACGTGGACGGCGGGCGTGACGGTGAACTCGTCGACGTTGCCCATCACCTCGTGCACGTGTTCGGCAGCGTGCTCCGCGATGTGCTCGGCGTCGTGCAGGGAGGACGCCGTGACCTCGACGGTGGCGGACCCGGTGAGCCGGTGCCCGACCCAGCGCAGCCTGATGTCCCGGACGGCTTCGACACCGGGAGTGTGCTCCAGCGCGTGCTCTGCCCTGCCGAGGAGCGCGGGATCGATGGCGTCCATGAGCCGGGCACCGATCGACTTCACGGTCCCCCAGAGGAGCACCATGATCGAGACGGCGATGAGCAGGCCGATGATCGGGTCGGCGATCGGGAACCCGAGGAGCACGCCGATCGCGCCGAGGACGACCGACAGTGACGTGAACCCGTCGAGACGAGCGTGCACCCCGTCGGCGACCAGAGCGGCTGAGCCGATCTTCCGGCCGACGCGGATGCGGTAGATCGCGACCGCTTCGTTGCCGGCGAAGCCGATGAGACCGGCGGCGACGAGCAGCCACGGGTTCTCGATCGGTCGCGGGGTGATGAACCGGTCGATGGCCTGCCACCCTGCGACGACGGCAGAGAGAGCGACGACGAACACGATGAACATGCCCGCGAGGTCTTCCGCGCGGCCGTAGCCGTAGGTGTAGCGGCGGTTCGCGGCCCGCCGGCCGACGACGAACGCGATCCACAGCGGCACCGCGGTCAGGGCGTCGGCGAAGTTGTGGATCGTGTCGGCGAGCAGCGCGATCGATCCGGTGAACGCGACGATCACCGCCTGCAGGACCGTGGTGGCGAGGAGGACGAACAGGCTGGTCTTCAGGGCGCGGACGCCGGCGGTGCTGGCCTCCATCGCGTCGTCGATCGAGTCCGCGGAGTCGTGCGCGTGCGGGACGAACAGGTCGTGGAGGAACCCCTTCACCCCGCCGTGCGGATGCGAGTGGCCGTCCCCACCGTGGTCGTGGTCGTGATCGTGATCGTGGTCGTGTCCGGCGTGGGCCACCGTGCGGTCGTGCCCGCTCATGCGCTCCCCCGCTCTCCACGGTGGTGGTGCGCGGACCCGACGACGTGCTCGGCCTGCTTCACGGCGTCGACCACCAGCTCCGATGCGTGCTCGTCGGTCAGGCGGTAGTAGACCGTGGTCCCGTCGCGACGTGTGGACACCATCCGCGCGAGACGGAGCTTGGCCAGGTGCTGCGACACCCCGGCGGCGCTCTTGTCGACGACCTCGGCCAACCGGGTGACGGACAGCTCCCCGGCGCCGCGCAGCGCGAGGATGATCTTCACGCGGGTGGCGTCGGCGAGCATCGCGAACACCTCGGCGGCGAGCTCGACGTACTCGGACTCCGGGCTCAATCCGCAGGGTTGCTTGTCTACGTGCACACGCAGATAGTACACAATGGTGACCGCTCTGGAGCCGGAGGCCCCGGAGGCGAGCCCGTATCCTCGCGGCGTGACCGATCACCTGTGGCACCAGCGCGACCCGATGCAGGCGAGCGGTCCGGCCGGGGCGGGACGGACGTCCGCCGGCTGGTTCGCGCTGGCCCTCGTGCTGGTCTGGTCAGCAGCGATGGCACTCGCGCTGTCGGTCGCGAACAGTGTGTCTGCGGCGGACCTCGCCAGCACCGCGGTGCCGCGGCATCCGCTGGACGACCCTCCCGTACCGGTCGCGCGAGCAGAGTTCCTCGTCGGGCTCATCGGCATCACGGCGCTGCCGAGCGCGCTCGTCGTCATCGGCCTCGGGTACCGAGGCGTCGTCCGGGGCTGGGTGGCGGGGCACCGCGTCGGGTGGGTCGCCCTGTGCATCGGTGCGCTCGGCCTGCTCCCGGCGCTCCTCGCGACCATCTTCGGCGTGGTGATCTGCGTGTTCGACGGCGAGGCGCTCACGGCTGGGTGACACCGCGTCGGCCTCGGCCAGCGACGGCACAGGGCGGACGGGAGGCGCGGTGCCAGCTGGCACCGTGCCTCCCGTCCGCCCTGTGGTCGGCCGCTCGGGCAGCTCGCTCCACACGAGCACCTCCGGCCATGAGCCGACGCGCCCTCGGCTCAGCCAACGGGCCAGCGATCGCCGACGAGCTCCGTCATGGGCACGTCCCGTCGACTGCTGCGCTCTGGGTCCTTGCCCTCCGCCGTGAACAGCGGCGGGTACAGCGACATGCCGCGGTCCAGCGTGAGTGCAGCGACCTCCTCGCGCCACCCGTTCCACCGGAACGGCTCGGAGAACTGGCCGATCGCATCGGAGAGCATCGCCGCCAGGAACTGGCTGTGCGGGATCTCGAGGTCCTCCCACTCGAGGCTGTCCGGCGCGAAGTAGTGCACGCTGCCGTCACCTGCGCCGAGCGCACCGCCGTCGAGTGCGAACACCCCACCGAGGACGTCGAACGCGACGACGCAGAACCCGGAGGACCGGTCGTTGGCGTCGACGACGGACGCGAGGCCTGAACCTGGTCCGCCGAGCAGCCGGAGCCAGCCGTGGTCCACAGTGACACCGCCGGTGTGCGCCACCAGCGCGCCGAGGAACGACCGCTCCGTGAGACCGAGGGAGTCGAGGTCCTCGCTCGACCCGCCCGGCAGGACCTGTGCCGTCGGTGCAGCAGCGAGCATGTCGGTCAGTTCCGGCCACGCGTCCTGTGCAGCGTTCGTCATGGGAGCGATCGTCCCACGACCCGCGCGGAGCGGTGACCCTCGGCCCGGATGGCCCCTCTGCACGGTTGTCGTCCTACGCTGGGCCCGTGGGGACGTGGAGCGCAGAACCGGTCGGGAACGACGACGCGGCCGACTTCGTCGCGGAACTCGACGGTCAGCAGCGGTGGACGGTCGTCAAGCGGGCCCTCGCCCGAGCAGAGCGAGCCGGAGAAGGACTCGACAGTGACGACGCCGCCGTCGCCGTGGCTGCGGCAGAGGTCGTCGCGCACGGACTCGGTCGACCGTCGCAGACCGACGCGTACACCGAGGACATCCAGGACTTCGTCGGCCGCGCACGCAGACCGAGCCGCCGTCTCGCGGACCGGGCGCTCCGTGCAGTGGCGATCGCCGCGCACCCCGACGGCGAACTCGCCGAGCTGTGGGCCGAGACCGGGACGACCGAGTGGCGGGACTCGATCGACCGCCTGGTCGCGAACCTCACGAAGCGCTGACGGCGCAGCCGAACGAGCGAGCCACCGCGGTCGCGTGGTCGGCTCCACGGAGGAGACGGAACCGAACCACATCTTCCTGCGAACAACGAAGGACTCGGGGGCCGCGGCCGCAGCGCACACGACGAAAGCCCCGACGGAACCTGCGTTCCGTCGGGGCTTCTCGGTCGGGCTGACAGGATTTGAACCTGCGACCCCTTGACCCCCAGTCAAGTGCGCTACCAAGCTGCGCCACAGCCCGTGAGTCCTGACGGACCCGGACCCCCGAGTGGGACCCACCGCCGCGTCCGACCGGAGCGCGAGCAGCCCGTCAAGCATAGCGGACGCCGGACCCCCTCCGCGCCACGGCGCGTCGCACCGAAGCCCACCACGCGTCCCGCCGAGGCCCACCACCCACGGCACCCCACCGTCACCGCCGCCGGACGACCTCCCGCGACGCCGCCAGCCACGGCAGCGCGAACCCGACGAGCAGCCCGCCGAGCCCGTCCGCCGCCAGGTCCCCGATCGTGTCGTCGTAGCCGACGAAGATCGCCGAGTCGACGTAGTTGTGCCCGAGCCACTCGCACATCTCCCACACGGCCCCGATCGCGAGCCCCGCGCAGAACACCAGGAGCGCCACGGCCACCCGGCCCGCATCCGGGGCGTGCGGCACGAGCTGCAGGTCGGCGGCGATCACCGCGAGCAGCGCCGCCAGGAGCCCGGTCAGCACGACGTGCACGACCTTGTCCCACAGGAACACCGACGTGTACCACTCGAGCGCGCTCGACCACCCCGCGAGCAGCACGAGCAGGCAGACGGCCAGGTCGAACGCGGGCCGCAGCCCGAGTGCGCGCGGCACGACGACGCCGAACAGCGCGAGGGCCATCACCGCGAACGAGGTGCTCCCCCACCCGACGGCGGCGACCGGCACGCTGACGAGCGTCGCGAGCCGCACCACGTCGGCGACGGTGAAGCGCGGCCGCAGGAACGTCGGTCCGAGCGTCGCGATCACGACGCCCACCGCACGACGGCGTGCACGGCCGCGTGGTCGGACGGCCAGACCCCGCCGGGCCTGCGCACGGACACGGCTGCCCGCTCGACGACGGCGTCCTCGGTCACGAGCACCCCGTCGATGCGCCGGCCCCCGACACGCGGACTCCGGTAGTGCGGGTACGTCCCCCACTCCTCGCCGACCAGCCGGGAGGCACGGGGCACGCTGTCGACGACCCCCGCCTCCGCCAGGGCTCGCCACGGCCCGGAGCCCGCAGGGCAGTTCCAGTCCGCCATCACGACGGCCGGCAGGCCACGCTGGCGAACGATCCGGCCGAGGAGCTCCGCCTGCCGCAGGCGCGCCCACGGGGACGCGACGTCGAGGTGCGTCGCGACGGCGAGGAACACGGTGCCGGTCGTGCGGTCCTCGAGGACCGCACCGACGGCGTGCCGCGGGAACGCGGTCGCCCACGAACGCGACCCGGGTCGCGACGGCGTGCGGGAGAGCGCCCAGGTGCGCCGCTCGACGACCCGGACCCGCTCCTGATCGAGCAGCAGGCCGACGGCCTCGCCGCCCCCGCGCGCGCCGCGGCCGACGACGACGGGTTCCCAACGCGACCCGAGACGCGACGTGAGGTCCGCGGTCTGCGTGGGCAGCGCCTCCTGGACGGCCAGGACGGTGGGCGCTTCGGAGGTGACGAGCGCGACCACGGCGTCCCGGCGCCGCTCCCACGCGTCCGGGTGGGTCGGCGGTCGCAGGACGCGCCGCCGCAGGTTCAGCGTCATGCAGTGCACGGCGGGAGCCGGGACCGGTCCGATGGTGGGCTGGTCGTCCGGCGGGGCCTGCATGCACCCTGTCTACGAGACGACACCTGTCGGCTTCCCAGGTCGCGCTCCCCATGCCCCAGCCATGAAGCGTCCAGCAGTCGGCACAGAGACCGGACAGCGACCGCTCCGGCGACCTACAGTCGAACGCATGCCCTCGACCCGTCCGCTCCTCGCCGCTGCGCTCGTCGCGGTCGTCGCCGGCGTCGGCGTCCTCGGTTGGCACGCCGCCGTGGGACACGAGTCCGTCGCCTCCGCCGCCCGCGCCACCGCCTCCGCCAGCCCGACCCCGAGCGCGTCGCCCACGCCGACCCCGCCGTCCTTCACGGTGGACAGCGACGTCGTGACGATCGGCGACTCGATCATGGCCGGCTACGGGCTCGACGACTCCGCGGACGCATGGCCGTCCCTCATCGGCGAGCAGACCGGCGCGGTCGTGGCGAACGACTCGTGCAGCGGCGCCGGGTTCATCTCCGTCGGCGACTGCGGAACGGACTATGCGGGGCTGATCCAGGGCGCCGTGTCCGCGAAGCCCGAGCTCGTGGTGATCCAGTCGTCGGACAACGACCTCGGCGAGGACCCGACCGCCCTCGCGACGGCCACGATGCAGACCGTGACGCAGCTGCACCAGGCGCTGCCCGACGCGAAGATCGTCGGGTTCAGCACGCTGTGGGACCAGCCGGGCGACGTCCCGGACGAGGTGGCGCAGAGCAGCACCGACCTGCAGCAGGCGCTCGCGACCGTCGGTGGGACGTACATCGACGTCGGCCAGCCGATCGCCGGGCACGCCGACTGGCTGCAGGACGACAGCGAGCACCCGACGGTCGCCGGGCAGCAGCAGCTCGCGGCGGCGTTCCTCGCCGACCTGGAGCGCGCCGGCTTCCACCTCTGAACCGAGCGCTGACCGGACGTCCAGGTCGCGCGCGTGGCCCCCGTTAGGGTGGCCCGATGCGTTCCGGTCGTCCCCTCCGTCCCCTGCTCGCACTCGTCGTCTCCGGGCTCCTGCTCGGTGCCGCCGGGTGCACGGCGGACGCAGCAGACCGGACGGCGACCGAGCTGACCCGTCCCGCCGCCGACGCCGTGCGGGTCGCGGCGTCCGATGACCCCACGACCCGGTCCGTCCAGGTGAGCCGCGCCCTCTTCGCGCACGCACGGGGCGCGGTCGTGGCGCCCGCGGGCGACGAGCGTGCGGTCGCCACGGCGACGAGCGCCGCCCGTCGGGCGAACGTGCCGCTGCTGGTGGCGCCGTCCTCGAAGGGTTCGGCTGCGGAGGACGACGGCTCCTCGCGGGGCGACGCGGCCGTCGCCGCGGAGCTCGAGCGGCTCGGCGCGGACTGGTACCAGGCCGAGGGCGACGTGTCGGTCGACACCGACGTGCCGGAGCGGGACGCACCGGACGCGGGCGACGCTGCGGCGGTGGGGCGTGCCTCCCGTCCGGCGACCGTCGTCGTGGCGGACCGCCGGTCGGACGCGCCCGCCGTGGCGACGGCGGAGGCGGCCGGCGCGCACGTGGTCGTGCTGCCCGCGGGGGTGACCGACCCCGCGGCGGCGCCGGACGTCGTGTCGACGCTGCACGAGCGCGCGGGGCACCCGACGGTGTTCGCCGGTGCGACGTTCCGCGCTTTGTCGGACCCGGGGTGGACGGTGCGGGCCGCGCAGGGTGGTTGGCAACTGCCGCACGGCGGGCAGCGGCCGTTCGACGGGCACCGCTGGACGGCGCTGTACGGGGCACCGGGCGCGCCGGTGCTCGGGGTCCTCGGTGAGCAGGACCCGACGGCGACGGTGCAGCGGGCGGAGCAGCTCGCGGCGTCGTACGACGGCCTCGGCGACGAGCCGGTCTCGCCCGCGCTCGAGGTCATCGCGACCGTCGCGGCCGGCGACCCCGGCGCGGACGGGGACTACTCGCGCGAGCTCCCGGTCGCGACGCTGCAACCGTACGTCGACGCCGCGCGGCGGGCGGGGATGCCCGTGGTGCTCGACCTGCAGCCCGGGCGCTCGGACTTCCTGTCGCAGGCGAAGCGGTACGAGTCGTTGCTGCGGGAGCCGAACGTGTGGCTCGCGCTCGACCCGGAGTGGCGGCTCGGGCCGGACCAGGTGCCGCTCCGGCAGATCGGGAGCGTCTCGGCGGACGAGGTCGACCGGGTGTCGTCGTGGCTCGCCGGACTCGTCCGCCAGCACGACCTGCCGCCGAAGGCCCTGGTCCTGCACCAGTTCCGGCTGTCGATGATCCAGGACCGGGCGTCGCTGACCCTTCACCCCGAGCTCGACCTGCTCGTGCACGTCGACGGGCAGGGGTCGCAGCCGGACAAGCAGGCGACGTGGAAGGCGCTCCACCAGGACGCGCCGGCGGGGGTGCACTGGGGCTGGAAGAACTTCATCGACGAGGACACGCCCATGCTCACCCCGGAGCAGACGATGGCGGACGTGACGCCGACGCCGTCGCTCATCACCTACCAGTAGCGGGTCGCGTCGCCGGGTTGTCCACAGCCGGGAGGATCGGGGCCGGTTCCGTCGGTCGGTGCTGACAGCATGGGGGCATGGACACGACCACCGCGCAGCCGTCCGCCGCGATCGCCGCCGAGGCACAGGAGGCCCTCGTCGCCCTGACCGGCCGGCCGGACGCGGACTTCCACCCCGGCCAGCTCGAGGCGATCTCGGCCCTGGTCGAGCACCGGCAGCGTGCGCTCGTCGTACAGCGCACCGGGTGGGGCAAGTCCGCCGTGTACTTCCTCGCCACGCTGCTGCTCCGGCGGCGGGGCGGTGGGCCGACCGTGCTCGTGTCGCCCCTGCTGGCGCTCATGCGCGACCAGGTCGCCGCGGCCGCCCGGGCCGGGGTGCGCGCGGTGTCGATCAACTCCGCGAACGCGCACGAGTGGGCGGACACGCAGGCCGCCCTCGCCCGGGACGAGGTCGACGTGCTCCTCGTGTCGCCGGAGCGGCTCAACAACCCGCGGTTCCGCGACGAGCAGCTCCCGACACTCGTGGCGCGGATGGGGATGCTCGTGGTGGACGAGGCGCACTGCATCTCGGACTGGGGCCACGACTTCCGGCCGGACTACCGACGGCTCGCGGAGCTCATCCGGTCGCTGCCGCACGGGGTGCCCGTCCTCGCCACGACCGCCACCGCGAACGAGCGCGTGGTCGAGGACGTCGCCGAGCAGCTCACCGCGGGTCCTGCCGACCCGGTGTTCACCATCCGAGGGTCGCTCGCCCGTGCGTCGCTCCGGCTCGGGGTCCTGACGCTGCCGGACGCCCGACAGCGGCTCGGGTGGTTGCTCGCGCACCTCGCCGAGCTGCCCGGGAGCGGGATCGTCTACACGCTCACGGTCTCCGGGGCCGAGGACATCGCGCGGCTCCTGCGCGAGAACGGGTACGCCGTCCGTGCGTACACGGGGCGCACCGACAACGAGGAGCGCGAGCAGCTCGAGCAGCAGCTCAAGGCCAACGAGCTCAAGGCCCTCGTCGCGACCAGCGCCCTCGGGATGGGCTTCGACAAGCCGGACCTCGGGTTCGTCGTGCACGTCGGGGCGCCGTCCTCCCCCGTGGCGTACTACCAGCAGATCGGTCGCGCTGGACGTGCGACCGACAACGCCGACGTCCTGCTCCTGCCCGGGCGCGAGGACCAGGAGATCTGGCAGTACTTCGCCAGCGCGTCCATGCCGACCGAGTCCCGCGCCGCCGCGGTGCTCGACGCCCTGTCCACCGACACCGCGATGTCCACCGTCGCGCTCGAGGGGCTGGTCGACGTCAAGCGGTCCACGCTCGAACTCCTGCTCAAGGTGCTCGACGTCGACGGAGCCGTCCGCCGCGTCGCCGGGGGCTGGGTGTCCACCGGCGAGCCGTGGCAGTACGACGCCGCCCGGTACGAGCGCGTCGCGGCCGCCCGTGCAGCGGAGGCGTCCTCGATGCTCGCGTACGAGTCGACCACGGCGTGCCGGATGCAGCTGCTGCAGCAGGACCTCGACGACCCGTCGGCCGAGCCGTGCGGTCGGTGCGACAACTGCGCCGGCGTCTGGTACCCGACCGCGGTCTCGGACTCCGACACCTCCGGTGCTGCCGCCGCCCTCGACCGGGTCGGGGTCGAGGTCACACCGCGCGCCCAGTGGCCGTCGGGCATGTCGGCGCTCGGCGTCCCGGTGAAGGGGCGGATCCCAGCAGGCGACCTCGTGGAGCCGGGTCGGGCCATCGCCCGGCTGACGGACCTCGGGTGGGGCGGCCCCCTGCGCACGCTCTTCGCGCCGTCGACACCGGACGGGCCCGTGTCGAAGGCGCTCGTCGACGGGTGCGTCCGGGCGCTCAAGGACTGGCCGTGGGCCGAGCGGCCGACCGGTGTGGTCGCGATGTCGTCGCGGTCGCGGCCGGAGCTCGTGGCGTCGCTCGCGCAGGCGCTGTCGACGATCGGTCGCCTGCGGTTCCTCGGCACGCTCGGGCGGAGCGGGGGCGAGCCGCGCGGGGACGGTGCGACGAACAGCGCGTACCGGTTGGCCGGGGTCTGGGACACCTTCGTGGTCGACCCCGAGCTCGCGGCGGCGCTGCAGGCGCACGAGGGGCCGGTGCTTCTCGTGGACGACCTGGTGGACAGCCGGTGGACGGTGACGGTCGCGGGGCGGGAGCTCCGGCGGGCGGGGGCGGACGCCGTGCTGCCGTTCGCGCTCGCCACGGTCGCCTGACACCGGGCTCGGTCGGCCGGGCTCGGCCGGTCGGGCTCCGGCGGTCGGGCTCTGGCAGTCGGGCTCTGGCGGTCAGGCTGCGGCGATCGCGTCGAGTTCGGCGAGTGCGTCCGACGGCAGGGTGATGCCTGCGCCGGCGACGTTCGCGCGGAGGTGCTCCACCGACGACGTCCCGGGGATCAGCAGGATGTTCGGCGAGCGCTGCAGCAGCCACGCGAGCGCCACCGACAGCTGCGACTCCCCCAGACGCTCGGCGACGGCGTCGAGCGCGCCGGACTGGATCGGCGAGAAGCCGCCGAGCGGGAAGTAGGGCACGAAGGCGATCCCCTCAGCCGCGGTCAGGTCGACCAGGTCGTCGTCCGCCCGCTGCGCCACGTTGTACATGTTCTGCACGCAGACGACGGGCGCGATCCGGAGCGCCTCGAGGAGCTGCGCGGCGGTGACGGTCGACAGGCCGAGGTGCCGGATCAGCCCCTGCCGGCGGAGTTCTGCGAGCGCTTCGAACTGCGGAGCGATGCTCCCGGCCTCCGGGGCGTCGAACCCGCCCACCCGGAGGTTCACGACGTCGAGCTGCTCGAGCCCGAGCCGCTCGAGGTTCGCGTGCACGTCCTCGACCAGCTGCTCGGGCTTCCGCGCCGGCGGCCACTGCCCCTTCGCGTTCCGCCGCGACCCGACCTTCGTCACGATGTGCAGGTCGTCCGCGTACGGGTGCAGTGCTTCGCGGATGATCTCGTTCGTGACGTGCGGGCCGTAGAAGTCCGCCGTGTCGATGTGGGTGATGCCGAGCTCGACCGCCGTGCGGAGCACGCGCACGGCCTCGTCCCGGTCGGCCGGCGGCCCGAACACCTGCGGTCCGGCGAGCTGCATGGCGCCGTACCCGAACCGGGTGACCTCGAGGTCGCCGAGGTCGTACGTGCCGCCGGGGAGCGTGTCGTTCGTCATGCCTCGACGATGCTCCTCGCTCCCCGGTCCTGCCCGCGCGCCAGCCGCTTCCCCGACCGTCCGTGCGCGGACGGGTGCCGAGTGTGGCAGCCGTCCCCGCACGGTCGTCCGGTCACGCAGTCGGGTCCGGTGCCGAACCGATGGCGTCGAGCTCGGCCACGGCGTCCTCGGGCAGCACGAAACCGGCGGAGGCGACGTTGTCCCGCAGGTGTGCGACCGAGGACGTCCCCGGGATGAGCAGGATGTTCGGCGAGCGCTGCAGCAGCCACGACAGGGCGACGGTCAGGCGGGACACCCCGAGCCGCGAGGCCACGGCGTCGAGGGCACCCGACTGCAACGGCGTGAACCCGCCGAGCGGGAAGTAGGGCACGTACGCGATGCCCTTCGCCGCCGTCAGGTCCACGAGGGCGTCGTCCTCGCGCCGGGCGACGTTGTACATGTTCTGGACGCAGACGATCGGCGTGATCGCCTGCGCCTCGGCGAGTTGGTCGGCGTCGACGGTCGACAGCCCGACGTGCCGGATCAGCCCCTGCTGCTGGAGCGCCGCGAGCGCCTCGACCTGCGGTGCGATCGAACCGGGCTCGGGGGCGTCGAATCCGCCCATGCGCAGGTTGACGACGTCGAGCCGGTCGACGCCCAGGTGCCGCAGGTTGTCGTGCACCTGCTCGACGAGTTCCTGCGGGGACCGGGCGTGCGGCCAGCCGCCCTGCTCGTCACGCCGGGCACCCACCTTCGTCACGATCCGCAGGTCCTCCGGGTAGGGCGACAGCGCCTCGCGGATGAGTTCGTTGGTCACGTGCGGGCCGTAGAAGTCCGACGTGTCGATGTGCGTGATG
Organism: Curtobacterium citreum; assembly: GCF_006715175.1. Taxonomy (NCBI): domain Bacteria; kingdom Bacillati; phylum Actinomycetota; class Actinomycetes; order Micrococcales; family Microbacteriaceae; genus Curtobacterium; species Curtobacterium citreum. The sequence goes on along the minus strand of NZ_VFMQ01000001.1, from coordinate 1,394,691 downwards.
CCGAGGTCGACGACCGTGCGGAGGACCCGGACCGCCTCGTCGTGGTCGGCGGGCGGTCCGAAGACCCCGGGACCCGCGAGCTGCATCGCGCCGTAGCCGAGGCGGGTCAGGTCGAGGTCGTCTGCGAGTCGGTAGCTGCCACCGGGGAGCGTGTCGTTCGTCATGTCTCCACCCTCGTCGGTGCGCACCGCGCTGCCCAGGTCCGCGTCGACCCTGGGACCACGGGGACCAGGATCACCACCGGCGACGCTCGTACGATCGAGGCATGACCGACGACCGGCGCCTCGGCGAGTACCTCCGGGCTCGACGCGAACTCGTCCGCCCGGAGGACGTCGGCATCCGCGTGACCGGCCCGCGTCGGACACCGGGGCTCCGCCGGGAGGAGGTCGCGACGCTCGCCGGGATCAGCGCCGACTACTACCTGCGACTCGAGCAGGGGCGCGACCGGAACCCGTCGCCCCAGGTGCTCGAGGCCGTGGCAAGCGTGTTCGGGCTCGACGATGCGGCGACCGCGTACCTGCTCGCCCTCGCCTGCGTCCGTCCGACCGCCCGCGCGCAGCGGTCGACCCTGGGCCGGGGCCGGGTCCCGACGGGGACGCTGCAGTTCCTCGAGGTCGTCGGCCTCCCGGCGTTCGTCGAGGACCGCGCCTTCGACGTCCTCGCCGCGAACGCCCTCGCGACCGAACTCGACCCGGGGATCCGCGCGGGCGAGAACCGGCTGCGCACGATGTTCCTCGACCCGGCGGCGACTGCGCGGTACCCCGACTGGGAGCGGCAGATGGCCGGGATGGTCGCGGCCTTCCGGGCCTCGATCGGCCCGGACGTCGACGATCCCTCGGTGGTGCGGCTCGTCGGGGAGCTCTCGCTCGGCAGCGAGGCGTTCCGGCGGCTCTGGGCGCGACACGACGTCCGCGCGCCGAGCGGGGCCGCGGTGCGGATGTGGCACCCCGAGGTCGGCGACCTCGAGCTCCGACGCGAGAAGCTCGGCGTCGGTGGGACGGACGGACAGCTGCTCGTCGTGCACCACGCCGAACCGGGGTCGGCGTCGGCGCACGCCCTGGCGCTGCTCGGCAGTCTGGCTGCCAGTCACACCGGCCCGGGCGACGGGGTCGAGTAGCGGGACCGCGTCAGCCCCACGAAGCTGCACGAAGACGAACGACATCAGCGAGATCCTCCTGGCCACCGCCCGAAGTGATCCTCGAGCGCATCGCTCGGGATCAAGACGAGCTCCTTCAGCTCCTCCGTCGAAGTGGCGTAGGCGCTCCCCGACCAGCCCTGCTGCTCGGCGACCTCCCCGATCACCAGCTGCGGCTTCGTCCGGAGACGGATGAACACTCCTGTGTCAGGCTCGACGTCGCCGACTGACCAACCGAGCCGGGCCACGCGCTCGATGATCCCGGGAACGGCTGCGCTGTCGTGCACCGATCCTTCGATGGATACCTCGTGGCGCTTGTTCAGCCCCGACAACGTGTCCCCCTGTGTGATCGACGCGTCGGTCAGACCGTCGATCGATGCCAATCGTTCCTGCGCTTGTTCGAGCGACTGACCGGTGGAGCTGCTCGGTCTGCTCGACGAACGGTCCCACGGCACGGTTCCTGTCCGACCACAGCCGGACGACGCCATGAGTGCCAGCACTGCGATGAGCGTCCACGCCGTCCTCCGGACCGTCTTCACCGCGGCCCCCTCTGATCTCAACCGTCGGCCTCGACTCCTGTCTGCCGTCGAGACGTTCTCGCTGGATGCATCACCGTTTTCCGGAGTGACGCCCCATCGGATCTCGACGTCATCGGGACGGTACTGCTCCCGGCCACTGCCCGAGTTGACGCTCGAGGACCTTTCGAGAAGCAACCACCAACTCCCGGAAGGAATCGGAGGTCGACCGGTACTGCAGTCCTTCCCAATCCTTCAAGAGCGCGCCGATCGTCACCTGGGGCTGCGTGTGAACACGGACGCTGACGCCTTGATCGGCATCGACATCATTGACAGACCAACCGAGAGCGAACATGTACTCCACGAGGGTTCGCTGCTCGTCCTCCGAGGTGCTCGTCGTCGACGCTTCAAGCCACAGCCGACGATGTTCCTGGAAACCTGACATCGTCTCGTTGACAGTGATCGACGTGTCTGTTAGCCCGCTGCGCTCCTGCAGCTGCGCACGAGCTTCCGCGAGCGTCTGCCCAGAGGATGTCGGAGCTGAAGTCTGCGACACGTTCGGTTCCTCTCCGAGCTGGGGCGTACTGCAGCCAGCACATCCCACGAGAATCAGGACCCCGGCCGTCACGATCGTCAACCTGCTCAACACCGTCACGGGATGCGCCACGCTTCCCAGTCGTTCATCGACACCTTCGTCCCATCCGTTCCGAGGAACTTGGCAATGTCATCCGATGCGTTCACCCGTCCCTGCTGTTGAGCCATGACCGCGTACCGGTTTGCATCATGCGCGTCGACTACGGAAGCCATCGGTATGTCCTCATCTGCTTTGATTGGCGCATCCCCGCGGATCGTCTGCCAGGAGGGACGGGCGGGATTGAGCGTACCGTCAAGGGCCGCGACCGGATCGCTGGTGGACTCGAACGAAGTAACGTGCGTGGTGTCCGGAATCCGCATGGCACCGACGGGGGAACCCGCTGTCACGACTTGCTGCACGTTGAAGCCATCAGGATCAGCCGCGATCGCCCCGGCGGTGATGCCCCCGAGGCTGAACCCGACCAGCATCACTGGCTGATCGACGATTCCTTCTCGGCGCATCGCATCCTTTACCGCTTCTGCCAGCGCGGTGTTGCTGCCGTAGCGCATCGCATGTACATCGGAGGTCAGATCGTTCGGCGCCCTCCCTGCAACAGGATCCCAACTCTGAGTACTCGGGATCTGCACTGTGTACCGCTCGATCCCGTCCGGGCCAACAACCTTCGTGATCCTGATGTCTCCGAAGTCCTGCTGCCCGACGGCGTCGATCTGACCGGCACTCGCAAGAAGCGACTGAAGGTCTGTCGGAATGATGTTGCCGTCCGCGTCTGTCTTCAATGTCGTGTCGAGAGCACTTTCCGATGCGAACACGGCGTCTTCGGACCGCTTGGTCCGCTCTTCAGGACTGATCAGACCTTCGAGAAAGGTGTGCTTCCCGTCCTGGAAGCTCCCCAGTCGTTGTCCGCCCGCGATGAGAGTCGCAAGTAGCCCGTCATAGGTCCCACTCCCGCGAAGGTCCCCCAGCCAAGCCTCTTCCATCGAAACGAGCTTCGGGCTCATCTTCGGCAGCTCGGCCATGAAGTTTTCGCCGAAGTTGCGCGCGGTCTCCTTCACGAAGACGCTCAAACGATCCGTCAACGTCCCCTGCTGGCCCGCAGACGCCGCGAACGCTTGCGCGATCGAGTGTCCAGCGATCCCTAGAACATCCGCGGCGACGCCGCTTTCGACGGCGTCCTTGGCCAAGAACGACAACGCGACGGTGGTGTAGACGACGGTCTCGGTCACCAGGGTTGCATTGACTGCGACCTGAACGCCGAAGGCAAATGCCTCGTGAACTCCGACGCTCAGGCCTGCGAGCGCTGCGGCGAGACCTGCTTCGGCCGCCTCGTAGACCTTGGAGATCGACGCCGTGATGATGACGAGCGCCTTCGTGGAGACGATCGTCACACTCAGCTGCGCCGACGCATTGATCACGGCGCCCTCGGCGGCCAGTGCAGTGCCGGGTGAGAGGATCGCCGACGCGAGGAGGTCCCCGTCGATGGAGAGCGCCCCGACCTTCGGCACGAGCGGCCCGGCGAAGGTGTTGAGCGCGGTGATCCCGGTGGTCAGGCGATCGATCTCCGCGTAGTCGACCTTGATCCCGTCAGACATCTCGGTCCTTGATGAGTCCAGCGACGAGACCGAGGAGATCCGTGCGGATCTCCTCGTCCGTCTGGGCGGACACGGTGACCGTGCCGGCATCGATGATGCGATCGGGTGTGACCTCCGAGCCGGGCGCATCCGAGCCGAGGCCGATGCTCATCCGGAGCCATCCGCGACGGGTGCCGAACCAGTCGGCGATGAAGACCGGGCCACGGTCCGCGGTGAAGGCCTTCACACGGAAGCCGTGCTGCACGGGCTCAGCCAGCCCCCGGAAAAGTCCCACCGCGTCGGAAGGGACGTGCAGTTCTGCCACCACGGCATCGAGTACCCGGGCATCGCCGCGCTGGATGGCGTCGACCAGCGCCTGGGACGCCACGGTGCTGACGGTGGTCGAGCCCCGGACCGGATCTGTCACCTCGAGGGAGGGGATCAGACCGACGAGCGCCGACCACGCCTGGTTGAGCACGGAGCCGCGCAGGTGCGCACTACTGCTGTCACCGGTCCGCTGGCTCCGCACGGTGAGGTGCGAGGCAGCGTCGCCACCGAGGACGGTCGAATGCGCCAACGTCGCCTCGGCGTCCCATGCGGTCACCTGAATGACGATCGAACCGGCGTTCTGCAGCGCGAGTGACAGCAGGAACGGCGCATCGAGGTCGTCCGTCCACGTCTCGGCACCGGCGTCGGGCCCGCGTGTGAGCACCCCACGCTCGACCAGCGCTTCCGTGGACTGCTGCTCCGGCGCACCCGAGGGCACGAAGGACGGCAGGACGAGCCCGGGCAGGTGCTCGCGGACGCTGCGGAGCTCGTCGACCGTCAGGTCCCAGTCGATGACGTCGATGGCCGGTGCCCCGCTCATCCGACACCGTTCCGGATCGCGGCAGCGCGCACGTCGATCCAGTCCTTCGAACCGGACGGCGGCGGGGACGGCACCTGCGCGATGAACGACTTGGCACTCGCGACCTGGCCGTCAGACACCTGTTGCCCGCCGAGCTCATGCACGGAGACGCGGACGTGGTCGGGCTCACCCGAGCCCGCGGCGCCGATCACCTGCATCAACCCGTTGACGGCGTTCGACGCGACGTCCTTGACGGCGTTCACGACGTTCGCCGCCAGGTGCGCCGCCTGGTTCCACAGGTCGCGTGCGACGCGCTCGGCCTCGGCGATCTGAGCCTTCACGGCGTCGACGGTCTTCGCGTGCGCATCGAGGGCGTTCGCTGCCTCGTCGAGCAGCTGCGCCTTCTTGCCGAGCTCAGCGCCGGACTCCTGGACCCGACGGCGTACGGCGTCGGCCGCCTTCCCCGCCGACGACAGACCGTCGGCCTGCGACACCAGCGCGCTCGCCCGTGAGCGCAACCCGTCGGCGTCGTCTCGCAGCGCACGGGCCTTCGCCCGCAGCTGTGTCATCTCCCCGTACATGCCCTACCCCCCCCACGAAGGAGACGGCCGGCGCCTGCAGCGCCGGCCATCCCTGTTCCGGTCGACCCGATCAGCGTCCGAGTCGCGACGCGAGCTGCTGGTCGACGTCGCCCAGCGTCTGGGCGGTCGTGCGAAGGAACTGCGCAAGGTCATTCAGGCCGCCGATGGTGTTCTGCGCGCCGCTCGTGAAGCGGTTGTAGGCCTCGTTGTACGCACCGGAGGAACGGTCCGTCTGGAACCCGGCCTGCGTCAGTGAAGCGATCTGCACCTGCAGCTTCGACAGGGTCGAGTTGATCTCGTCACGCCCTGCGAGCAGACGGTCGGCGTTGCTGTTGAGCTCCTGGTAGGAGACGTTGATGTTGGCCACGTAGCACCCCTTCGCGGTGGTCTGACCGCCAGCCCCTCCGGCAATCGCGACCACCGTAACACCGGTTCGGGACCAATCACCCATGCGATGTCCACGCCCCCGTTCGAGGGGGACGAGTGGGTCCCCGATCAGGAGGACTCGGGATCCCGGGCGACCTGCACCCGCGTGAGCCTCCCGGAATCGACCATGATCCCGCGGCCCACGGGGAAGTCGGCCCTGGTCACCCGAGGGAACGCTGTCCGGAAGAGCGTCAGCCCGTCGGTCTCCTCCGGTTGCAAGGCGATCCCGGCGCGAGCGGTCTTGAGCTCGGCGAAGAGCTGCCATGCGTTCGGCGCCGTCACCGTGTCGGCCTCGGCGAGCACGAACACCCCGGCTCGGCGGGCGGCCTTGATCAGCCTCGCCACCTGGCTCTCGGCCGGGAGCCCCTCGAAGTCGCCGACGTTCTCGATCACGATCACCGGGTCCGGTCCGGCACCCAGGCCGCTCTCCAACACGGTCGCCAGCTGCGATGCGATGGCCTCGGCGTCGGTAGCGTCCCGTGCCGCCGAGGCCCAGTCGGTGGCGTCGCGCAGCGCGGACCGTCGTCCGACCACCAAGTGCGCGGGACGGTCCGGCCAGGCCGCGCGCACGGAGCGCAGGACGGTCCGCATCGTCGTGGACCGCCCGGAGCCGAAGGGTCCGGTGACCACGAAAAGACCGTCCGTCGGGACGCCGACCGGGCCGAGGGTGTCGTCCGCGAGCCCGATCGTCGGTCGCCCGGCCACGGCGACCGGCAGCGCGGCGCGATCGACGTCCTCGGGCAGACGGCGGATCGGCGGGGCCTCCGCGACCCCACGACGCAGCAGGTCGGCCGCCAGCGCCTCGACCGCCGCGGCCTGCGCGACGAGGTCGCTGCTGCCTCCGACCACCCCGAGCTGCACCTCGTGCTCGTCGACGAGTCCTCGGCCGGGCACAGCGTCCTCGAGCACGTCCGCCGGTACGTCGGCCGCGTGGTACTCCATCTCGGTCGCGAGTCGGAGCACGATGCGCTCCCCGATCGCGGCCTGCAGGTTCGACGGGAACGCCGCGATGCGGTCCGCGCTCATCACCACGTGCACGCCCAGCGCGCGACCGGTCGCCGCGATCGCGACGAGCTGGTCGAAGACGGGCTGTGTCCCGAGCCGGAACTCGTACTCGTTCCGGAACGCGCCCATGCCGTCGACCAGGACGAGGACGCGCGGCTCGGCGGTGCCGGTCACCTCGCGGTACTCGCTGAGGGTCGACGCCCGAGCCGCCGCGAACCGTGCGGCGCGGTCGGCGACGGTCGACTCGAGGTCGGCCAGGAGGCGCGTGATCAGTTCGTCGTCCGGCCCGCTGATGACGGTGCCCACCGTGGGCAGCGCTTCGAGCATGCGGAGGCCGCCGCCGCCCAGGTCGAGTCCGGTGATGCGGACCGGGAACCGGTCTGCCGCCGCGGAGGCGGCGACCGCGACGGCGCGGAGCGCCGCCGACTTGCCGGCGCCTCCGGCGCCGAGCACGGCCACGTTGCCGACTGCGTCGAGGTCGAGACGGAACGGGGTCTGCTGCTGCGACTCGGGCAGGTCGACTGTCCCGATGACGAGGGCCGATCCGTCGGAGGTGGGCAGGGCCTCCAGGCCGACCGCGTCCGGCAGCTGGTCGAGCCACGGCTTCCGCGGCACGTCGAGTGCCTGCTGGTCGGCGGCGCGGACGATCGTGGCGGCGAGCCGCTCGATGTCCCGGGCCCGGGCCGAGTCGCGCGGTGCCCGTGGTGGGCTCGGCCAGGTGCTGCCCGGTCCGAACGGGAAGTCCTGCACGTCGACGTCCGGCTCGTGCACGACGTCGTCGGAGCGGCCGCCGAGGTAGGCGGTCTGGAAATCCAGCACCCGACCCGGACCGATCTTCGCCGCCGCGCGGCCGGGGGTGCCCGGGTCGAAGAAGGCAGCGTCGGCCACCCCGAGGACGTCCTCGCTGTCGACCGGGTCTGCGACGCGGAGCGCGATGCGCAGGTTCGTGTTCGCCCGCAGGGAGTCCTTGATGACGCCGCTCGGGCGCTGGGTCGCCATCACGAGGTGCAGACCGAGCGAACGACCGCGCTGGGCGACGTCGATGACGCCGTCGATGAACTCCGGGATCTCGGCGGCGAGCGCGGCGAACTCGTCGATCACGATGACGAGCACGGGCGGTGCCGCGGGATCACCTCGCTGCTCGAGTGTGACGAGGTCCTTCGCGCCACGGTCGTTCAGTAGGCGCTCGCGGTACCGGAGTTCGGCACGCAGCGAGGTGAGCGCGCGACGGACGAGGTGCGGGTTGAGGTCGGTGACGAGGCCGACGGTGTGCGGCAGGCCGACGCACTCGGCGAACGCGGCACCGCCCTTGTAGTCGACGAGCAGGAACGTGAGCCGGTCGGGCGCGTACTCCGTCGCCATGCCCATGATCCAGGTCTGCAGGAACTCGCTCTTGCCGGAGCCCGTGGTCCCGCCGACGAGTGCGTGCGGACCGTGGGCACGCAGGTCGAGGGCGAGCGGCTCGCTCGGACCCTGTCCCACGACGGCGCGCACGCCACCGCTCTCCCGTCCGGAACCGGGCACCCATGCCCCGGTCAAGCTGTCATTCTTCGACCACCGTTGGACGATGGCGGCGGGGTCAGCGGCGACGTCCCCCTCGTACAGGTCGACGAACGCCACGCTGTGCGGCAGGTCGGTCTCGTCGAGGACCCGTGCCCCGGAGTCCTGGATCGGCGCGATCGCGCGGGCGACGGTCGCTGCCTCGATGCTGTCCACACGATCGAGCTCGTCGAGCACGACCGACTGTCCGGACCGGACGAAACCGACCGTGGCGGTCCCGCTCGCACGGTCGAGCACGATGTGCGTGCGGCACACGACGGGCAGCGCCTGCAGCGTGGGGGCGAGCCAGAGGACGTGCACGCTGAGGTCGGGTCCCTCCTCGGCCAGGGCGACGAGTCGGGCACGGTCGGCGGGCGCCTCGGCGCTGACGAGCACGACGACGGCCGGGGTCGCGGGCAGCCGGTCGACCGACTCGCCGTGGTCCTCGTCCAGCGCGCGGGACTCGTCGATGCGCGACCGGACCTGCTCGCCGCGGCCCGAGCCGGCCGCACGGCGGGTCGCCACGAGCCCCTCGAGCTCGGCCAGCAGCGTGGATGCGCCGGCGAAGTCGTGCACGAGTCCCGAGGAGCGCAGCGGGCTGTACGGCGAGTCGACGTGCGGCAGCCACTTGAGCCACGACCACTGGTCGGTGGTGGTGCCGCCGGCGAACGCGGTGAGCACGAGGTCTGCCGGGCTGTGCAGCCCGGCGAGCTGCACCACGAGCGATCGTGCGACGTCGTCCGCCGCCAGCCCGCTGCCGGCGACACCGATCGCGCCGGCGCGTTCGAAGGTCTCGACCACGGGTACCGGTCCGATCGTGGCGTACTCGTCGGCGAGCGCCTCGGCACGGTTCCAGTCGTCGACGCTGCCGGAGTTCTTCGACGGCAGGGTGACGGTGGAACGCGACGGTTGTGTACCGGAACCGAAGCGGACCTCGAGGAAGGTGGTGTGCTCGGGCTTCCGGGTCCAGAGCAGGGCCGAGCGGTTGCGCATCGCCGCGGTCACGACGGCCGAGGCCGGAGACTCGGCCGTCCGCGCTTCGATCTCTGCCGCACGGGCCGCCGCGAGTCGTTGGCGCGAGTCTGCGAGCGAATCCTCGAAGCGCTGGCGTTCGTCGCGTCGACGCCGCCGGGCCTGGACGCGCTGGTCGATCCACGTACCGATCATGATGACCGGCGAGAGCGCGATGAAGATCAGTGTGTACGGCTGTTTCGTGACGAGGAACAGGACCGCCCCGAGGATGATCGGCGCGATGATCGCGATCATCGGCAACCGGGGCTTCTCCCCCGGCACCGGGATCTCGGGCAGGGTGAACTGGCGGCCGCGGTGCGCCGGCTCGACGCGGGGCGAGCGGCTGAAGTCCACCGCCGTCGCCGCGGATGCGGGAGCGCCGGAACTCCCCCCCGGCACGGGCGGCGCGGTGGGCAGCGGTCGGATGCGCAGCGTGGTGTCACCGACCCGGACCGTCGTGTCGGGATCGACGAACGAACGGGAGACGAGCCGACCGTCGACCTCGACCCCGTTCGCGGAGTTCAGGTCGACGACCTCCACGGTCTCACCGACCGTCACCGTGGCGTGGCGTCGAGAGACCAGGTCGTCGCCCGCGAGCCAGACCTGCGCCATGGCGTCACGGCCGACGAGGTTGACCCCCTGGGACAGGGTGAACTCGTTGCCCGCGTCCGGCCCGGAGAGCACCCGGGCGACCGCCGCGGGAGCATCTTCGACGTCGTCGCCGCGACGTCGGTCCGTCGCCGCGACGACCTCGACCCGGCAGCCGGACCGGAGCGACGACTCGTGCACCGTCGCCGACGGGTTGAGCAGGCGGGGTTGCGGTCGGTCGGGGAACCACACGCGCAGCGTCAGCGGGACACCGTCCGCGGCGGTCCGTCCGCGCGCGAGCCGATCGGCCAGTGAGCCGATGGTCGCCGTCACGTCCGCCGTCACCACGACGTCGCGGTCCGCCCTCGGCCCCGCGATGGTCACCTTGAGTTTCACACACCACCCCCCTGCCGACCATCGTACGGTTGCCGTCCGACCGTGGCATCGTCGTCGCTCACTCCGTGGAGCGCTCCCGACGCGCAGCCACGGCCGGCTTCGGAAACGTCGCCCGCATGTGGTCGCTCGTCAGCACGTCCCCGATGCCGATCATCAGCAGCGAGAACACGATCTGCTCGATCACCATCCAGAACGGGTACAGCCCCGGGATCGCCGCGACGACGAGCGTCACGACGGGGAAGATCCGGCTGAACAACCGCAGCCGCTGGTACGCCCAGTAGTAGCCGAGCTGCGCCCGCCAGGCGAACACGTACAGCGTCAGGGTGATGAGGAGCACGACGGTGGCTCGGAACCAGACCGCCCACGGGACCGTCTCTCCCGCACGGGTCAGCAGCACCGCCACGACGATCGCCGCCAGGCCGACCACGGTCTCGGCGACGAGCAGCCAGCGGATCCACCGGAAGGACCGGACCGTGTCGGGGTGCGCGAGCATGTCCTCGCGGATGACGTAGCCGGCCTGACGGCCGCCGGCGAGACGGTCCAGCTGCAGCCGACACCACAGACGGTCGGCGAGGACGGGGAGACGCACGAGTCCATGGTGCCGCATCCGGCGGGGCGGACCCGCACCGTGCCTCCCGGTCGCACCGACGGGCCGCACGACGGGCGTGCCGACATGCGGCACGACCGATCGCGCGACGGCCAGCACGCCGGGCGGCACGAGCACCGCGGTCGTCAGGCGGGGAGCAGGACGGCGCGCCCCAGCACGACGCCACTGGCGGCGTCCGCCACGACGACCGACCGGACGTCCGTCGGGATCCGGGACAGGTCCGACAACACGATCGAGGCGGACGCATCGTCGGCGGGGAGCTCGACCAGCGCGTCGGCGATGTCGACGTGTCCCGGCGACGGGCCGTCGCCGTGCACCTGTTGCGAGAGCAGCACGACCACGGACGGGTGTCCAGGAGCGACGACCACGTCACGCAGCGCGATCGTCACCTCGGAGCTCGCGGTCGCTCCGACCCGGACCCGACCGGACGCACCGCCGGCAGCGGCCACGAGGTCACCTTCGAGCGGCAGCGCCTGCACCACCCAGTCCCGGACGGCGCGCGGCACCGGTGCCGCAGACTGCTGCGGCACGGGCGCACCGAGCGCGTTGCCGACGCGCACGTCCTGCGTGGCCGCAGCGGACGGCTGGGGATCGGACCACGGCCGCACACTGCTGACCCGACCGCCGTCCCGTTCGGACCCGGTCGCGAGGAACACGCCCCCGCTCGCGACGACCCCGACGATCGCGAGCACGACGACGGCGAGCACGACGGCGACCGTCCCCGGTCCCCGTCCTGCTCGCCGACGCACCCCCTGCCCCCGCAGCCCCGCTAGGAGCGCTTCCGCCGCTCGCGGACGCGCATGTTGACGTTGATCGGGGTGCCCTCGAAGCCCCAGACCTCGCGGAGCCGGCGCGTGATGAAGCGGCGGTACTGCGGGTCGAGGAACGCCGAGGTGAACAGCACGAACGTCGGCGGCTGGCTCGACGCCTGCGTCCCGAACAGGATGCGCGGCTGCTTGCCACCGCGGACCGGGTGCGGGTGCTCCTGCACGAGCTCGGCGATGAAGGCGTTGACCTTGCCGGTCGGGATGCGGGTGTCCCAGGACTCGAGCGCGGTCTCGAGCGCCGGGACGAGCTTCTCGAGGTGCCGGCCGGTGCGGGCCGAGATGTTCACGCGGGGCGCCCAGGCGACGTGCGCCAGGTCCTGCTCGATCTCGCGCTCCAGGTAGCGGCGACGGTCGTCGTCGAGCAGGTCCCACTTGTTGTAGGCGAGCACGAGCGCGCGGCCGGACTCGAGCACCAGGTCGATGATGCGCAGGTCCTGCGTCGAGATCGGCTCGGTGACGTCGAGGACCACGACGGCGACCTCGGCCTTCTCGAGCGCGGCGGTCGTGCGGAGCGACGCGTAGAAGTCGGCGCCCTGCTGCAGGTGCACGCGCTTCCGGATGCCGGCGGTGTCGACGAAGCGCCAGACCTTGCCGCCGAGCTCGATCTGCTCGTCCACCGGGTCGCGCGTGGTCCCGGCGAGGTCGTTGACGACCACGCGCTCCTCGCCCGCGGCCTTGTTGAGCAGCGAGCTCTTGCCGACGTTCGGGCGGCCGAGGATCGCGACGCGACGGGGCCCGCCGACCTCCTGCTTGGCGACGGCCGAGGTGTCCGGCAGCGTCTTGATGATCAGGTCCATCAGGTCCGCGACGCCGCGGCCGTGCAGCGCGGAGACCGGGTGCGGCTCGCCGAGGCCCAGGTTCCACAGCTCGAAGGCGTCGAGGTCGCGGCGGTCGTCGTCGGCCTTGTTCGCCACGACGATGACCGGACGGTCGGTGCCGCGGAGCATCTTGACGACGTGCTCGTCCGTGGCGGTGATGCCGACGGTGACGTCCACGACGAACAGCACGGCGTCGGCGAGGTCGACCGCGACCTCGGCCTGCGCCGCGACCGAGGCGTTGATGCCCCGGGCGTCGGGCTCCCACCCGCCGGTGTCGACGAGGGTGAAGCGCTTGTCGTTCCACTCGGCCTTGTACGAGACGCGGTCGCGGGTGACACCGGGGACGTCCTGCACGACGGCCTCGCGACGACCGATGATGCGGTTCACGAGCGCCGACTTGCCGACGTTCGGGCGGCCGACGATCGCGAGCACCGGGTACGCCGGCAGGTAGTGGACGCCGTCCTCGCCGAGTTCGCCGGCGTCCAGGAGCGCGACGTCCTCGTCGTCCAGCTCGTACTCGTCGAGTCCGGCACGGAGCGCGTTCGCCCGCTGGTCCGCCTCGGCGTCGTCGAGTCCGGCGAGTCGCTCCCCGAGGGCGTCGTCGTACTCCGGGAAGTCGTCGTTGTCGTGGCTGTCCTGCTGGGCCATGTGGTTTCCTCGCGTGCGGCCGGAACCGCGGGTTCGGTGGCCGGTGTCGGCCGGGCCGGTCACCCGGCTGTGGGGACCGGACGGGAGCCGTCCGGTCGTGCGTCAGTGCGTGGCCGCGCGGGCCAGGTCGACGACCGCCTGCACGGTCTGGTCGAAGTCGAGGTCGGTGGAGTCGAGCGTCGTGACGCCGTCCGCGGCGTTCATGAAGTCGACGACCTTCGCGTCCGCCGCGTCGCGACGAGCGAGTGCGGCGGAGGTCTCGGCGGCCGACTGGGTCGTGACCTCAGCCGAGCGTCGAGCCATCCTAACCGACTCGTCCGCCGTCAGCAGGATCCGGACCTCGGCGTCGGGCGCGACGACCGTGGTGATGTCCCGGCCCTCGGTGATGATCCCCTGCCCGTCGGCCTTCCGCATCACCTGGCGGAAGAGCTGCACGAGCCGCTGGCGGACCTCCGGGAGCTTCGCGATGTGCGCCACCGCGGCGGTGACCTCCGGGGTGCGGATCGCGTCCGTCACGTCGGTGCCGCCGACGCGCACGAAGTAGTCGTCGGGGTCGGTGCCGATCGCGTAGTCGAACGTCTCCCAGCTCGCGAGCACCGCCGCGGCGTCGTCGAGGTCGACCTGCTGCTGCAGGGCGTGCCAGGCGAGCGCGCGGTAGGCGGCACCGGTGTCCTGGTACCCGAAGCCGAGCACGCGGGCCGCCGCGCGGGAGACGCTCGACTTGCCGCTGCCGGCGGGGCCGTCCACCGCGATCACGGTCTTCGCCACGAAGGCGCCCTCGGGCAGCCCCGCGGGGACCGGCGCGCTCGTCGAACCGGGCTCGCCGCCGCCCTGGCCGTCGAGGCCGCCCGCGACGTCGCCGCCGAGGGGGCCGCTGGGGTCGCCGGGCGTCGGCAGGCCGGTGTCCGGTCCGTCCGGGCCGCCGGTGACACCGGACTCGTGCACGGTCGGGGTCGTCTCGTCGTTCAGGCCCATGCTGCTGCGATCCTCCATCCGCGACCGTCGAGCTCGTCGACGAGTCGCTGTTCCTGCTCGGGGACGACCGACACCTCGACGATGCCGATCGGTGCGCCCGGTGAGTGCTCGAGGCGCATGTCCTCGAGGTTGATGCCGATCTCCCCGATGAACGTCAGGAGGGCGGCGAGCTGTCCGGGGGTGTCGTCGATCAGGACGACCACCCGGGCGAAGCGTCTGGTGGTGCCGTGCTTGCCGGGGAGCCGCTCGACCCCGCGGTTGCCGGCGGCGATGGTCTCGGCGATGGTCCGCGGCGACCCCGTACCGTCCGGGTCGTCGAGGGCGTGCAGCACGCGGTCCAGGTCGTCGCGGAGGTCCGCGAGCACCGGGCGGATGCGCGCCGCGTTGGCGCCGATGATCTGCACCCAGAGTCCAGGGTCGCTCGCCGCGATGCGCGTGACGTCCCGGACACCGCCGCCGGCGAGGTCGAGCGAGCCCTCCGGTGCGTCCTGCAGCCGCGCGGCCATGAGCGTCGAGACGAGCTGCGGGGCGTGCGAGACGTAGGCGACGGCCTGGTCGTGCGACTCCGGCGCCATCGGCACGACCGTGGCACCGACGTCGAGCGCCAGGTCCTCGACCACGGCGGCGCGCTGGTACGTGATGGCGTCGTGGCCGGCGATCACCCACGGCCGTCCGACGAACAGGTCCGCGCGCGCAGCGGTCGGTCCGGAGCGTTCCCGCCCCGCCATCGGGTGCGACCCGATGTAGCGGGAGACGTCGGCCCCTGCCGCCACGAGCCGGTCGAGCGGCCCGGTCTTCACGCTCGCCACGTCGGTGACGACCGCGCACGGATAGGCCGCGAGCTCGCGCTCGACGACGGCGGCCACGACGTCCGGCGGCACCGCGACGACGACGAGCTCCGGGTCGTCCCCGTCGGCGGGACGACGACCGGCGCCGTAGTCCACGGCGAGCGCCAGGGCGGCCGGGGACACGTCGTCGAGGACGACGTCGACGCCCTTCTCGCGCAGCGCAAGTCCGATCGAGGCCCCGAGGAGCCCGGCGCCGACGACGCGCACGGGTCCGCGGAGCCGCCGGTCGATGTCCGGTTCGGCGAGCGGTGCGGGGGCGTCGGTCACCCGGCAAGCCTACCGACGGTCAGTCGGCGGACTCCTCGTCCGGACCGGCCTGTGCAGAACCCCGGGCCTCGCGCGCGATGCGGAGGAGCTTGCCGAGTTCCACGGTGGACAGCTCGCGCGTCTTGCCGACGGGCAGCGACCCGAGGTGCAGCGGACCGAACGAGCGACGCACCAGGTCGGTGACCGGGTGGTCGACCGCCTCGAGCATGCGACGGACGATCCGGTTACGCCCGGAGTGCAGCGTGATCTCGACGAGCGACTCGCCCTTCGCCGACTCGAGCAGCCGGACCTTGTCCGCCGCGATCGGCCCGTCCTCGAGCTCGACGCCGTCGAGCAGGCGCTGGACGGTCCCTGGGTTCACGTTGCCGCGGACCTTCGCGATGTACGTCTTCGTGATGCCGAACGACGGGTGCGCGAGCACGTGCGCCAGGTCGCCGTCGTTCGTCAGCACGAGCAGCCCCGAGGTCTCGGCGTCGAGCCGGCCGACGTTGAACAGGCGCTCCTCGTAGCGGTCGACGAACTCGGACAGGTCGCGCCGGCCCCGTTCGTCCTGCAGGCTCGACACGATCCCGACCGGCTTGTTGAGCAGGACGTACCGCCGCGAGGCGTCGCCCTGCACCGGCACGCCGTCGACCGCGATCTCGTCGGTCGCCGGGTCGACCCGGCGACCGAGCGCGTCGACGACCTCGCCGTTGACCGTCACGCGGCCCTCGACGATCAGGTTCTCCGCGACCCGTCGGGACGCCACGCCCGCAGCGGCGATCACCTTCTGCAGGCGCTCACCGTCGGCCTGGAGGCTCGCCCCGGCCCCGCCGGACACGCTCGCCCCCGACGCGTCCCAGTCCGGGATCACGGGGCGCTCGGGCGTGCCCTCGAGCGGTGCGCCCTGGGGGTTGCGTGCACCCTCCGGGTGCGGCGTCGTGTCCGCGCGCGGCGCGGTGCCGCGGCTGCCGACGGCACGGTTCCCGGCGCCGCGGTTCCCGACGCCGCGGTTCCCGACGCCACTCGGGCGGTCGGCGTTCCGGGCGGTCGTGGTGCCGCCGACGTAGCGGCGGCCGTTGTGCCAGACGGTGCTCGGGCGACCGTCGGGGCTGCGGCGGTCCTCGCGGGCCGGGTCACGGCGGTCGTCGCGCCGGTCGTCACGGCGTCCGGCGACGCGGCGGTCTCCCCCGCGGCGGTCGTCGTCACGTCCGCGGTACCCGCCGCCGGCGCGGTCGTCGCGACCACGGTACCCGCCGCCGGCGCGGTCGTCGCGACCACGGTACCCGCCGCCGGCGCGGTCGTCGCGCCCGCCGCGGTCGTCGCGGCCGCGGTCGTCCCGACCACGAGGTGCGCCACGGTCGTCGTCACGTCGGACGAACCCGCCGCGCTCGCTCGCACGCCGGTCCTCGCCGCGCCCGACGAAGCGGCCCCGGTCATCCTCGCGCCGGTCGCCGCGGCCGCGGTACTCACCAGCGGGACGCTCGTCACGCCCGCGGTACCCACCGGCGGAACGCTCGTCACGCCCGCGGTACCCACCGGCGGGACGCTCGTCACGCCCGCGGTACCCACCGGCAGGACGCTCGTCACGCCCGCGGTACCCACCAGCCGGGCGCTCGTCACGGCCGCGGTACCCGCCCCGGTCCTCCGACCGACGGTCCGACCCACCACGCTCGTCACGCCCACGGAACCCACCGGAGGCACGGTCGTCACGGCCGCGGTACCCGCCACGGTCCGACCCGCCCCGGTCGTCGCGGCCCCGGTACCCACCGGTACCGCGGTCGTCCCGGCCGCGGTACCCGCCGCGGTCCTCCGACCGACGGTCCGACCCACCACGTTCGTCACGCCCACGGAACCCACCGGTACCGCGGTCGTCACGGCCGCGGTACCCACCGCGGTCGTCGCCGGACCGGCCACCCACGCGACCGGAGCCGGCGGTGCGGTCGCGTGACGCGCCTCCAGGCCGGCTGTCGCGACCGGAACCGGCGCGGTCTCGCGACCCGCCTCGTCGTTCGTCCTCATGTGCGGCCATCGGGGATCCCTTCGTTCTGCTCGAAGCCGCCGGCGCCGTCCTCCAGGAGGGGCGAGATGAGCGGCAGCTCGTCGAGCGAGTTGATGCCGAGCTGCTGCAGGAGCAGGTCGGACGTGACGTAGTTGATGGCGCCGGTTTCCGCATCAGTGAACGACTCCTCGATGAGGCCGCGCGCCACGAGCGTGCGCACCACCCCGTCGACGTTCACGGCACGGATCGACGCGATCTGTGACCGGGTGATCGGCTGCTTGTAGGCGACGACCGCGAGGGTCTCGAGCGCGGCCTGCGACAGGCGCGCCGGACGCTCGGCCTCGACGAACTGCTCGACCACGGCGTCCAGGTCGGCCCGGACGTAGAAGCGCCAGCCACCGCCGACCTCGCGGAGTTCGAAGCCGCGACGGACGGTCCCGACCAGCCCGTCGAAGTCGGCGACGAGCCGCTCCACCGCCTGGCGGACGACGGGCACGGGTGCGCCGACCGCTGCTGCGAGCGACACGAGCGACTGCGGCTCGTCCGCGATCATCAGGATCGCCTCGATCTGCCGGTCGACCGCGACGTCGAGCGGCGCGGCGTGGGGTGCGGTGTGCGGCGCGGCGACGAGTTCGTCCACTCCCCCGGGCTCGGCTCCGGCCCCGCCGTCGTGCGCGACGTGGGCGGCGGTCCGGTGCACGGCGTCATCCGTCATAGTCGGCTCCCAGGTTCGCGAGGCTCTCGTCGGACCAGTCCTCGGCGGTCCACCGGAGTGTGAGCTCCCCGAGCGGTTCGGCCTGCTCGAACGAGATCGACGCGTTCCGGTACAGCTCCAGGATCGCCAGGAAGCGAGCGACCACGATACCCGTCTCCGTGACCCCGGCGACCAGGTCGCGGAACGAGACGTCCTCGTCGGCGCGTGTGCGGAGGAGCGAGACGACGATCGCGGCCTGCTCCCGGATGCTCACGAGCGGGGCGTGCAGGTGGTCGAGTCCGACGGTCGGGATCTCCCGCGGCGCGAACGCCAGCATCGCCAGCGCGGCGAAGTCCTGCACCGACAGCGTCCACACGAGCTCCGGCGTCCGGGCCCGGAACCGTTCCTCGAGCCGCACACGACGCACGTGCCGTCGGGACTCCTCCTGCCACCGTTCCCCGAACCACTCCGCGGCCTGCTTGAACGCCCGGTACTGCAGCAGCCGGGCGAACAGCAGGTCCCGCGCCTCGAGCAGGGCGACGTCCTCGGCGTCGACGAGCTCGCCCTGGGGCAGGAGCCCGACGATCTTCAGGTCGAGCAGCGTCGCCGCGACGACGAGGAACTCGCTCGCCTCGTCGAGCTCGTCGGCGGACTCCGCCTGGCGGACGTACGCGATGAACTCACCCGTCACGGCGCCGAGCGACACCTCGGTGATGTCCAGCTCGTGCTTCGTGATGAGCGACAGGAGCAGGTCGAACGGGCCGTCGAAGTTCGACAGCCGGACGCGGAACCCGGTGGCGGCCGCCGGGTCAGGCGACGGCGCCACGCTCGACGAGCTCCCGTGCCAGCTGCCGGTACGCGTGGGCGGCGGCGTGGTCCGGGGCCGTCTGCGTGATCGGGCGCGCCGACACCGTGGCGTCCGGGAACTTCACCGTGCGGCCGATCACCGTGTCGAGCACCCGGTCGTCGAAGGTCTCGACGACGCGCTCCATGACCTCGCGCGAGTGCAGCGTCCGCGAGTCGTACATCGTCGCGAGGATGCCGTCGAGCTGCAGCGCCGGGTTCAGCCGGTCCCGTACCTTGTCGATCGTCTCGATGAGCAGCGCGACGCCGCGGAGCGCGAAGAACTCGCACTCGAGCGGGATGAGCACGCCGTGCGCGGCCGTCAGCGCGTTCACCGTCAGCAGGCCGAGGGACGGCTGGCAGTCGACGAGGATCACGTCGTAGTCGTTCGCGACCTTGCGGAGGACGCTCGCCAGGATCTGCTCCCGCGCGACCTCGTTCACCAGGTGGACCTCGGCCGCGGACAGGTCGATGTTCGCGGGGATGACGTCGAGCAGCGGGACGTTCGTCGGCTGGATGACCTGGTTCGGGTCCTTCACCGAGCCCATCAGCAGGTCGTAGACCGTGGGGATGTCGTGGGTCCGCACGCCGAGGCCGGCGGACAGGGCGCCCTGCGGGTCGAAGTCGACGGCGAGGACGCGACGGCCGTACTCGGCCAACGTGGCGCCGAGGTTGATCGACGTCGTGGTCTTGCCGACGCCGCCCTTCTGGTTGCAGAGCGCGATGATGCGAGCCGGCCCGTGGCCGTCGAGTTCCTCGGGGACGGGGAACTGCCGCACGGGCCGCCCGGTGGGGCCGACCGGGGTCTCGCCGGTGCCGGGGCTGGTCGTCGGGTTGGTGCTCACCCCGTCATGCTACCGGCGGGCCGCCGACGTCCCGGCGCGACCGGCGGGGCGGGCGCGCCACGCGCCTCCCGGCGCGACCGGCGGGGCGGGCGCGCCACGCGCCTCCCGGCGCGACCGGCGGGGCGGGCGCGCCACGCGCCTCCCGGCCTGGAGGCGCGACTCACGCCCGGCGCAGCGCCACCCGCATGCTGTCCACGCGTTCCGCGACGACGGCGTCCGCCGTCCACCGCTGCTGGAGGCGGCCGACGAGGGCCTGCACGTCGCCTTGGTCGAGACCGGGGTGGAGCGCGAGGCCCACCGTCAACTCGGCCCCGGCGAACCGACCGAGCGGGTCCCCCGGCGACAGCTCGACCCGCGCGACCGCCGGCTCGTCGGCCACGGAGTCCGCGAACGCCCGGGCGACCTCCGGGTCCTCGAAGCACGGGGTCCACGGCACGTCCTGGCCGATCGCCCACACGGCCGGTCGGCGCAGCACGAACTCGGTCGGCGCCGTCGGGTCGAGGACCACGAGCTGGGTCTCCTCGCTCGCCGCCGCCATCGCCACGCGCCGCGTCTCCGCCGGCACGGGCCGCGCCGTCGGGTCCCACGACCGCATCGCCTCGGCCGACGTGAACGCCGGCATGACCCTCCGCCCGTCCGGCCCGGCGACCGTCACGATGGACAGCTCCTGGGTCTTGTCGACGAGCTTGCCCTCGGGCGTGTGGCCGACGTCCCCGGCCTCGGCGACGAGCGGGATGAGGAGCCGCGCGGACCGGAGCGCGTCCACCACGGCGCGCTGCGAGCCGCCCTGCTGCAGCCCGGCGATCGCGGCGACCACCGCGGGGTCGGCGAGGCCGTCGTCCTCGTCGTACGCGGTGTCGTGCGCGTCGAACGTCCGTCCGGCCCAGGGATTGCCCGCGGAGTCGGCGGCACCACCGGGGGTGTGCGCGTCGTCATGCGTCGGCTCGGGTCCCGTGCCGCGGCCGTTCGAGATGCCCGCCACCGCGCGCTACGCCCCGGCGACGTCGAGGGCGGCCGGGAGCGTGAACGCGCCGGAGTAGAGCGCCTTGCCGATGATCGCGCCCTCGAGCCCGTGCGGGACGAGCTCGCGGAGGGCCCGCAGGTCGTCGAGCGTCGAGATGCCACCGGAGGCCACGACGGGCTGGTCCGTCCGGTCGCAGACCGCACGGAGGAGCTCCACGTTCGGGCCCTGCAGCGTGCCGTCCTTCGTCACGTCGGTCACCACGTAGCGCGCGCACCCTGCGGCCTCGAGCCGGTCGAGGACCTCCCACAGGTCGCCGGCGTCCTCGGTCCACCCGCGGCTCGCGAGGGTGGTCCCTCGGACGTCGAGCCCGACGGCGATCTGCTCGCCGTACTGCTGGATCACCCGGGCGGCCCACTCGGGCTGCTCGAGCGCGGCGGTGCCGAGGTTCACGCGGGCGGCACCGGTCGCGAGGGCGGCCTCGAGCGAGGCGTCGTCGCGGATGCCGCCGGAGAGCTCGACGGAGACCCCCTCGACCTCGTCGATCGCGCGAGCGATCACCTGCCGGTTGTCGCCGCGACCGAACGCCGCGTCGAGGTCGACGAGGTGGATCCACTCGGCGCCCTGCTCCCGCCACGTGCGGGCGGCGGTGACGGGGTCGCCGTACGAGGTCTCGCTGCCGGCCTCGCCCTGGGTGAGGCGGACGGCCTGGCCGTCGACCACGTCGACGGCGGGGAGCAGGACGAGGGGCGGGGTGGCGGTGAGGTCGGTCATGGTCCTGTCGGGGGTCGTGCGGGCGTGGGCGTGGGCCGGGGCTGTCGCTGGTCGCTGGTCGCTGGTCACTCAGAGTGAGCGGACCCAGTTCCGGAGGAGCTGGATGCCCGGCTCGCCGGACTTCTCGGGGTGGAACTGGGTGGCGGTCAGCGGCCCGTTCTCGACCGCGGCGACGAACCGCTGGCCGTGCTCGGCCCAGGTCAGCCGGGGCGCGCGGAACGGGCCGTATGCGTCGAGCGGGAAGTCGGTGACGCCGTAGGAGTGCACGAAGTAGAAGCGCTCGTCGTGCAGCCCGTCGAACAGGACCGAGTCCTCGGGCGCCTGGACGGTGTTCCAGCCCATGTGGGGCAGGACGTCGGCCTCGAGCGGCTCGACCGTCCCGGGCCACTGCGCCAGGCCCTCGACGTCGGCGCCGCGTTCGACCCCGCGCGCGAACATGACCTGCATGCCGACGCAGATGCCGAGCACCGGACGCCCGCCGGCCAGGCGGTGGTCGACGATCTCGCCGCCGTGCACGCCCTCGAGCTGGTCGACGACCGCAGCGAACGCACCCACGCCCGGGACGAGCAGCCCGTCGGCGCGCAGCGCGGTCTGCTTGTCGGCGCTCAGCGTCACGTCCGCCCCGGCGCGCTCGAGGGCCTTCGCGGCGGAGTGCACGTTGCCGGAGCCGTAGTCGAGGACGACGACGTTCGGCCGCGCGCCCGACGGCTCGGTCTCGGGACTGCCGGACACAGGCCGGTCGGTGCCGGGTCGGTCGGTGCCGGGTCGGTCGGTGCCGGTCACAGGGCGCCCTTGGTCGACGGGATGCCGTCGACGCGCGGGTCGAGCTCGACCGCCTTGCGCATCGCCCGGGCGAAGGCCTTGAACTCGGCCTCGGCGATGTGGTGCGGGTCCCGGCCCTCGAGCACACGGACGTGCACGGTGATGCCGGCGTTGAACGTGATCGCCTCGAACACGTGGCGGACCATCGACCCGGTGAAGTGCCCGCCGATGCGGTGGAACTCGAAGCCGGCGGGCTCCCCCGAGTGCACGAGGAACGGACGGCCGGAGACGTCGACGACCGCCTGTGCCAGCGCCTCGTCGAGGGGCACCAGGGCGTCGCCGTACCGGCCGATGCCGGACCGGTCACCCAGGGCCTGCTTGAGCGCCTGCCCGAGCACGATGCCGGTGTCCTCGACCGTGTGGTGCACGTCGATGTCGGTGTCGCCCGTCGAGCGCACCCGCAGGTCGATGAGCGAGTGCTTGCTGAACGCGGTCAGCATGTGGTCGAAGAACGGCACGCTCGTCGAGACGTCGGACGAGCCGGTGCCGTCCAGGTCGAGCGAGAGCTCGATGCTCGACTCGCTCGTGCTCCTGCTGACGGAGGCGGTACGGGCGGTCATGCGTCCAGCCTAACCGGGGGCTGGTCGGCGGCCACGCGGCGCATGGCGTCGAGGAACGCGGTGGTCTCCTCCTCGGTCCCCGCGCTCACCCGGAGGTGGTTCGGGATGCCGAGGTCGCGGACGATCACGTCTTGGTCGAGCAGGGCCTCGAACGCGGCGTTCGGGTCCGCGACGCCGCCGAACAGGACGAAGTTCGACCAGGTCTCGTACGTGCGGTACCCCATCGCGCCGAGCTCGGTGACCATGCGGTCGCGCTGTTCCTTGATGTCGTCGACCATCGCCAGCATCTCCGGCGCGTGGCGGAGCGCCGCGACGGCGGCCGCCTGCGTCAGCGCGGACAGGTGGTACGGCAGCCGGACGAGCCGGATCGCATCGATGACGGCCGGGTCGGCCGCGAGGTACCCGACCCGGGCGCCCGCGAACGCGAACGCCTTGCTCATCGTGCGCGAGACCACGAGCCGCTCACGCCCCGGCAGCAGCGAGACGGCGCTCGGCACGTCGGCGGGCATGAACTCCGCGTAGGCCTCGTCGACCATCACGATGCCGTCGGTCGCGTCGTACGCGGCGCGGACGGTGTCGATCGACAGGGGCGTCCCGGTCGGGTTGTTCGGCCCGCACAGGAAGACGATGTCGGGCTGGTGCTCGCGGACGGCGGCCACGACGGTCTCGGGCGAGATGCGGAACTCGTCGTCGCGCTGCGCCGGGATCCACGTCGTGCCGGTACCGGACGCCAGGATCGAGTGCATCGAGTAGGTGGGCGGGAACCCGAGCACGCTCCGGCCGGGACCGCCGAAGGCCTGGAGGAGCTGCTGCAGGACCTCGTTCGACCCGTTCGCCGCCCAGAGCTGCTCGGCGGTCAGACCGTGCCCGAGGTACGCGGCGAGCGAATGGCGCAGCTCGGTGAACTCCCGGTCGGGGTAGCGGTTCACCGTCCTCAGCGCCTGACGGATCGACTCCACGATGTCGTCGGCGACGTCCTGCGGCACCGGATGCGTGTTCTCGTTGACGTTCAGCTGCACCCGCACGTGCTTCTGCGGGGCACCGTAGGGGCTCTGCCCACGGAGGTCGTCGCGGATCGGGAGGTCGTCGAGCGTGGTTGCCACCGATCCATCGTAGGCCGCGCTGCCGTGCGGACGACCGGCCGTCCGGACGGTCTCGGCCACGTGGACGATCGGCAGGTCAGTTGCCCGCGGAGTACTTCGCCGGGATCGCGATCTGCTCGCCCGCCTGGAGCGTCGAGCCGTCGAGCGCGTTGAGGCTGACGACGTCCTGCACGAAGTCGCGCGGGTCGGCGTCGGGCGCGGTCTGCTCGGCGAGCGACCACAGGGTCTCGCCCGGCTGCACCGTGACCGTCTCGAAGTGGACGGGAGCCCCGGCACGCGAGGCGTCACCAGCGGAGGCCTGGCCGCCGTTGATCACGGCGAGCAGGATGCCGACGGCGACCGGGAGCGCGGCGAGCGTCGTGAGGACGACCCGTCCACGGCGCGTGAGGCGCAGGCGCGTCCGGACGGCGGGCGTCGCGGTGCGCTGGGTGTCAGCGATGGCGATGGTGCTCATGTCGTTCTGCCTTCCCGTTCGGTGAACCGAAGTCGTGTACCGAACATACTTTCGAACCTGAGGCCGCACAAGTCCCAGGGAGGGATCTCTGCGGGATTTCTTGCCGACACGCTCGAACAGGTGTTTGTCCGGCGTGGGACGGTCGGATACTGTTTCGATCGACTGGGACGAGTCAAGCGGCTACCACCGACATCCGCGGCGATCACGTCCAGACACCGACGAAGGGCGGCCCGACATGGCGGACGAACTGCGGAGCCAGAAGCCGCTGACGGCGAAGCAGCAGGCGATCCTCGACGCGATCCGCGCGTCCATCGCCAGCCGCGGCTACCCGCCGAGCATGCGGGAGATCGGTGACGCCGCCGGCCTGTCGTCCCTGTCGAGCGTCTCCCACCAGCTCGGTCAACTCGAGCTCGGCGGCTGGATCCGTCGCGACCCGAACCGTCCCCGCGCGCTCGAGGTCCTGGTCGACGAGCCGAACCCGGACGTCCAGACCCCGGACGTCGACGCCACGACGCTCGTGCCCCTCGTCGGCCGGATCGCCGCCGGTGTGCCGATCACGGCCGAGCAGCACGTCGACGAGATCGTGCCGCTCCCCCGTCAGCTCGTCGGCACGGGCGACCTCTTCATGCTCAAGGTCGTCGGCGAGTCGATGATCGACGCCGCCATCTGCGACGGCGACTGGGTCGTCGTCCGGTCGCAGCAGACCGCCGAGAACGGTGACGTCGTCGCGGCGATGCTCGACGAGGAAGCCACCGTCAAGGTCTTCCGCCAGCGCGACGGCCACACCTGGCTGCTCCCCCGGAACTCGGCGTTCGAGCCGATCCTCGGTGACGCGGCGACGGTCCTCGGCAAGGTCGTCGCGGTGCTCCGCTCGCTCTGATCGCGACCCGCTCTGATCGCAACCCGCAGACGGACAGGAGGCACGGTGCCAGCTGGCACCGTGCCTCCTGTCCGTCCCGGTGTGGGTTCGGCGACTAGGCCGTGGTGACGGGCGCCACCACGTAGGGGTCGAGCTCCGCGACCTGCCGCTGGAAGACGCGGACGTGCAGTCGGGTGCCGTCCTCGACGTAGTCGGTCGTCTCGACCGCGCCCGCGTCGTGCAGGGCGGACACCAGGTCGCCACGGTCGTAGGGGATGACGACCGTGAGGTCGACGTCCGGTTCCGGCAGACGGTCCTCGATCGCCGCCAGGAGCTCGGCGAC
The DNA here is from genome assembly GCF_006715175.1 of Curtobacterium citreum. Lineage (NCBI taxonomy): Bacteria > Bacillati > Actinomycetota > Actinomycetes > Micrococcales > Microbacteriaceae > Curtobacterium > Curtobacterium citreum. The sequence continues at coordinate 1,369,256 of NZ_VFMQ01000001.1, read as the reverse complement.
GCCCTCGCCCGTGCGCGCCGAGACGAAGACGGCGTCCGGGACCAGGCCGACGAGCACGAGGCGCTGCGCGTCGTCGATCAGGTCCGCCTTGTTGAAGGCGACGACCTCGGGGATGTCGCGCGCGCCGACGTCGCCGATCACGTCGCGGACCGTGGCGAGCTGCGCGGCCGGGTCCGGGTGCGAGCCGTCCACGACGTGCACGATGACGTCGGCCTGGCCGACCTCCTCGAGTGTGGACCGGAACGCCTCGACCAGCTGGTGCGGAAGGTTGCGCACGAAGCCGACGGTGTCGACGAACGTGAACTCGCGCCCCTTGGTGCTCTCGGTGCGGCGGACGGTCGCGTCGAGCGTGGCGAACAGCTGGTTCTGCACCAGCACGCCGGCGCTCGTCAGGCGGTTGAGCAACGACGACTTGCCGGCGTTGGTGTACCCGGCGATCGCGACGCTCGGCACCTCGTTCCGGGCTCGATCGGCACGCTTCGCCTCGCGGGCCGGGGTGAAGCCGGCGATCTGGCGCCGGAGCTTCGCCATCCGGGTGTGGATCTTCCGGCGGTCGAGCTCCATCTTCGTCTCACCGGGGCCACGGGAACCCATGCCCGCACCGCCGGAGACCTGTCCACCGGCCTGCCGGGACATCGACTCACCCCAACCGCGCAGGCGCGGGAGCAGGTACTGCAGCTGCGCGAGTTCGACCTGCGCCTTGCCCTCGCGGGTGGAGGCGTGCTGGCTGAAGATGTCGAGGATCACGGCCGTTCGGTCGATCACCTTGACCTTGACGACGTCCTCGAGCGCGCGACGCTGCGAGGGTGCGAGCTCGGTGTCGGCGATAACCGTGTCCGCGCCGGTGGCCTTGACGACCATCGCGAGTTCCTCGGCCTTGCCCTTGCCGAGGTACGTGGAGGGGTCGGGGGTCGGACGGCGCTGCAGGAGCCCGTCGAGCACCACGGCACCCGCGGTCTCGGCCAGGGCGGCGAGCTCGCGGAGGGAGTTCTCGGCGTCCTGCGCGCTGCCCTGGGGGTACACGCCGATGAGGACGACCTGCTCGAGCCGGAGCTGCCGGTACTCGACCTCGGTGACGTCCTGGAGTTCGGTGGAGAGGCCGGTGACACGGCGCAGGGCCGCCCGGTCCTCGCGTTCGTACTGGTCGCCGTCGCCGGCCCAGCCGTGCTCGTCGACCGATCGGGTCTGGATCGCCTGCGCCGGGGCGAAGATCGCAGACGATGCCTTCGAGTCCGCGTTGCGGAGGACGCGTTCCACGACACCTTCGGCGCTGTCGTCGGATCGTCCGTCGTTCATGGTGGTTTCCGTCATCTTCTCCACAGGGTACCGCCGCCACGCCCGGGACACACGGGGGTCCCGGTACGGTTCTTCCATGGCGAACGAGCACTACTTCTCCGCGAACCCGTCGTCGGAGACGCGTGCGCGCCAGGTGCACGTCACGCTCGCCGGCAAGCCGCTGACCCTGACCACCGCTGCCGGGGTGTTCAGCCCGGACGGCGTCGACCGGGGGACGCGGGTCCTGCTCGGGTCGGTGCCACCGCCCGCGTCGTCGGGCGCCCTGCTCGACGTCGGCTGCGGCTGGGGACCCATCGCGATCACGATGGCGCTCGAGTCGCCGGACGCGCACGTGTGGGGCGTGGACGTCAACGAGCGGGTGCTCGGGCTGGCGCGCGACAACGCCGCCGCGGCCGGCGTCGCGAACGTGACGGTCGGCCTGCCGTCGGAGATCCCCGCCGACCTGCGCTTCCGGACGATCTGGTCCAACCCGCCGATCCGCGTCGGGAAGGACGAGCTGCACGAGATCCTGCTCACCTGGCTCCCCCGGCTCGAGGTCGAGGGCGACGCGTGGCTCGTCGTGTCGAAGGACCTCGGTGGCGACTCGCTGCAGCGCTGGCTCGGGGACACGCTCGGCGCCGGGTTCCGGGTCGCCCGGGCGACGACGGACAAGGGCTTCCGGGTGATCCGGGTGCACCGCGTGGCAGAGGACACAGCCGCGGCGGAGTGAGGCGGGGCTGGTCCGTCCTGCTCGCTGGCCGATCGTGCTGTTCCGGGGTGCCGGCACACCGGCTCGGTGGTCCGGGCTGCCCGCCCGGCTCGGTGCTCGTTGCGCCGGTGACACCCGAGCGTGCTCGAGACGCCTCCGATCACGCGAGACGCCCGGCGAAGCCGTGGCGTCTCGACCGTGGCGCGGCGTCTCGACCGTGGCGCGGCGTCTCGACCGTGGCGCGGCGTCTCGCGAGCAACGCGGCGTCTCGCGGGCGCTGCGGTGCCTCATGGGCGTGGTCGATCGTTCCCATCACGCCCGACATGGGAGGACGAATCGCGCGTACTCGGTCAGGACGAACGACCTCCGACGCGCGGAACCGTCTCCGTCGAGCAGATCGGCCTCCCTCGCGCAGAACGACCCCGGCGCCGAACCCCGGCGCCGAGCCCCAGCCCGCCCCGCGCCGCGCCGCGCCCGACCACGGCGCCGACAGCCTCAGACCGTCAAGTCCCCCGAGAACACCAGTTCCGCCGGCCCCGCGAGCGCCACGTGCTCCCCGTCCTCGGCCGCGAACATCCGCACCGTGACGATCCCGCCCGGGACCCGTACGCGCCACGTGTCCGGCGCCGAGGGCCCCGCCCAGTACCGGGTCGCCAGCGCTGCCGCGACCGCACCGGTCCCGCACGACAGCGTCTCGCCGCTCCCGCGCTCGTGCACCCGCATCGTGATCTCGCCGACGCCGTCCTTGACCAGCGGGTCGCCGGGCAGCACGAACTCGACGTTCGCCCCGGCCGCCGGTGCCGGGTCGAGCACGGGGATCCAGGTCAGGTCGAGTCCGGCGAGCTCGTCCTCGGTCGCGACCGCGACGACGACGTGCGGGTTCCCCACGTCGATGCCGAGGCCGGGTCGTGCGCCGTCGAGCTCCCGCGCCCGGACCATGACGTCGTTCGCGCCGCCGCCCTCGATGCCGAGCCCCCACCGGCCCAGGTCCGCCGAGAACCCGTTCGTGGTCCGCTGGATGTCGACCAGGCCCTTGCGGCTGCCGACGGTCAGCGTCTCCCCCGGTGCGAGGTCGACGAGCCCCGACTCGGTCAGGTACCGCGCGAACACCCGGATGCCGTTGCCGCACATCTCCGCGACCGAGCCGTCGGCGTTGTGGTAGTCCATGAACCAGGTCGCCTCGGGCGCGACCGCGACGAGCGCCCGTCCCTCCGGCAGCGCCTCGGACCGGACGGCCCGGATCACGCCGTCGCCGCCGACGCCGAACCGACGGTCCGCGATGGCCCGGATCCGCTCGGGGGTCAGGTCGACCGTCGCGTCGGGGTCGGCGAACAGGACGAAGTCGTTGCCGGTGCCCTGGCCCTTGGTGAAGTGCAGTTCGGTCACGGGACGATCCTACGGGCCGCCTCCCGCAGGCCCGCGAGGTCCGTCCCGGTCACGTCGAGCACCTCGGCGTCGGCGTACCGCTTGAACCACGAGACCTGCCGCCGGGCGTACTTGCGGGTCGCCACCGCGGTTGCCTCGACGGCGTCGTCCCGAGTCGCCCGCCCGTGCAGCACGTCGAGCGCCTGCGCGTACCCGATCGCGGCGCGGGCGGTCTTCCCCTGCTCCAACCCGTGGTCGCGGAGCGCCGCGACCTCGTCGACGAGCCCCCGGTCGAACATCCGCGCGGCACGCTCGTGCAGTGACGCGACGAGTCCGGTGCGTTCGCGGTGCAGGTGTAGGATCCGGGCGGGTCGCCAGGCGCGGGGCGCGGACGGGAGGCTCGGGGTCACGACCTCGGATCGGCTCGCGATCTCGAGTGCGCGGATCAGGCGCCGCGGGTTGCGTTGGTCGACGCCGGCTGCAGCGGCGGGGTCGAGCGCCCGGAGCCGCTCGACGAGGACACCGGGTCCGAGTTCGGCGTGCTCGCGCTCGAGCCGTGCGCGCAGTTCGGGGTCCGTGCCCGGGAACGCGAGGTCGAAGAGCACCGACGACACGTAGAGCCCGCTGCCGCCGACGAGGAGCGCGACGGCACCGGAGCCCGTGATCCGTTCGACGTCGACACGCGCGTCGCCCTGGTACGTCGCGACGCTCGCCTCGTCGGTCACGTCGAGCACGTCGAGCTGGTGGTGCGGGACCCCTCGGCGTTCCGCGACGCTGAGCTTCGCCGTGCCGATGTCCATGCCGCGGTAGAGCTGCATCGCGTCGGCGTTGACGATCTCCGCCGCACGACCCGAACGGGCGAGCTGTTCGGCGATCGCCAGGGCGAACTCGGACTTGCCGGTCCCCGTCGCGCCGACGACCGCGATCAGGTCGACCGCGGCAGGGTCTGACGACCGGTCGTCGATCGCCAGGCCCTCGGGCAAGAGGGGATCAGCGCCCGACACGGAGCGACGGCAGACCGAGCGAGACCGGACGCGGTCCCGCGGCCGCACCTGCGGGCGCCGGGGTCGGGACGCCGCAGCTCTCCGCCTGCGCGCGGTCCCAGGCGTCGCCCGCGCGGGTGCGACGGATCTGCAGGGGTCCGTCGTTGTCGGCGATCAGGAAGTGCGGGGCCGCACGCGTGACCTCGACCGTGACCACGTCACCGGGACGCGGCACGGCGGAGTCGGCCGGGACCGAGAAGTGCACGAGCCGCGAGTCCTCCGCGCGCCCGGACAGCCGGTGGGTGGCGTCGTCCTTCTTGCCCTCACCCGTGGCGACGAGCACCTGCACGGTGCGACCGACCTGCTTCGCGTGTTCCTCGGCGGTGATCCGGTCCTGCAGCGCGATCAGCCGCTCGTAGCGTTCCTGCACGACCGCCTTCGGCAGCTGGTCCGGCATCGTCGCCGCCGGGGTACCGGGACGGATCGAGTACTGGAAGGTGAAGGCCGATGCGAACCGGGACTGCTCGACCACGCGCAGGGTGTCCGCGAAGTCCTCCTCGGTCTCGCCCGGGAACCCGACGATGATGTCCGTGGAGATCGCCGCGTTCGGGATCTTCACCCGGACGCGGTCCAGGATCCCGAGGAAGCGCTCGCTCCGGTAGCTCCGACGCATCGCCTTGAGCACGCGGTCGGAACCGGACTGCAGCGGCATGTGCAGCTGCGGCATGACGTTCGGCGTCTCGGCCATCGCGTCGATGACGTCGTCGGTGAACGCCGCCGGGTGCGGGCTCGTGAAGCGGATCCGCTCGAGCTCCTCGATCGCACCGGCGGCACGGAGGAGCTTGCTGAACGCCTGGCGGTCCCCGAACTCGACGCCGTACGAGTTGACGTTCTGCCCGAGGAGCGTGACCTCGATCGCGCCGTCGTCGACCAGCGCCTGGATCTCGGCGAGGACGTCCCCGGGTCGACGGTCCTTCTCCTTGCCGCGGAGCGAGGGCACGATGCAGAACGTGCAGGTGTTGTTGCAGCCGACGGAGATCGACACCCACCCGCTGTAGGTCGAGTCGCGCTTCGTCGGCAGCGTCGACGGGAACACGTCGAGCGACTCGAGGATCTCGATCTGCGCCTCGTCGTTGTGCCGTGCGCGCTCGAGCAGGGTCGGGAGCGACCCCATGTTGTGCGTCCCGAACACGACGTCGACCCACGGCGCCTTCTCGAGGATGACGTTCTTGTCCTTCTGCGCCAGGCACCCGCCGACGGCGATCTGCATGCCGGGGTGCTCACGCTTCACACCCGCCAGGTGCCCGAGGTTGCCGTAGAGCCGATTGTCCGCGTTCTCGCGCACCGCGCAGGTGTTGATCACGACGACGTCGGCCTGCTCGCCGTCGGCGGCGACGTACCCGGCCGACTGCAGCGAACCGCTGAGGCGCTCGGAGTCGTGCACGTTCATCTGGCACCCGTAGGTGCGGACTTCGTAGGTGCGGGGGCGGGCGTCGACGGTGGCCATGATCGTCCCAGTGTAGGTCGGTGCGGGACTACTCGAAACGGACGGACCCGCCCCCGGAGGGTGGTCGCCGTCCGCCGCCGTCGAGGGCGCGCTCGACCGCGATCCGCACCACGCCGGAGCCGTAGCCCTTGCGCATGAGGAACCCGCTGAGACGTCGCTCGGCGGTCGCGCGGTCGAGCCCACGGAGCTGCCCGGCCCGCTTCTGAGCGAGCTCGATCGCGCGGACGAACTCGTCGTCCGCGTCGTCCGCCGCCGCCTCGAGCGCAGCGTCGATCGCCGTCTGGTCGATCCCGCGCCGACGGAGCTCCGCGACGACCCCCTGGCGCCCGAGGCCCTTCCGCTCGTGGAGCCGGTCGACCAGGTCCGTCGCCAGTGCCACGTCGTCGAGCAGTCCGACCCGGACGAGCCGTGCGACCTCGTGTTCGACGACGTCCGGGTCGAGGTCCTGCTTGGTCAGCACCTGACGCATCTCGGACTCGCTGACGCCCTTGCGCCCGAGCGCCCGCATGCTCACCCGTTCGGCATCAGCACGCTGCTCGTCGAGCGGTCGCGGAACCTCGTCGGGTTCGAGCTCCTGTCCCCCGCGGATCGAGAACACCAACGCCGCCGCAGCGTCCGCGGTCTCGGTGTCGTACCCGCGCTGAGCCTCGTACCCGGTCCGCTCCGACCGTGCACTCCGGCCGCTGCCGTCTCCGACGACGGGTGACAGCCACTCCGCCTGCGGACGAGCACCGTGCAGCGGCACCGGCGCATCGACGTCTGCCGCACCCGGGAACGCCGTCTCGGACGCCGTCTCCGCGCCGACCCCGGTCTCGTGCTCAGGTTCGGACTCGGGTTCGGGCTCGTACCAGCGCTCGTCGTCACCGGACGGCGCACCGGCGCGCGGGAGACCGTCGTGCCGCCCGACCGGCGGAACCGAGCGACCACGACGCGACCGCGCACCGAACAGGTCGGTCACCGGCGCGAGGTCTGCGTCGTGGTCGTGGTCGTCCGTCACGCGCCCTTGCGCTCCGCGATCTTCGGCGCGATGGACTCGACCTTGGCGTCGTCGGCGTCGGCCTTGGCGCCACCGACACCGAGCTTCGCGAGGATCTTGCCCTCGATCTCGGCGGCGATGTCGGCGTTCTGGATCAGGAACGAACGCGAGTTCTCCTTGCCCTGCCCCAGCTGGTCGCCGTCGTAGGTGTACCAGGCGCCCGACTTCTTGACGATGCCGTGGTCGACACCGAAGTCGAGCAGCGAGCCCTCGCGCGAGATGCCCGTGCCGTACAGGATGTCGAACTCCGCCTGCTTGAAGGGCGGCGCCATCTTGTTCTTGACGACCTTGACGCGCGTGCGGTTGCCGACCGCGTCCGTGCCGCTCTTCAGGGTCTCGATGCGACGGATGTCGAGACGGACCGACGCGTAGAACTTGAGCGCCTTGCCACCCGCGGTGGTCTCGGGGCTGCCGAAGAACACACCGATCTTCTCGCGCAGCTGGTTGATGAAGATCATCGTCGTCTGCGTCTGGTTCAGCCCACCCGCGAGCTTGCGGAGCGCCTGCGACATGAGGCGTGCCTGCAGACCCACGTGCGAGTCACCCATCTCGCCCTCGATCTCGGCGCGGGGCACGAGCGCCGCGACGGAGTCCACCACGATCAGGTCGATCGAACCCGAACGGACGAGCATGTCGGCGATCTCGAGCGCCTGCTCACCGGTGTCGGGCTGGGACACGAGCAGCGCGTCGATGTCGACGCCGAGCTTCTTCGCGTACTCCGGGTCGAGCGCGTGCTCCGCGTCGATGAAGGCCGCGATGCCGCCGGCACGCTGCGCGTTCGCGATGGCGTGCAGCGTCAGGGTCGTCTTACCGGAGGACTCCGGGCCGTAGATCTCGATGATGCGGCCGCGCGGCAGTCCACCGATGCCGAGTGCGACGTCGAGCGCGACCGAACCGGTCGGGATGATGGCGACCGGAGCGCGGTCGTCCGACCCGAGGCGCATCACGGTGCCCTTGCCGAACTGGCGGTCGATCTGGGCGAGTGCGGTTTCGAGGGCCTTCTCGCGGTCTGCGGGTGATGGCATGGTGGTGCTCCTTCGTGCTCAGTGTCGGCCGCCTGTAGGCTGTCGCGTCCACCCCGGCCGGTGCTGCAGGGCCGGGACTTGAGCGACAAGGCTTCGGGCTGTTCCCGATGACTCGAACCTAGGGCCGGCCACCGACATCACTGCCGGTCGACGCGCCACCTGTGGACGGACATCCGGAGCAACTCCGATGTGGAGGAACGTAGCACCGATCGAACACGCGTTCGAGCAACACGCCGAACACAGTTTCGGGTCGTGCGGACCGGGTCAGTCCCGCGGTTCCGCGAGCCCCTTGCCGTGCCGCTTGTCGAGCGGCACGTCCTGCGAGTCGCACAGCGCCTCCCACACACGACGCGCATCGATCCCGGCGTCGAGCGCGTCCGCCGCGGACCGCCCGCCCAGCTCCTCGAGCACGACGTCCCGCGTCACCACTGCGCCGTAGGCCGACCCGAACACCTGGTCGACGGCACGCCAGAACTCACTCACCCGCATCCGACCAGCGTAACGAGCGCCCCGGACAGCAGAACGCCCCCGCCTGCATCGGCGGGGGCGTCCGTGGAGCGGTACGGGGTCAGCGCACCGCGAGGTCGTTGTCGAACTCGGCGACGAGGTCGTCGGGCAGGGTGTCCGGGACCGGGGTGAGTCCCTCGACGACCGCGAGCCGGTCGCCGACCTCGCGCATGATGGTCGAGATGGGCGTGTCGAGCGCGTCGGCCACGGAGGCGAGGATCTCGGAGCTGGCCTCCTTCTGACCGCGCTCCACCTCGCTCAGGTACCCGAGAGCAACGCTGGCCTTGGACGCGACCTGACGGAGGGTCCGGCCCTTCTGCAAGCGGAAGTCCCGCAGCACGTCGCCGATCTCCTGACGAACGAGAACCATGAGAACTCCTCCTCTCTGTCGTCTCCGCGCCCGCCTGGTCCCGGTGACCGTGGTCGGGTTCAGCAACGGTGACGTTGCCGGTTGCAGCATGCTAGCGACGCCGGCTGCCGTCCTGCTGGAGATTGCGTGGGATGTAACCCAGCGGTAACGGGGCCTATTCCCCGCTGCGCACCGTCGCCGACATCCGTGCCAGGAGTTCGGAGACCGTGCCCTGTCGGATTGCCTCGCGGTCGCCCTCCAGGTGGAGTTCGTACGCCTCGGCGCCCGACGCGGACGCGATGCCGACGAACACCGTGCCCACGGGCTTGCCGTCCTGCGGGTCCGGGCCGGCGACACCGGTGGTGCTGATCCCCCACGTGGCGGGCTCGCCGTCGACCGCGAGTGCGGTGCGGACGCCGCTCGCCATCTGCCGGGCGACCTCGGGGTCGACCGCCCCGTGCTCGGCGAGGAGGTCCGCCGAGACGCCGAGCACGGTGTGCTTGACGGGCGTCGCGTACGCCACGACACCACCGCGGACGACGACGCTGGCCCCGGGGACCCCGACGAGGGTCGCCACGACGAGGCCGCCCGTGAGCGACTCGGCCACAGCCACGGTCTCGCCACGGGCGGTCAGCACGGCGACGAGCGCTGCGACGTCGGTCACGCGGCGGTCCGGTTGTGCTTCCAGGCCTGCCAGAGGTAGTCGGCCCCGCTGATCACGGTGGCGAGGAGCGCGGCGGTCATCAGGATGCCGTTCACCCAGTGCGCGAGGTCGCCGACGACGTTCCACCACGGGAACAGCGCGAGCGTGATCGCGACGGCCTGCAGCACGGTCTTGACCTTGCCGCCGCGGCTCGCCGGGATCACCCGGTCCGACAGGACGGCGAACCGGAAGACGGTGATGCCGATCTCGCGGAGCATGATCAGCACGGTCACGATCCAGGGCAGCTCACCGAGGATCGACAGCGCGACCAGGGCGCCCCCGATGAGCACCTTGTCGGCGATCGGGTCGACGAGCTTCCCGAAGTCCGTGACCAGGTTCTGGCGGCGGGCGATGATGCCGTCCGCGCTGTCGGTGACGATCGCCACGACGAAGACGACCGCGGCCCACACCCGCAGCGACGTGTCCTGCCCGCCGTCGGCGAGCAGCATCACGAAGAACAACGGCGCCATCAGGATGCGCACGACGGTGATGACGTTGGCGACGTTCGCGGTCGACGCCGGTCCCTCGCCCTTGCGGAGCAACCGGCCCCGCCACGGGAACCGGGCCGCCGAGCGGGTGTGCTGCGAGCTGGTCACGTCGTCACTCCCTGCCCGTCAGTCCCCAGGCGTCCTCGTCCGGACCGTCCTCTTCCTCAGGGTACCCGCGCGTCATGTCGGCGACCGGGTCGGTACCGTAGCGGTCCTCGTCCGGCGGCGTCGACGTCGGCGCGGATGCGACCGGTGCCGCCGGGCCCGGTGCGGGAGCCGCTGCCGGCTCGGCGGGCGGCTCCTCACCGCGGAGCTTCGCGAGGACGGCGGGCAGCTGGTCCGGCGTGACGAGCACGTCGCGGGCCTTCGACCCCTCGGACGGGCCGACGATGTCCCGCGACTCCATGAGGTCCATCAGGCGACCGGCCTTCGCGAACCCGACGCGGAGCTTGCGCTGGAGCATCGACGTCGAGCCGAACTGCGTCGACACGACCTGCTCGACCGCGGCGAGCAGCAGCTCGAGGTCGTCGCCGATGTCCGCGTCGATCTCCTTGCGCTCGACCACGGCGGCGACGTCCTGCCGGTACTCGGGCTGGGCCTGCCGGGTGACGTGCTGGACGACCTCGGCGACCTCGCTCTCCTGGACCCAGGCGCCCTGCACGCGGACGGCCTTCGAGGACCCCATCGGCAGGAACAGCGCGTCGCCCTGACCGATGAGCTTGTCGGCGCCGGGCTGGTCGAGGATGACGCGCGAGTCGGTGACGCTCGTCACCGCGAACGCGATGCGCGACGGCACGTTCGCCTTGATCAGACCGGTGATGACGTCGACCGACGGGCGCTGCGTCGCGAGCACGAGGTGGATGCCGGCAGCGCGGGCGAGCTGGGTGATACGGACGATCGACTCCTCGACGTCGCGGGGCGCGACGAGCATGAGGTCGGCGAGCTCGTCGACGACGACGAGCAGGTACGGGTAGGGCTTGAGCTTCCGCTCGCTCCCGGCCGGCAGGACGATCTCGTTGTTCTCGATGGCCTTGTTGAAGTCGTCGACGTGGCGGAAGCCGAACGACGCCAGGTCGTCGTACCGCATGTCCATCTCCTTCACGACCCACTGCAGCGCCTCGGCCGCCTTCTTGGGGTTCGTGATGATGGGCGTGATGAGGTGCGGGACCCCCGCGTAGATCGACAGCTCGACGCGCTTCGGGTCGACGAGGACCATCCGGACCTCGGACGGCTTCGCGCGCATGAGGAGCGACGTGATCATCGAGTTGATGAACACCGACTTGCCGGAGCCCGTCGAGCCCGCGACGAGCATGTGCGGCATCTTCGCGAGGTTCGCGACGACGAAGCCTCCCTCGACGTCCTTGCCGACGCCGATCGTCATCGGGTGCTTGGACTTCCGCGCCGCGTTCGAGCGCAGGACGTCGCCGAGCGAGACGACCTCGCGGTCGGTGTTCGGGATCTCGACGCCGATCGCGCTCTTGCCGGGGATGGGCGAGAGGATGCGGACCTCGTTCGACGCGACCGCGTACGACAGGTTCTTCGACAGCGCCGTGACCCGCTCGACCTTGACGCCCGGACCGAGCTCGATCTCGTAGCGCGTGACCGTCGGGCCCCGGGAGAAGCCGGTGACCTTCGCGTCGACCTTGAACTCCGTGAGGACGCCCGTGATCGCGGCGACGATGTCGTCGTTCGCCTGGCTGCGGGCGACCGACGGCGTCCCGGCGCTCAGTGTCGTCGCTGCGGGCAGTCGGTACGGCGCGGACGGGTCCTCGTCCGCTGCGCCCGCGGCGGGGAGCCCCTGCAGGTCGTCCTCGGCCGGTTCGGCGTCCGGCACCGACGCGGGTGCCGAGGCGGACACGACCGGCGAGACGCCGGCGTTCGGGCGCGCGACCGGTGCGACGGCCGGCGTGGCAGCCGGAGCCGCGACCGACGCAGCCTCCGTGTGGTCGGGCACCGCCACCCCGGCGTCACGGAGCACGCGCTCGGCGACCTCGAGGTCCTGTTCGATGGAGTCGTTGAGGTTCACCGACCCGGGCTCGGTCGGCGTGTGGTCGACCAGGCTGGCCGCGGCACCCGCGTTCGGGCGCTCCGACGTCGGCGCGGGCGCGGCCGCGGGCAGCACCGGGGTGTCGTACGCCGGGTCTTCCTCGCGACCGGAGCCGTTGCGCCGCCACCACGGGACGGTGCCGCCCTCGGGCTGGTCGCCGCCGGACTGCTGGTCGCCGCCGGACTGCTGGTCGCCCTCGAAGCCGAGGTCGTCGAAGAGCTGGAAGTCGCCCTCGCCGCCCTGCTGGCGCTTGCGACCGCGGGGCCGCGGAGCAGGAGCGTCGGCGTCGGCGGCCGGGTCGGCCTCGGCCTCGGGCGCCGGGGCGCCGAACAGGTAGGCGTAGAGCTCGTGCAGCCGTCGACCGGTCTTGTTCGGCGGCGTCTTGGTGATGATGAAGAGGGAGAGCACGAGCAGCAGCACGGCGACGGGTACCGCAACCCAGACCGTGGCGACCGCGACGAGCCAGCTGATGACGACCCAGCCGAGCACGCCGCCCGCCGCTGCGAGGGCGACCATGCCGTCCGCGGCGCTCGGCTGTCCGCCGAACACGTGGCAGAGCGAGGCGATCGACACGAGCATCAGCCCGAGCCCGATCCCGATCCGGGTGTTGTCGTGCACCGAAGCGGGGTGCCGGAACAGCCACCCGGCGAAGACGATCATGATCACCGGGAGCGCGACTGCCAGCCGGCCGAAGAGCCCGCCGAACGTGTACGCGTCGAGCGCGACCGACACCGGGTTCGTCGGGTTGAGCCACTCGACCACGCCGCCCGCGATCGCGAGCACGAACAGCAGGAACGGGAAGCCGTCGCGGCGCTGGTCCTTCTCGAGGGACTCCTTGCCGAGCAGCCGGAAGAGCGCGCCGACCCCGTGGGCCATGCCGAGCCAGGCGCTCACGATCGGGTTCTGCTCGCGGAACACCGGCGTCGGTGCGGCCTGCGGCAGCTTCTTCGTGGTCGCTCGCGTGCGCGACGTCCCACGCGACCCGCTCCCGCGGGACGACGATGACGCGCGCGAACGCGTGGTCGACTTGGTGCCTCCGGCCATGGGGACGACCCTAATCCCCGCTCGGGACATTCCGCGGTCGCCCCGCCATCAGTACCGGATCGCGTCGATGACCTTGACGCGGACCGCGACGATGGCCGGCAGGAACCCGGCGAGCGCGCCGACGAGCACGGCCGACCCGACCCCGACGAGCGCGGCCTCGACCGGGAACGGTGCCCCGCCCACGTCGACGCCCTGCGTGATGAGGCCGCGGACGGTGTCGTTCCCGAGCAGCGCGGCACCGACCATGACGCCGACGCCGCCCGCGACGAGCGTGCCGAGCACGTTCTCGAGCAGGACCGCGACGAAGATCCGTCCGGCGGTCGCACCGACGCCCCGTCGCACCCCGATCTCGCGGATGCGCTGGCGGACGCTGACGAGCGACACGTTGAGCAGGCCGAGCCCACCGAGCACCAGGACCAGGACCGCGACGCCCGCGATCACCCAGCGGAGCGGGCCGAGCGGGTCGCCGTCCACCTGACCGGCCGCGTCGGACCGGTCCGCGGAGACGGTCCACCCGGGGCCGAGGGCACGCTCGGCGTCGGCGGCGATGCGTTCGGCGACGGCCTTGCCGGAGGCCGCCGGGACCCACGCCTGGAAGGTCCGGCCCGCCCCGAGGTCCGGCGACACCGCGGCGTTCGCGGTCGCGACGGAGTTCGCCAGCTGGTAGAAGGACGGATCGGTGTCGTACTCCGACGACACCACCTGGCCGATCACGACGGCGGTGACGTCGGGCGTCCCCGGCAGTCGCACGACCGGGTGGGTCACGATGTCCGGGCTGCCGATCCGCTCGAGGAACGCCCGGTTGACGACGATCGCGGGGGCCAGGCGGTCCCGGTCCCGCTCGGTGAACCACGCCCCCGACGCGAGCCGCACGCGGTGCATCTCGGCGTACGCGGGGTCGACCGTCGTGCCCTGCACGAGCGCGACCCCGTCCGGGAACTGCACGTCGCGCTGCACGAACGTCGCCTCGGACGTGTACCGGACGTCGTAGCGCTCGGCTCCGGCGCGCAGCTCGCGGTCGAGCGCAGCGGCGTCCGCGACGGCCGCCGTCCCCGCGGGGTCCGCGGACCCGGAGCCGGTGGTGGAACCGTTGAACGAGTACGTCGCGGGTCGGCCGCCGTACTGCTCGTTGAACGCGGCGGTGACCCGTTCGGCGAGCGACCCGAAGCCGACGACGACCGCGAGGGACGCCACGGCGATCGTCACGCCGACCAGGCTGAGGACGACGCGGCCGCGGTGCACGCGGAGCTCCTGCCACGACTCGACGAACGTGCCGACGACCGTGGTGAGCAGCCGGTTCACGCGACGCCCCCGACGATCGCGGACGCAGCAGCACCGGACAGATCAGCACCGGACGGATCAGCACCGGACGGATCAGCACGGACGAGCGCATCGCCCTCTTCCACGATCCCGTGGTCGATCCGGTGCACCACGTCCGCCCGGGCGGCGACCGCGGGGTCGTGCGTGATCGTCACCAGGGCCGCACGCGTCTCGGCCGCGACGGTCTCGAGCAGCTCCATCACGACCCGTCCGGTGTCGACGTCGAGCGCCCCGGTCGGCTCGTCGGCCAGGATCAGGCGCGGGGCGCGGACGAGCGCGCGGGCGATCGCCACGCGCTGTTGCTCGCCACCCGAGAGCCGGTGCGGCTGCGTGTCCGCCTTGTCGGCGAGCCCCACCCGGTCGAGCATCTCGAGCGCGAGCCGACGGCGCGACCAGAACGCGCGGCCGCTCGCGTAGAGCAGGGGCACCTCGACGTTCTCGACCGCGGTGCGGCCCTGCAGCAGGTTGAACTGCTGGAAGACGAAGCCGACGTCGGCGCCGCGGATCCGGTCGCGGCGGACGGACCCGGCGCGGCCGACGTCGCGTCCGTCGAACTCGTGCAGCCCGTCGGTCGGGGTGTCGAGCAGCCCGAGGACGTTGAGGAGCGTCGACTTGCCCGATCCGGACCGTCCGACGATGGCGACCCGGCTGTCCGCCTCGACGTCGAGGTCGACCCCGCGCAGGATCTCGAGCGTCGACCCGTCCGGCAGCGGCACGGACTTCCGGAGGTCCCGGACGTGCACCAGGCTCATCCGACGAACACCCCGCCCTCGTCCGTGCCCTCGTCGGACTGCTCCTGCTTGCCGGGGACGAACTGCAGGACCGTGTCGCCCTCGGCGAGCCCGGCCTTGACCTCGACGGTCTCGCCGTCGTTCAGGCCGAGCTCGACGGTCTTCTCGGAGCGCCCGCCGTCGCTGTCGACCACGGTCACGACGCCCTTCTGGGCGGTGCCCTCGACCGCGGTGGTCGGGAGCGTCAGGACCCCCTGCGCCGACCCGGCGGACACGGCGAGGGTGACCTCGAGCCCGGGGAACACGGTCACGCCGCCGGGGACGTCGCACCGGAGCTGGGTGCCGCCGGTGCCACCTCCGGCACCGTCCGCGCCGGTGCCGTCCGAGCCGTCGGAGCCCGTGCCGGACGAGCCGGCCGCGGACGAGCCGGCCCCGGAGCCGTCGGCCCCGGCGCTCGTGAGCGACAGGTTCGTGCACGTGAACGGGGCCGGGCCGTCGGTGATGGTGACGGTGGCCTCGGACGGCCGCGAGGTCAGCCGGTACAGCTGCGCGGCACCGAGCGTCGCGGTCGCCCGGTAGGCCTCCGGCGCGACGCGGGCCACCACGTCGCCGATCGCGACGGGCTGCTTCGCGACGAGGTCCAGCCCCGAGACCACCCCGGCTGCGGGCGCGACGACGGTGGCGAAGGTCACCTTCGCGGGCAGCGGCTGCCCGTCCTCCGTCGTGCCGGTCGACGGGGTCTCGACACGGACGTCGACGATCGGGGCGCCCTGCTCGACCGCGGTGCCGTTCCCGACGAACACCTTGTTGATCGTGCCCTCGGCGGTGGCGCGGACCGGGGTCGCGGCGACCGACTCGATGGTCCCCTTCGCCTCGACGTCGTTGACGACGTCCCCGGTGGTGACGGTGACGGTCGGGTCTTCGAGCTGCGCCGTCGGCGTGGTCTCCTGCCCCTCGGGCTGCGCGGCGAAGAACGCGAGACGGACGAGGGACACCGCGATGACGGCGAACACGAGGAACTTCAGGCCGGGCCACACCCAGCGACGCAGGACGGTCACGCTCCGGACGGTAGCGACTGGTATTCCAGATGCGCGTCATCCTGTGGGATGAAACAGGTTGGCCGCCGGGCCGGGACCGCTCCGACCCCGCCGGCCCGTCCCCGACTGCCCGCCACGGGGTGCGGAACGGCCTGGAGGCACGGGGCAGGGTCCGTGACGGACCCGCACCGTGCCTCCAGGCCGGTTCTCGCAGCAGCGCTGCGCGCTGCCTACGCCTCGATGACCACCGGGACGATCATCGGACGGCGGCGGTGCTTGGTGTTGACCCAGCGGCCCACCGTGCGCCGCACCACCTGGCTGAAGGCGTGCGAGTCGCGCGTGCCGTTGGCGGCCGCCTCGGCGAGTGCCTTGGTGATCTGCGGGCGGACGCTGTCGAAGACCGAGTCGTCCTCGGCGAAGCCGCGCGACTGGATCTCGGGGCCGACGACGCACTGACCGGTCGTGAAGTCGACCGCGCAGAAGACGGAGATGAAGCCCTCCTCCGCGAGGACCCGGCGGTCCTTGAGGTCGGCGTCGGTGATCTCGCCGACGGTGGAGCCGTCGACGTAGACGTAGCCGATGTCCAGCTGGCCGGCGACCGTGACGCTTCCGTCCTTGAGGTCGACGACGATGCCGTCCTGGCCGAGGATGACGTTCCGCGGCGGGACACCCGTCTGGATCGCCAGGTCGGCGTTCGCGTACAGGTGCCGGTGCTCGCCGTGCACGGGGAGCACGTTCTTCGGGCGCAGGATGTTGTAGCAGTACAGGAGCTCGCCGGCCGAGGCGTGCCCGGAGACGTGCACCTTCGCGTTGCCCTTGTGGACGACCTTCGCGCCGAGCTTCGTCAGGCCGTCGATCACGCGGTAGACGGCGTTCTCGTTGCCGGGGATCAGGCTCGACGCCAGGATCACCGTGTCGCCCTCGCCGATCTCGATCTGGTGCTCGAGGTTCGCCATGCGCGCGAGGACGGCCATCGGCTCGCCCTGGGACCCGGTCGACATGTAGACGATCTGGTCGTCCGGGACGTTCTTCGCCTTCTTCGTGTCGATCAGCACGTCCTCCGGCACACGCAGGTACCCGAGCTCGGCGGCGATCGTCATGTTGCGGATCATCGAGCGGCCCATGAACGCGACCTTGCGGTTCGCGGCCGCGGCGGCGTCGAGGACCTGCTGCACGCGGTGCACGTGCGACGAGAAGCTCGCGACGACGACCTTCTTGCGGGCGCGCGTGATGACGTTCTCGAGCACGGGTCCGATGTCGCGCTCGGGCGCGGTGAAGCCCGGGACGTCGGCGTTCGTGGAGTCCGGCAGGAACAGGTCGACGCCCGCTTCGCCGAGGCGGGCGAACGCGCGGAGGTCGGTGATCCGGTCGTCGAGCGGCAGCTGGTCCATCTTGAAGTCGCCGGTGTGGAGCACACGGCCGGCGCCGGTCGTGATCGCGACGGCGAGCGCGTCCGGGATGGAGTGGTTCACGGCGACGAACTCGAGGTGGAACGGGCCGAGCTGCTCGGTCTGGTCCTCGGCCACGACGAGCGTGTACGGCTTGATCCGGTGCTCCTTGAGCTTCGCCTCGACGAGCGCGAGGGTCAGCGTGGAACCGATCAGGGGGATGTCGGCCTTGAGCTTGAGCAGGTACGGCACGGCGCCGATGTGGTCCTCGTGCCCGTGCGTCAGCACGACACCGAGGACGTCGTCGAGGCGGTCCCGGATCGGCCCGAAGTCCGGCAGGATGAGGTCGACGCCGGGCTGGTGCTCCTCGGGGAAGAGCACGCCGGCGTCGACGACGAGCAGCTTGCCGTCGAACTCGTACACGGTCATGTTGCGACCGATCTCGCCGAGACCCCCGACGGGGATCACGCGGAGGGTGCCGGGTTCGAGCGGCTGCGGTGTGGAGATCTGGGTGGGCATTCGGTCCTGACTGTCGTGCGACGCGCTGGTGCTGCGCCGCGGTCTTCCTAACGTGTGGTGCCTGGCACCTTCGGCAGTGCGCCGCCCGCCGCTGCGTTGCGGTCCGGGCGGAAGTTCGAGAAGTCGGCACCCGGGATGTCCCGGACCGCTTCGAGGGAGGTCTCGATGGCGTAGGCCTCGGTGTCCTCGGGTCCGACGAGCGGCAGCCGGACGCGCGGGCTGCCGATGCGGCCGAGTCCGTGCAGCACGTACTTCGCCGCGACGGTCCCGGGGACGTGGGTCATGATCGCACGCACCAGGGGTTCGACGCGCTTGTGCTCGGCGGTCGCGGTCGCCAGGTCGCCACGGTTCACGGCGTCGACGATGGTGCGGTACGGCGTGCTCGTGATGTTCGCGGTGACGCCGATCAGCCCGGTCGCGCCGATCGACAGGTGCGGCAGGACGTTCGTGTCGTCGCCCGAGAAGTACATGAGGTCGGTGTTGTTGAGCACGCGGGACACCTCGGCGAAGTCGCCCTTGGCGTCCTTCACCGCGAGGATGTTGGGGTGGTGCGAGGCGCGCACGATGGTCTCGTAGGTGATCGGGATGCCCGTGCGGCCGGGGATGTCGTACAGGATGACCGGCAGGTCGGTCGCGTCGGCGATCATCCGGAAGTGCGTGAGGACACCGGCCTGCGTCGGCTTGTTGTAGTACGGCGTGACGATCATCACGCCGTCGGCGCCGGCCTTCTCGCTCTGCTTGTACAGGTGGATGGCGTGCGCGGTCTCGTTCGAGCCACCACCGGTGATGATCTTCGCGCGGCCGGCGGCGACGGACTTGCCGACCTCGACCAGGCGGAGCTTCTCCGGGTCGGTCAGCGTCGACGTCTCGCCGGTCGTCCCGGTGACGACGACGCCGTCGGCGCCGGCGGTGATGCAGTCGTCGATGTGCTGCTCGACGCCGGGCCAGTCGACCTCGCCGTCGGTCGTGAACGGCGTCACGAGGGCGACGAGGACCTGACCGAAGGGATTCTCACGCGGGGACACGCGGACCAGCGTACCGGCCCGGTGCGTCCGGCCGGCAGTCCGCCCGGACGGTGCGCGGCGGACGGACGTCGCCCGGTCTCGCGCACGTCGCACCCCGGTACGGACGTGGCACCCGGGCACAGCGGGTTGCGGTGCCGGCAGCGGGGTGCGACGCGAGGGTCGCTCGGCGCAGCCCGGCGGGTCCGAGCGCGGCGGCCGTCAGGCCCGCTCGGCGCGGCGCCACTCCCGGAAGCGGTAGCGGGTGGCGTCCACGCGGGACTCCTGCCACGGTCCGTCCTCGACGAGGGTCCACCCGTCGCCGAGCTCCGGCGCCCGGGTGTCACCCGGGACGTCCAGGTCGACGATCGTCTCCGACACCCGGTCGGCGAACGGCAGCGCCTCGGCGTACACGGCACCCCCGCCCATCACCCACACGGGCTCGTCGGTGTCGAGGGCGGCCCCCAGGTCGTGCGCCACCTCGGCACCCTCGGCCGTCCACGTCGGCTCGCGCGTCAACACGACGTTCCGGCGTCCCGGCAGCGGCCGGAAGCGCGGCGGCAGCGACTCCCACGTCCGTCGGCCCATCACCACGACACCGTCGCCGGTGACCTGCCGGAAGTGCGCGAGGTCCTCCGGCACGTGCCACGGGATGCCACCGTCGGCGCCGATCACCCCTGAGGCGGTCCGCGCCCACACCATGCCGACGCCGCGGACGGGCTCGGTCCACGCCATCAGACGGCGACCGCGGCCTTGATCGCCGGGTGGTGCTCGTACCCGACGACCGTGAAGTCCTCGTACTCGTAGTCGTCGATCGAGTCACGCGGGGCGAGCTCGAGCGTCGGGTAGGGGTAGGCCGTGCGGGACAGCTGCTCACGCACCTGGTCGACGTGGTTGTCGTAGACGTGGCAGTCACCGCCGGTCCACACGAAGTCGCCGACCTCGAGCCCGGTCTGCGCCGCGATCATGTGCGTGAGCAGCGCGTAGGACGCGATGTTGAAGGGGACGCCGAGGAACATGTCCGCGCTGCGCTGGTAGAGCTGGCACGACAGTTTGCCGTCGTTGACGAAGAACTGGAAGAACGCGTGGCACGGCGCGAGCGCCATGTCCGGCACGTCCGCGACGTTCCAGGCCGACACGATCAGCCGGCGGGAGTCCGGGTTCGTGCGGATCTGCTCGATGACCTGGGCGATCTGGTCGACGTGCTCCCCCGACGGCGTCGGCCACGAGCGCCACTGCACGCCGTACACCGGGCCGAGGTCGCCGTCCTCGTCGGCCCACTCGTTCCAGATGCGGACGCCGTGCTCCTGCAGCCACCGTGCGTTGCCGTCGCCGCGCAGGAACCAGAGCAGCTCGTACGCGACGGACTTGAAGTGCACGCGCTTCGTCGTGACGAGCGGGAAGCCCTGCGACAGGTCGTAGCGCAGCTGCGCCCCGAAGATGCTGCGCGTGCCGGTGCCGGTGCGGTCGCCCTTCGGCGTGCCTTCCTCGAGCACCCGGCGCAGCAGATCCTCGTAAGGGGTCGGGACGGTGGGGTCGGGCTGCACGGTCTCGCTCACACGGAGACTCTACGACCCCACGCGGCGAAGCCCGAAGCGCGCTGAGTACCGTGGCCCCCATGTCGACCCAGCCGCTCTCGATCCTCGTCGCCGGTGCGTCCGGCTTCATCGGGACCCCCCTCGTCCACGCCCTGCGCAAGGCCGGGCACCACGTCACCACGCTCACCCGCAGCGAACCCCGCACCGCGACCGCGTTCCGCTGGTCCCCGGGCACCCGCCCGCTCGACCCGGCGGTGCTCGACGGTGCCGACGTCGTGATCAACCTCGCCGGTGCGAACATCGGCAAGCTCCCGTGGACCGACTCCTACAAGCAGCAGATCCTCGACTCGCGGGTGCAGGCGACGGACACCCTGGTCGAGGCCATGCGCCGGGCTGCGAACCCCCCGGCGCTCTTCCTGTCCGGGTCGGCCTCCGGCGTCTACGGGGACCGCCCGACGGACGTGCTCGACGACGACGCCGCGGCCGGCAGCGGGTTCCTCGCCGACGTCTGCACGAAGTGGGAGGCCGCCGCGACCGCCGCCCCCGAGGGCGTCCGGGTCGTGCTGCTCCGCACCGGCATCGTCGTCGGCCAGGGCGGCGGTGCGCTCGCGCCCCTCGTCCCGCTGACGAAGGCCGGCCTCGGCAGCAAGCTCGGCACGGGCGGTCAGTTCTGGCCGTGGATCGCGCTCGAGGACGAGGTCGGCGCGATCGTCCACCTCGCCACGAGCCCGGACGCCGCGCAGGTGTCCGGCCCGGTGAACCTCGCGGGTCCGGAGCCGTCGGTCGCGGACCGGATCACGAAGCGCGTCGCGCAGGACCTGCACCGTCCGTACCTGCTCGGCGTGCCGGCCTTCGCGCTGCGGCTGGTGCTGCGCCAGGCGGCCGACGAGATGCTCCTGTCGAACCAGCAGATGGTGCCGCGGAAGCTCGAGGAGTCCGGCTACACGTTCCGCCACCGGTACGCCGAGAGCGCGGTCGACGCCGCCTTCTGATCCGCACGGACGTCGCGGCGGTCGCGACGGTCGACCGGACGGGAGGCTCGTGGCGGGCCCGCCACGAGCCTCCCGTCCGTCAAGCCGTCAGTCCACCCGTCGGTCGGTGGGCGCGGTGGCGAGCGCCGTCCGCATCGCGGCCCGCGCGCGCTTGCGGTCACCCGCGGCGTCGTAGACGACACCGAGCCGGAACCAGGCCCGCCAGTCGTCGGGGTCGGCCTCGACCGCGTCCTTGTAGCGCGGGAAGACCTCGTCGGCCGCCGCACGGTCGGGGCGGCCGCTCGGCATGAGCGGCACGACGTCCTGCGGGGTGCCGCCCTCGCGCTCGAGGCGACGGCCGAGCCGGGTGATGCGGATCCCGAAGCGGAACTCGAGCACGAGCAGGAGCGCGCCGATCAGGGCGACCACGACGAGCGCGACGCCGATCCCGATGCCGATCGGCTGCCCCGTCGCCATGAACGCGACGGCGCGCTGCCCCACGACGACGATGTAGAGCAGGAGCAGGGCGGCCATCAGGGCGGCGGGCCAGAACGGCGAGCGGAACGAGCGGAGCACGGCGTGCCGCTCAGCCGACGCCGAGGACGCTGCCGAGCCCGACCGTCAGGCCACGGGCGTCGACCACGTGGGCGAGCGCTGCCCGGATGCCGGCGACGTACGCGACGTCGTCGTTCGTGTCGTGGCGGATCGTGACGGTCTCGCCGGGGCCGCTCAGGTGCACGTCCTGGACGGCCTTGACCCCGGGGAGCCGGAGCGAGTGGATCGGGACGCTCGCGACCTGCTGCCCGCGGGCGCGCTGGTCGACGTGCGGGGCGTCGACGGGGCCGACCTCGCGCCGGGCGTCCGCGATGAGCTCCGCGGTCCGCACGGCGGTCCCCGACGGCGAGTCGACCTTGCCGGCGTGGTGCGTCTCGACGATCTCGACCGCGGGGAACCACGGCGCCGCGATCGTGGCGAGGTGCGTCGCGAGTACCGAGCCGATCGAGAAGTTCGGCACGACGAGGACCCCCTGGTCTGGTCGTGCCTCGAGCCCGGCGCGGAGCGTCGCGAGCCGGTCGGACGACCAGCCGGAGGTGCCCACGAGCACGTTCGCGCCGCTCGCGAGGGCGTTGTCGACGATCGCCGGGCTGAGCGCCGGGACGGTCACGTCGACGACGAGTGCGGCGCCGCCGAACACCGACGGCGGTGCCTCGTGTGCGCCGTCCCGCGACGACAGGGAGGCGACGAGCTCGAAGCCGTCGAGGGACTCGACCACGGAGGCCACGAGGCCCCCGAGACGACCGGTGGCGCCGACGACGGCGACGGGAGTGACCATGGCTCCCATTCTAGGATCGGACCATGCCGCTCCAGGTCAGGTCCGTGCCCGCCGACGCGCCCGAGGTCGACGCCCTGCTCGACGCGTACCTCGACGAGCGCGAGGCCACGTTCCCGAGCGCGCAGGGGTCGTACTCGCGCAAGCGCACCCCGGCGGCGGAGTTCGTGCCGCCGAACGGCACCTTCGTCGTGGCGTACGACGGCGACCGGCCCGTCGGGTGCGGTGGGCTCCGCCGGATCGCCGACGACGGGGACGACGTCCGCTTCGAGGTCAAGCACGTGTACGTCACGCCGGCCGGTCGCGGACGGGGCGTGGCGACCGCGGTGATGGACGCGCTCGAGGACGCTGCTCGCGGCTTCGGGGCGACGAGCGTCGTCCTCGACACGAACGACTCGCTCGTCGCAGCCGGCGCGATGTACCGCGGCCGCGGCTACGAGCGGGTCGCGCCGTTCAACGAGAACCCGAACGCGACCGCCTGGTACCGGCGACCGGTCGGGTGAGCCCTGCGCGGTGTCCTCGGTGCGGGACGGTCGGTGCGGGACGGTCGGTGCGCCTAGACCGGCTGGTCGACCGGCAGCCCCGTGCGGAGCTCGACCGGCAGGTGCGCGAGGTCGTTCAGGGTGACGACCTCGGCCGGCTTGGCGGAGCGGATCCGGATGATCGTCAACGCCGTGTGCGCGACGTTCGTCCCCATCCACCGCCACTCCGGCGCCTGGAACGCCTCGCGCACGAACCACCCGATGACGGCGTTGTGCGTGATGAGCAGGTCGTGGCGGTCCTCGCGCGCCGGCGTGAACCACTCCGCGACGGCATCGCCCATCTGCGCCTGGCCCGCGACGATCTCCTCTTCCGTGACGCCGCCGTACCAGCCGTGGTAGGCGTGCGGCATGTCCGGGGTCGGACCGGAGGGGATGCAGTCGAAGAGCAGGGTCGAGGGCTCCGGCTGGATCGACGGCAGGCGCTGCGCGAGGAACGCCGCGGTCTCGCTCGGGGCGTCGAGCGGCGAGTGGTACACGCCGTCGAACGGGACCCCGCCGAGCCGGTCGGCGACGAGCATCGCCTGGCGCTTCCCACGCTCCGAGAGCTTGCCGTCCCGCAGGCCGTGCTCGGCGTCCTGGTGCTCACCGTGCCGGACGAGGTACAGGTAGTGCGACACGTCGGTCACCCCTCGGCGCCGATGGCGGCCGCGAGCTCGTCGCGCTGGACGGCCCCCACGACCGAGGTGATGGTCGGGCGGGTGAGCAGGTCGCGGGCGAGGTCGAGGACGTCCGCCGGGGTCACCCGGTCGACCCGCTGCAGGGCGGTGCCGAGGTCGGTGAACTCGCCGGTGCCGAGCTCGGACCGGCCCAGCCGGGTCATCCGTGCGTCGCTGTCCTCGAGCGAGAGCGTCAGCGCGCCCTCGATCTGGCCCTTCGCGCGACGGAGCTCGTCGTCGGTGATGCCGTCGTCGACCATGCGCCGGAACTCGGCGTCGATGATCTCGACGACCCCGGCGACGTTGTCGGGGGCGCAGCCCGCGTAGACCCCGAAGGCCCCGTTGTCCAGGTACGCCGGCGCGAACGACGACACCGCGTAGGCGAGGCCCCGGCGCTCACGGACCTCTTGGAACAGCCGCGAGCTCATCCCGCCGCCGAGGACGGCGTTCAGGACGCTGAGCACCGGACGGCGCTCGTCACGGAGGTCGAGACCCTGCGATCCGCGGAGCATGCTGACCTGCTCGGTCGGACGGTGCGCGACGGCGAGCTTCGGCACGGCCGGGTCCGCCACGGGCTGCGGCGTCCGCCGGGCCAGCGGCGACGCGTGCGGGGCGTCCCGGAAGACGTGCTCGACCAGTTCGCGGAAGCGGTCGTGGTCCACGGCACCGGCGGCGGTCACCACGATGCCGTTCGGTGCGTAGTGCTCGCGGTAGTGGTCCAGGACCTCGGCGCGCCCGACCGCGCGGATGCTCTCGGGCGTCCCGCCGATCGGCCGACCGAGCGGGTGCCCGTCGAAGGCCGCGGCGAAGAACGCCTCGCCCGCGACGTCGGCCGGGTCGTCCGCGGCCATCGCGAGCTCCTCGAGGATCACGCCGCGTTCGACGTCGAACGCCTCGGCCTCGAGCACCGAACCGGTGACCATGTCCCCGATCACCTCGACCGCCATCGGGACGTCGGTGTCCCGGACGCGGGCGTAGTAGCAGGTGTACTCCTTCGCGGTCGCGGCGTTGTGCTCGCCGCCGACCGAGTCGAAGGAGATCGCGATGTCGAGCGCACTGCGGCGCTCGGTGCCCTTGAAGAGCAGGTGTTCGAGGAAGTGCGTGGAGCCGAACTGGCCCTCGCGTTCGTCGCGGGACCCGACGCCGACCCAGAAGCCGAGGCTCGTGGAACTGGCTCCGGGGACCGACTCGGTGAGGACCCGGACTCCGGAGGGCAGCACGGTCCGACGGACGAAGGCACCACCGGACGTCAGGAAGGACGTGTCCGGGGCCTCGAGCGGCAACGGTACTGGCTGGTTCATCGCAGACGAGCCTACTGACCCGCGGGCGCCGACCGCCCAGTTTCCCCAGGCCCACAGCACGTGCCTCGAACTGGGGTACATCGGATGAGGATAGAAAGACTCGTCTGTCTGTCCTCCACGTGGTACAGTTCTTGCATCGGGTCGGAAGCCCCCCTAGATTCCGACCCGATGGCTCGGGACATCAGTCCTCGCGCGGCGGAGTCCCCCCACTCCCCCGCGGAGCCGATGAGTCCGAGGAGCAACGCTGTGACGGTCGATTCCCCCCAACCGGCCGTCCAGCGTCTCCTCGGCCCGAGCACGAACCTCGCGTCGCCGGACGGGTCGAGCGTCCCCCCGGCTCCCCGTTCCGGCGGCGCGAAGGTCCGGATCCTCGAGACCGCGACACGCCTGTTCTACGAAGAGGGCATCCGCGGGGTCGGCGTCGACCGGCTCATCTCGGAGGCGAGCGTGACGAAGGCCACCTTCTACAAGCACTACGGCTCGAAGGACAACCTGATCCTCGCCTACGTGCGCACCCAGCACGAGCGCGTCCGCGCCGGCTTCGAGCAGCTCGTCTCCGACGCCGCCAGCCCCGAGGCCGCGGTGCGCGCCTGGGTCGCCGCCGTCTCGGACGAGGTCGGTCGTGCCGAGTTCCGCGGCTGCGCGTTCCTCAACGCCGCCGCCGAGTACCACGACCCGCGCGACCCCGTGCGCGAGGTCGTCGCCACCCACCGCGACTGGTACACGGACCAGCTCGCCTCGCTCCTGCAGCGCGCCGGGCACCCGCTGCCCGGCGACGGGGCCGACGAGCTCATGCTCGCGCGCGACGGCGCGATGGCCGGCGCGTACGCCGGCGACGCGATCGCCGCGACCGCGGCGCTCGGCCGCGTGGTCGACCGCGTCATCGCGGCCTGACGCCTCGCCTCCGACCCGACCGGCGGACGGGAGGCGCGTGGCGGGGCCCGCCACGATCCTCCGGGCCGACCCGTCCCACCTGTGCGACAGGAGCAGGGTGTTTGCTGGCGGCATGGCCAACGACCCCAACTGGAACCTCCCCGAGGTCCCCACGTTCACCCTGACGAGCCCCGACTTCTCCGACGGCGACGCGCTGCCCGACTGGGCGCGCGGCGCCGACGCCGGTGGCGAGGACCGCTCCCCCGCGCTCGAGTGGTCCGGGGCGCCCGAGGGCACGCAGAGCTACGTCCTCACCGTGTACGACCCCGACGCCCCGACCGGCTCGGGCTTCTGGCACTGGAGCCTGACCGACCTGCCGGCGTCGACGACCTCGCTGCCCCAGGGTGCCGGGACCGACGACGCGCTGCTCCCCGCCGAGGCGCTCCGCCGCCGCAACGAGTACGGGACCGACACCTTCCTGGGTGCCGCACCGCCCGCCGGCCACGGCCCGCACCGGTACGTGTTCACGCTGAGCGCGCTCGACGTGCCCGTGCTCGAGGCACCCGCCGACGCCACCCCCGCCGTGGTCGGCTTCCTGCTCCGCGAGCACCTGCTCGGGCGCGCGCAGCTCACCGGCACGCAGGAGACCCCGGCGTCCTGACGCCCCGCGCCACGAAGACGACGACGGCCGTCACTCCCGCGGGAGTGACGGCCGTCGTGGGTCAGCCGGGGATCAACCCTCGGCGTTGTCCTCGGTGTGCTTCTCGTGGCCCTCGCGGCCCTCGGTGTCCACCTCGTCGGCGACGACCGGCGCGAGCGACAGCTTGCCGCGGTCGTCCACCTTGGTGACCTCGACCAGGATCTTCTGGCCGACGCCCAGGACGTCCTCGACGTTCTCCACGCGCTTGCCACCGGCGAGCTTGCGGACCTCGGAGACGTGCAGCAGCCCGTCGCGGCCCGGGAGCAGCGACACGAAGGCACCGAAGGTCGCGATCTTGACGACCGTGCCGAGGAACTGGTCGCCGATCTCCGGGTTCGTCGGGTTCGCGATCGCGTTGACCTGCGCACGGGCGGCCTCGGCCGAGGGACCGTCGACGGCGCCGATGTAGACGGTGCCGTCGTCCTCGATCGAGATGTCGGCACCGGTCTCGTCCTGGATGCCGTTGATCGTCTTGCCCTTCGGGCCGATCAGCTCGCCGATCTTGTCGACGGGGATCTGCACCGAGATGACGCGCGGGGCGGTGTCGGCCATCTCGTCGGGGGCGTCGATCGCCTCGGTCAGCACGCCGAGGATGGCGGAGCGCGCTTCCTTTGCCTGCTTGAGCGCGGCGTCGAGGACCGACGAGGGGATGCCGTCGAGCTTCGTGTCGAGCTGGATCGCCGTGACGAAGTCGGACGTGCCGGCGACCTTGAAGTCCATGTCGCCGAGGGCGTCCTCGGCACCGAGGATGTCGGTCAGCGCCGCGTAGCGGGTCTGGCCGTCGACGGTGTCGGAGACGAGGCCCATCGCGATGCCCGCGACCGGCGCCTTGAGGGGCACACCGGCGTTGAGGAGCGACAGGGTCGAGGCGCAGACGGAGCCCATCGACGTCGAACCGTTGGAGCCGAGGGCCTCGGACACCTGACGGATGGCGTAGGGGAACTCCTCGCGCGACGGCAGCACCGGCACGAGGGCGCGCTCGGCGAGGAAGCCGTGCCCGATCTCGCGACGCTTGGGCGAGCCCACGCGGCCGGTCTCACCGGTCGAGTAGGGCGGGAAGTTGTAGTGGTGCAGGTAGCGCTTCTTCGTGACGGGCGACAGCGAGTCGATCTGCTGCTCCATCTTGAGCATGTTCAGCGTGGTGACGCCGAGGATCTGCGTCTCGCCGCGCTGGAAGATCGCGGAACCGTGGACGCGCGGGATCACGGCGACCTCGGCGTCGAGCGGACGGATGTCGGCGAGGCCGCGACCGTCCATGCGGACCTGCTCGGTCAGGATGCGGCCGCGGACGACCTTCTTCGTGACCGACTTGTAGGCGCCGCTGACCTGGCCGTTGGCGGACTCGGGGAGTTCCCCGGCCTCGACCTTGGCCGCGATGGCCTCCTTGACCTTCGCCTTGAGGGCGTCGTCCTTGTCCTGGCGCTCGAGCTTGCCGGCGATCTGGTAGACGTCCCCCAGCTCGTCGAGCGCGAGGGCCTCGACCGCGTCGTAGACCTCGGGGGCGTAGGGCGGGAAGACCGGGTAGTCCTGGATCTCCTTGGCCGACTGGGCGGCCATCTTCGCCTGCGCCTCGACGAGGACCTTGAGGAACGGCTTGGCCGCCTCGAGGCCCTGCGCGACGACGGCCTCGTCCGGCTTGGTCGCGCCGCCCTGGATGAGGTCCCAGCTGTGCTCGGTGGCCTCGGCCTCGACCATCATGATCGCGACGTCCTCGTTGCCCTGGTCGTCGGTGACGACGCGGCCGGCGACCGTGAGGTCGAAGACGGCCTCGGCGAGCTGCGACGCCTTCGGGAACGCGACCCACTGGTCGCCGATGAGGGCGAGGCGCACACCGGCGATCGGGCCGGAGAACGGCAGACCGGAGATCTGCGTCGAGGCGGACGCGGCGTTGATCGCCAGTGCGTCGTAGAACTCGTCCGGCGCGATGCTCAGGACGGTGATGACGATCTGGACCTCGTTGCGGAGGCCGTCGACGAACGACGGGCGCAGCGGCCGGTCGATGAGGCGGCAGACGAGGATCGCCTCGGTGCTGGGACGGCCTTCACGACGGAAGAACGAACCGGGGATCTTGCCGGCGGCGTACGAGCGCTCCTCGACGTCGACGGTCAGCGGGAAGAAGTCGAAGCCCTCCCGCGGGTGCTTGCCGGCGCTGGTGGCCGAGAGGAGCATGGTCTCCTCGTCGAGGTACGCGGCGACCGCGCCCTGCGCCTGCTGTGCGAGGCGGCCGGTCTCGAACCGGACGACGCGCTTGCCGAACTTGCCGTTGTCGATGACGGCTTCGGCGAACTTGATCTCGGGACCCTCCAAAAGGGTGCCTCCTTGACGTGTTCGGCAGACCGGGGCGACGGCACCCGTGGTGCGTGCACGCCGAGGGGTCGGGGCGCATGTCTGGCCAGCAGTAGAAGCACTCGGGACTCCGAACGGCCCGCGAGCCACCACCGATGACCAGCTCCGTGCCGGGTCTGCGCAGTGTTTTGGTGTCACAGCGAGTGTGACGTCCGGGGAACGGTCCCCGCACGGTGAGGACTTTACCAGCCCTCAGGCATCACGGCGGCGAGGCGCCGGGGACGCGGGCGTGTCCCCGCTAGCCTGCCGACATGCGTCTCTCTCCGTCCCGGAGCGTGCTCGTCGCGGCCGCCGTGGTCGTCGGCGCGCTCGTCGTGCCCGCTCTGACCGCCGCGCCCGCGAGCGCCACCGACTACCCCACGTGGGCGGACGTGCAGGCCGCGAAGGGCAACGAGCAGGCCAAGCAGGCCGAGATCGGCACCGTGCAGGACGCCCTGCACGCCGCCCAGGCCGACGCCGCCGCCAAGTCGCAGACCGCGCTCGACGCGTCGGCCGCCGCGGACGCCGCCGAGGCGGACCTCAGCGCCGCCACGCAGGCCGCCACGAGCCTCCAGGCCCAGGCCGACGACGCCCAGCGGACGGCCGACCGTGCTCAGGCCCGGGCCGGTCAGCTCGCCGCGAGCCTGTACCGGGACGGCAGCGAGAACGCGATGGCCACCCGGATCGCGACCGCCGAGGACCCGGACGACCTGCTCTACCAACTCGGCGCGCTCGACCAGCTGACGGGCACGTGGACGGACGTCCTGGACGACGCCTCGGTCGCCGCCCACACCGCGTCGTCGCTGCACGAGCAGGCGACCCGCGCCGAGGACGAGCGGGCGTCCCTCGCGTCGGCTGCCGAGCGGAAGTCCGACGCGGCGACGGCGGCGGCGAAGACCGCGGCGCAGGCGGTCGCGAGCACCCAGCAGCACAGCGACGAGCTGTACGCGCAGCTCGCCTCGTTGAAGGACACGACCGCGGCGACCGAGCAGCAGTACGCCGTCGGGCAGGCGGTGGCCGCGCAGGCGGCGGCGCAGGCACGCGCGGCGCAGGCTGCGGCGCAGGCAGCGGCAGCGGCGAAGGCCCAGGCCACGCCGGGGAGCTCGAGTGCGGCGTCCTCCGGCAACGCGTACCCGAGCACCGACGGCGTCGTGGTCGACCCGGCCGGCGCACAGGCCTACGCCCGCGGCGCCATCGGTGCGTACGGCTGGGGCTCCGACCAGTTCTCGTGCCTCGTGTCGCTCTGGACGCAGGAGTCCGGCTGGCGTGCGAACGCCCTGAACGTGTCGAGCGGGGCGTACGGGATCCCGCAGTCCCTGCCGGCGAGCAAGATGGGCGTGGCAGGAGCGGACTGGCGGACGAACGCGGCGACGCAGATCAACTGGGGCCTGGCGTACATCCACGACGCGTACGGCTCGCCCTGTGCCGCGTGGAACCACGAGATGAGCGAGAACCCGCACTGGTACTGAGCGGGTGCGCGTCCGGGTGACGGCGGGACGCCCCCGGCCCGGTCAGGCGGCGACCGCGTCCTCTGCCGGCCAGCCGCCGAGGCGCACGACCGAGCCGTCCGCTGCGACCAGCCGCGCCGCCCGCCCGCTCTGCCGCAGCCAGTCGACGGCGGCGTGCCCCCGCACCACAGCGGCGGTCGTCATCGTGTTCGCCGTGACACACGACGGCGCCACGACCGTCACGGAGCGCCAGACCGGGTCGACCGGCAGGCCCCACCGGGGGTCGAGGATGTGGTGCCGCGCGTGGCCGTCCTGCTCCCAGCGTCGCTTCTGCGTGCTCGACGTCGCGACGGACCAGCCGGAGGCGATCCGCACGTGGTCCGCGGGATCGTCGTCGAGGTCCTGCACGCGCACCTGCCAGCCGCCGGACGGGTCCGGGCCGGCGGTCGCGACGTCGCCGCCGAGCGAGACCAGCGCACCGATGCCCAGGCGGGCGGTGATGCTCGCCGCGGCCATGTCGGCCGCGGCGGCCTTCGCGGTCGCGCCGAGGTCGAGCGTGACGCCCTCGGGGACGCGCAGGAAGGTGCCGGAGAGCAGGATCCGCTGCCACGCCGGACGGACGTCGAACGCCCGGGCGAGCAGGTCCGGCGACACCTCGGGGCCGGGCCCCGCGGTCACGAGGGCACCGTCGACGAACGCAGCGTCGTAGCCCAGGCGCACCATGCGGCGGCCGAGCGTCGGGTCGACGTCGCCGTCCGTCAGGCGCGCGGCGTCGACGGCCTGGTGCACGAGCGACGCGAGGAGCGGGGAGACCTCGGTGCCGCGGACGAGTGCGTCGGCGCGGGCGAGGAGCTCGGAGTCGGCGCGGAACCGACTGCACGCGGCGTCGACCGCCGCGGTCACCTCGCGCACGCAGGCCTCGGCTGCGGGGAGGTGCCGACGGTCCCGGCGGTCGAGGACGACCCGGGCGGTGGTGGTCCAGAGGTCCCACTCGGCGGCGGCGCGCACGGTCACGATCCCGTCGTCGTCGCGTCGGTGGCGCCGGAACCACCGGTGGTCCCCTGCGAGACGCCCTGGTCCGAGGTGCCGCTGTCGCTCGAGCTGCCCGAGCTGGTGCCGCCCGAGCTGGTGCTGCCCGAGCTGGTGCTGCCCGAGCTGGTGCCGCCCGAGCCCGTCGTGCTCGAGCCGGACGTGCTCGTGCCCGTCGTGCTGGAGTCCGTCGCGCTCGTGCCGGTCGCGGTCGTGACCTCGTGCCCGATCCACACCCCGGCGCCGGCGAGGCCGGCGACCACCAGTCCCGCCGTGCTCACGATCGCGCTGGTGGTGCGTCGCCCGTTCCTGCGGTTGCCGTCCATGGGTCCTCCTCGTCGTCAGGACGAGGCTCGCGGACGGCCCCGGGTGTCCCCGGAGCGTGCGCTGCGCTCGCGCCCCGCGGATCCGATGAGGACTGTAAGAAGGGATCAGTGACCGAGTCCGCCGAGCAGGGACGCGAAGTCCACCGTCTCGGGGAGGGCGTCGGTCCGCTGCGGGGTCCGCCGGGAGGATCGGATCGCCCATGCCAGGTCGACCCCGGCCCGGCGGATGCGTGCGTCCAGGGCGGCCGCGTCCTCCGGGCTCCCCCAATCGTCGGTCGCGGCGAAGACACCCGTCGGCACGACCGCGGCGCGGAGGTACGCGAAGACCGGACGGAGCGCGTGGTCGATCGCGAGCGAGTGGCGCGCCGTGCCGCCCGTGGCGGCGAGCAGCACCGGCACGTCGGTCATCGCGTCCTTGTCGAGCACGTCGAGGAAGGACTTCGCGAGCCCGCTCACCCCGGCGGTGAAGACCGGTGTGACGAACACGACGGCGTCGGCCTCGAGGACCGTCGCCTGCGCGGCCGCGAGCCCGGGCGCCGCGAACCCCGTGAGCATCGCGTCGACGATCTCGTGGGCGATCGGACGCAACTCGACGTGGCGGACGTCCACCGAGCCTCCCGGCTGGTCCGCCGTGATCGCGGCGACGGCCGACCCGGCGAGGCGATCCGCGAGCAGGCGAGTGGAGCTGGGCTCGGAGAGCCCGGCGGAGACGACGGCGATGGTGGTCATGGCGATTCCCGACTTTCGATGCGTTTGCATGAACATCGTACCGAACCGGCGGACGGGCGCAACCATTCCCCGCCGTCGTGCGCGGGAACGGAGAAGGCCCCGGTCCTCACGAGGAGGACCGGGGCCTTCGGTCGAGCAGTGTCTGCGAGACGACTAGCGACGCAGGCCGAGGCGCTCGATGAGCGCACGGTAGCGGCTGATGTCGACGTCGGAGAGGTACCCGAGGAGGCGGCGACGCTGGCCGACCATGAGCAGCAGACCACGACGCGAGTGGTGGTCGTGCTTGTGCTCCTTGAGGTGCTCGTTCAGGTCGTTGATGCGACGCGTCAGAACAGCGACCTGGACCTCCGGGGATCCGGTGTCGCCCGGGTGGGTCGCGTACTCTTCGATGATCTCCTGCTTGACCTTCGCGTCAAGTGCCATGGATGATCCCCTTTCTGTCCGTTGCGCGGTGCCCGTGCCTGATGCACGAGCGCTCTTCGTCCGCGGCCGTTCGACGGCAACCGGTCGAGACTACCAGAGATCAGACCGTGCGGGCACGCAGGCGGCGGCGTCGCGGGGCCGGCAGCAGGCTCCGGACGAGTCCGACGAGCGTCGCGCCGAGCAGGCCACCGAGGCCGTTCGACAGGACGTCCCGCGGGTCCGCGACGCGGTAGGGCAGCCAGGCGGCCTGCGCTGCCTCGATGCCGACGGACAGGCCGACGCCGACGACGGCGCCGAGGAACCACCAGCGGCGGG
The DNA here is from genome assembly GCF_006715175.1 of Curtobacterium citreum. NCBI lineage: Bacteria > Bacillati > Actinomycetota > Actinomycetes > Micrococcales > Microbacteriaceae > Curtobacterium > Curtobacterium citreum. Next base: position 1,335,716 of record NZ_VFMQ01000001.1, on the reverse strand, counting down.
GCAACCACAGCGCCGCGAGCATCCCGACCGGCACGAACATCGCGATGTTCGCGAGGAACTCGACGCGGTCGTAGCCGAACCAGGCGCCGTGCGGCAGCTGCTGGAGCCAGGCGATGGCGTGCAGGACGAGCTCGCTCTGGGCGTGCGTGAAGACCTGCGGGGTGAGGGTCATCCGCCAGATCACCCAGGCGTAGCCGACGGTGACGGCGAGGAGCAGGGTCTTCCGGAACATCCGGTCAGTATCGGTGCACGCGGCTGGCAGATCCCGGCGGGCCGGCTGGGCGGACGCCGGGTCGCGGTTCCCCGGAGCGGGCCGGACCTGCCAGCATGGGCGCATGCCGGAGCAGGGGAACCGCAGTCGCCGGGGTGCCGGTCGGCGCCAGTGGGCGTGGATCGGGGGTGCCGCCGTCGTGGTCGCGGCCCTCGTCACGACGCTCCTCCTCGTTCTGCCCGCGGGCGACCACCCGGACGGTCGGGACGTGACCGACCGACGCACGGCGGCGCAGGCGTTCCCGGGTGGCCTCGCCCAGCAGCCCGCGACCGACAACCAGGCGCTGCGCCGGGAGTCGGACGCCCGGGCCGCCGGTGACACCACCACCGCGTCCCGGCTCGACGTCATCGCGGACCAGCCCGTCGCGACCTGGCTGACCGACCCGTCGCAGGACGCCACCCGCCAGGTCGTCCGTCGTGTCGTGCGGGACGCCGAGCAGCAGGACCGCACACCGGTGTTCGTCCTGTACGCGATCCCCGACCGCGACTGCGGCAGCTACTCCGCCGGCGGGACGACCGAGCGCGACTACCTGCCGTGGGTGCGCTCGGCCACGCGGGCGATGGCCGGGTCGCACGCCGTGGTGCTCGTCGAACCCGACTCGATCGCGCAGATCCACGTGTGCAAGCGACTCGGCGAGGACCGGCTGCACCTGCTGCGGAAGGCCGTCGGCGAGCTGACCGGACACGGCCTGACGGTGTACCTGGACGGCGGCAACGAGAACCGCGTCCCCGTCACGACGATGGCGGGGTGGCTCCGGCAGGCCGGCGTGGACCGGGTGCAGGGGTTCGCCACGAACGTCTCGAACTTCTACCGCGTCGACCAGGAACGCGCGTACGCGGATCGGCTCGCCGACGCGATCGGGGACGACCCGCACTTCGTCATCGACGTCTCGCGCAACGGTCAGGGCTGGAAGGGCACGTGGTGCAACCCGCCGGGCGCCGGACTCGGGCAGGCACCGCACGTCACCGGTGGCACGACGCGGCTCGACGCCCTGCTCTGGGTGAAGACCCCCGGGCTGAGCGACGGCACCTGCCACGGCGGACCACCGGCCGGGCAGTGGTGGGAGTCGTACGCGCTCGCGCTGGTCGAGAACCGCAAGCAGGACTGAGTTCCGTCGGCCACCGGTCGGGGGTCGGTGGTTGCATGACGCCATGACCGCGCCCGACCGCATCCGCTCCGTCGTCCCGCCCTACCTGCTCCGCGCCGTCGCCGACGCCGCCGAGCACCCCCGCGCCGCCGCGGCCGCCCGGACGGCCCTGGGCGAGATGACCGCGGTCGCGGCGCCGAAGCGGGAGCACCGCATCCGTCCCCAGGGCGTCGTCGGCACCGTCGACCGCTCCCCGCAGCGGACGATCGCCGACGCGGCCGGCGGCACGACCCTGCCCGGGCGGGTGGTCCGCCGCGAGGGCGAGCCGGACACCGACGACGCCGCGACGGACGAGGCGTACGCGGGCCTCGGCGCGACGCACGCCTTCTGGCTCGACGTGTTCGGGCGGGCCTCGGTCGACGGCGCGGGACTCCCCCTCGACGCCACGGTGCACTACGGGCAGGACTACGACAACGCGTACTGGGACGGGCAGCGGATGGTCTTCGGCGACGGTGACGGCGAGGTGTTCAACCGCTTCACGATCGCCCTCGACGTGATCGGCCACGAGCTCGCGCACGGCGTCACGCAGCACACCGCCGACCTGACGTACGAGGGGCAGTCCGGCGCGCTCAACGAGTCGGTGTCGGACGTCTTCGGCTCGCTCGTCGCGCAGTACACCGCCGGGCAGACCGTCGACCAGGCGAGCTGGCTCATCGGCGAGGGGCTCTTCACGGACGCGGTGCACGGGGTCGCGCTCCGCTCGATGCGGGCGCCGGGGACCGCGTACGACGACCCGGTGCTCGGCAAGGACCCGCAGCCGGCGACGATGGCCGGGTACGTGCAGACCACCGAGGACTCCGGCGGCGTGCACGTCAACTCGGGCATCCCGAACCACGCCTTCTTCCTCGCCGCCACGGCCATCGGGGGTCGGGCGTGGGAGGGTGCCGGCGCGGTCTGGTGGGACGCGCTGGTCTCGCCGTCGACCACCGCGGGGATCGACTTCGCGGGCTTCGCGGGCGTCACGCTCGACGCCGCGTCGGCCCGCTTCGGTGCCGGGTCGACCGAGTGGACGGCGGTCCGCGACGCCTGGCGGACGGTGGGCGTCCACACCGCGTCGTGACGGCGTACAACCGGGGCATGCAGATCGTCGTCCGTCGCAGCGGTGGACTCGCCGGCCTGACGCGGGGCTGGCGGGTCGACACGGAGTCGTGTGCCGACCCGGACGCCTGGCACGAGCTCGTCGGCGCGCTCCCCCACGAGTCGCCCGGCGCGCGTCGCCGCACGGTGCCGGACGACTTCACGTGGACCGTCACGGTCGCGCGGACGACCGTCGAGATCCCGGGCAGCCAGCTCGACGGACCATGGGCCGCGCTCGTCTCACGGGTGCGGAACGAAGGCGACCCCGCCTGACCGCGTCCCGCCTGACCGCGTCCCGCCCGTCCGGTCGGTCGACCCGGACGGGCGCGGTCGTCAGTCGGTGACGTCGACGACCACGAGCCGCCGGGTCGGCCGGGTCATCGCGACGTAGACGGCCGCGGCCGCACGTGCCGCGTCGGCCCCGACCCGCTCGGGGTCGACGAGCAGCACGCCGTCGAACTCCAGGCCCTTCGCGTCGGCACCCGTGAGCACCGTGACCGACCCCGGACGCGGCGAGCCGAGCCCCCGGACGTCGGCCTGCGTCGCCGCGAGCCGTTCCCGGACCGCAGACACCGACGCCTCGGGCACGATCACGCCGACGGTGCCGGAGCCGATCCGGTCGCGCTCGGACAGCACGAGTTCTGCGACCCTGTCGAGCAGCGCCTCCCGGGACACCGAAACGCGGTCCACCGGGTCGCCGTCCCGCACGGCCTCGGTCCGGGTGACGGCGAGCCCGGCGGCGTCCGCGAACGCGCCGGCGGCCTGGACGATCGACCGCGGCGTGCGGTAGTTCACGGTGAGCTCCGCGATGCGGTGCTCGATCGGCACGAGCGGCGCACGACCCCGGCGACGACGGGCGAGCGCGCCGACGACGTCGTCCCACGAGCGGGCCGCGGCCGGCGACGACCCCTGCGCCATGTCGCCGACGATCGTGAACGACCGGAGCGGGTTGCGGCGGGCGAGGACGCGCCACTGCATCGGCGAGAGCTCCTGCGCCTCGTCGACCACGATGTGCCCGTAGGTCCACTCGCGGTCCTCGGCGGCGCGCTCTGCCGTGGTGCGGGGGTCCCCGCCCTCGGCGAAGGAGCCGGCGACCTGCTCCGCGGTGACGATGCCCTCGACGCCCATGTTCTCGATCGCCTGCCGCGCGTTCTCGACGTCGCGGGCGTGGCTCGCCTTCGCACGGCGCTTCGCGGCCCCGCCCGTCGGGTCGAACGGGCCGAGGAGCTCTGCCGCCTCGTCGAGGAGCGGAACGTCCTCGACCGTGAAGCCCGAGCCGCGCGGGCGTTCGAGCAGTGCGCGCTTCGCCGGGGTCCAGTCCGGCGTGAGCGACGCGAGCCAGTTCGGCCGGGCGTAGAGGTCCTCGAGGAACTTCTCCGGCGGCAGCGGCAGCCACGCGGTGTTGAGCAGCACGCGGGCGTCGTACGAGCTGCGGATGTCCTCGCGGAGGACCTTCTCGTCGGCTTCGTCGACCGTGGTGCCCCGCTCCCGGAGCTGGTCGGCGAGCAGGCGGGTCATCGCGTCGAGGGCGATCTTGTTGAACGTCACCCGGGCGACGTTGTGCGGCTTCCCCCGGTCCTGCGCGCGCTTCATGGCGTCGGCCACGAGCTGCGGCGGGACGGTGAGCCGCTCGCCCTCGACGTCGAGCGTCACGGACGCGGTCGGCACGACCTGGCGCGAGCGCACCGCCCGGCGGAGCAGGGCGGCCATCTGCGCCGAGCCCTTCACCGCGGCGACGTCGCCGTGGTCGTGCGTGGTCGCGTGCAGGCCCGGGTACAGCGACCCGAGCGACGCCATCACGACGCCCGTCTCGCCGAGCGACGGGAGCACCTGCTCGATGTACGTGAGGAACGCCGACGACGGCCCGACCATGAGCACCCCGGAGCCGCGCAGGCGCTCGCGGTGCGAGTAGAGCAGGTACGCCGCACGGTGCAGCGCCACGGCGGTCTTGCCCGTGCCGGGGCCGCCCTGCACGATGAGGACGCCCTCGAGCGGGGAGCGGATGATCCGGTCCTGCTCGCCCTGGATCGTCGCGACGATGTCGGTCATCCGGCCGGTGCGCTCCGCCGTGACCGCCGCGAGCAGCGCGCCCTCGCCCTGCAGGTGCGTGCGCTCGTCGTCGTAGAGCGTCGCGTCGAAGACCTCGTCCTCGACGCCGACGACGGTGCGGCCGTCGAGGGTCAGGTGCCGGCGGGCGCGCATGCCCATCGGGTGCGCCGCGGTCGCCTGGTAGAAGGCGCTCGCCCCGGGGACGCGCCAGTCGAGCAGGAGCGGGCGGTGCTCGTCGTCCCGCAGGCCGACACGGCCGATGTAGCGGAAGGTGTCCTCGTCGTCGTCCGGCTCGGAGACCTCGAGCCGACCGAACACCAGGCGGTCGCCGACCCGGTCGAGCGTCGCGATGGTGTCCTCGTACAGCCGCGCGTACGCGTCACGCTCGCTGCGGCTCTGGTGGTTGCCACCGACCGTCTGTCGACGGGTCTCGGCGAGCCGCTGCTCGGCCTCCGCCGTCAGCTCGTCGAGCCGCGCGAACAGCCCGTCCACGTAGCCGCGCTCGCGGTCGATCTCGGTCGGTTCGGACACACGCCACCCTTCGGGAAACAGGGGTGTCCAGTGTAGTCCCGCCGGACCGACACTCCGTGCCGCGCAGCAGCGGTCCGGACCGCGACGGACGGGAGGCACGTGGCGGACCCGCCACGTGCCTCCCGTCCGCTGGGGCGTCAGCCCCTACATCTCCTCGTGCGTGTCCGGGTCGCCGTCCCACAGGCGCCCGCGCTCGAGGGCGGAGATCGCGGCGACCTCGTCGTCGGTCAGCGCGAAGCCGAAGACGTCGAGGTTCTCGCGCTGCCGGTCGGCGTCGCCCGACTTCGGCACCGGCACCGCGCCGAGCTGGACGTGCCAGCGGAGCACGACCTGACCAGGGGTGACCCCGTGCGCCGCGGCCGCGTCGGTGACCGGGCGCTCGGTGAGCAGCTCGGAGCGCTTCGCGAGCGGGCTCCAGCTCTCCGTGACGATCCCGTGGTCGGCGTGCACCTTCCGGAGCGCTGCCTGCGGGAAGTACGGGTGCAGCTCGACCTGGTTGACGGCCGGGGCGACACCCGTGGCGTCGATGATCCGCGTCAGGTGCTCGGGCGTGAAGTTCGAGACACCGATCGAACGGACCTTGCCGCTGTCCCGCAGGTCGACGAACGCCTTCCACGTCTCGACGAACTTGTCGACGGACGGGTTCGGCCAGTGGATCAGGTACAGGTCCACCCGCTCGAGGCCCAGGTTCGCGAGCGTCTCGTCCACCGAGCGGTGCGCCTCGTCGTAGCCGTGGTGCCGGCCGGGGAGCTTCGAGGTGACCACGATGTCCTCGCGGTCCACCTCGGCGTCCCGGACGGCGCGGCCGACGGCGTCCTCGTTGCCGTAGTTCAGCGCGGTGTCGAGCAGCCGGTAGCCGCCCGCGATCGCCGCGCCGACCGCGGCGGCGCCCTCGTCGCCGTTCAGTCCGTACGTGCCGAGACCGAGCTCCGGGAGACGGTGGCCGTCGTTCAGCTCGATCGTCGGGGCGCCGACCTGCATCAGCGGACCCCGAGCAGGTCGATCACGAAGATCAGGGTCTTGCCGGACAGGAAGTGGCCGCCACCGGCGGGGCCGTAGGCGAGCTCCGGCGGGACGACGAGCTTCCGGCGACCGCCGACCTTCATGCCGGGGATGCCCTCCTGCCAGCCGCGCACGAGCGCCGCGAGCGGGAAGTCGATGGGCTCGCCACGGTTCCAGGAGCTGTCGAACTCCTCGCCGGTCTCGTACTCGACGCCGGCGTAGTGCACCTTGACGGTCGAGCCGGCGGTGGCCTCGTCGCCGGAGCCCTCGACGATGTCGGTGATCACGAGCTCGGTGGGGGCCGGACCCTCGGGGGCGTCGAACTCGGGCTTGCTGTTCAGGTCAGTCATGCCCGCCAGTCAACCAGTTCGCGCGGGCAACGCCGTCCAGCCCGCCGAGGCCCCAGAATGGTTCCACCGTGACACGATCCGACACCGCCCCGCGCCGCCGCCTGCTCGCCGACCTCACCCCGCTCCGCCGCTCCCCCGCGTTCGCGCGGCTGTGGACCGGCACGGCGATCGCCGGCATCGGCACGCAGATGACCACCGTCGCGGTCGGGCTCGAGGTCTACGAGATCACCCACTCCACCTTCGCGGTGGCCCTCGTCGGCGTCATCGCCCTCGTCCCGATGATCGTCGCGGGACTCTACGGCGGCATGCTCGCGGACGCGTTCGACCGGCGGCTCGTCGCCCTGGTGTCCGCGATCGTCGCGTGGGCCGCGGTCGCCCTCATCGCGACGCACGCCTGGCTCGGACTGCACAGCGTCGCGCTCCTCTACGTCCTCGCGACCGTGAACGCCGTCGCGGCCACGGTCAGCAACGCGTCCCGGTCCGCGATCGTCCCGCGGCTCGTCGGCACCGACCTGCTCCCCGCGGCGAGCGCCCTCGGCGGCATCGCGTCCGGCTTCCAGGTCACCGTCGGGCCAGCGATCGCCGGCGTCCTCATCGCGAGTGTCGGGTTCGCGCCGACCTACACGATCGACGTCGTCCTGTTCACGTTCGCGTTCCTCGGGGTCTTCACGCTGCCCCGGATGGCGGCGGAGCACGGTGCCCTGAAGCCCGGGCTCGGCTCGCTGATCGAAGGTGCGCGGTTCCTCCGACGCTCCCGCAACATCACCATGACGTTCGTGCTCGACATCGTCGCGATGACGTTCGGGCAGCCCCGCGTGCTCTTCCCCGCGATCGGCGCGCTGGTCATCGGCGGCGGGTCGATCACGGTCGGCACGCTCACCGCCGCGTACGCCGTCGGCGCGTTGCTGTCGAGCGTGTTCTCCGGCCCGCTCGGGCACGTGCGCCGCCAGGGCGAGGCCGTCGGCTGGGCCATCACGGCCTACGGCGGCGCGATCGCCGCGTTCGGCGTGGTCATCGCGCTGGCGCACGTCCTCGGCGGCCGGTCGGGCGAGGCGTTCGGCGTCGAGATCCTGCCGGCGCTCGGGCTGGCCGCGCTGTTCCTGGCGCTGGCCGGCGGGGCGGACAACGTCAGCTCGGTCTTCCGCAACACGATCCTGCAGGCGGCGTCGCCGGACGGGATGCGCGGTCGTCTGCAGGGCATCTTCATCGTGGTCGTCACCGGTGGTCCGCGGCTCGGTGACCTGTACGCCGGACTGGTCGTCGCGGCAGGGATCGCGTACCCGCCGGTCATCGGCGGCGTGCTCATCATCGGCCTGGTCGCGCTGCTGCTCCGGCTCGTGCCGTCCTTCCGCCGCTACGACGCGCTGGACCCGCACGCGAACTGAGCGCGCCGCCCTCGGGCGCGACCAGGGGCGGACGGGAGGCGCGTGGCGGGGTCGCCACGATCCTCCCGGCCGGTACGGGGTCGGGTACCGTACATCGCATGCCCGACAGCGCCTCGCGCGACCTGCAGCGGACCGGGGTCCGCGCGGTCGTCCAGCGCACCTACCACTCGGTCATCCGGCACCGCGTCGTGGACGCCGCCGCCTCGCTGACGTTCTTCGCCCTGCTGACGGTGTTCCCGACCGCCCTCGCGGTGGTGTCCGCACTGTCCGTCGTGGACCGGCAGGGTGACAGCCTGACCGACGTCGTGCAGGTGCTCGGGTTCATCGTGCGTCCGGAGACCGCGCAGCACCTCGAGGGGCCGCTCCGGCAGCTGCTGACGCTCGACAACCCGTGGCTCGGCTTCTCGATCGGGGTCGTGCTGACGCTCTGGTCGCTGTCCGGGTACGCGACCGCGTTCGGCCGCGCGATGAACACCGCGTACGAGGTCGAGGAGGGGCGGCGGATCTGGAAGTTCCGGTCGATGATGCTCCTCGTCACGCTGCTCGTCATGGTCGGCGGGGCGATCGCGATCGTCATCCTGCTCGGCACCCCCACGATCTCCGCGGCGATCATCCGGCAGCTCGGGTGGGCGCCCTGGATCGACGACGTGTGGAACGTGGCGAAGTGGCCGGTCCTCGCGGTCGACCTCGTCGTGATGGTCGCGGTGCTGTACTACGCGACACCGAACGTGAGGACGCCGCGATTGCGCTGGGTGTCCTCCGGCGCCGGGTTCGCGATCGTGACGTGGGCGCTCGCGACCCTGGGCTTCTCGGTCTACGTCGAGACGATCGGCGGGGGTGGGAACCGGGCGTACGGGTGGCTCGGTGGCGCGATCCTGCTGCTCGTCTACCTGTACATCTCGAACTTCGTGCTCGTCGTCGGCGGGGAACTCGACTCCGAGGTGATCCGGATGCGCCAGCTGCTCGCCGGCATCGAGGCGGACGAGTCGATCCGGCTGCCGCTCCGGGACGTCACGCGGAACTTCACGCTCGCACGATGGCGGGACCAGGACATCCGGGCCACCCAGGACGTGCGGACCGCGGCGCTCGAGCGGGCGGCCGAGGACGACGAGCCCGACCCCGTCGCCGAGCACCTGCGGGCGATGTCCCGGCAGGTCCGGGCCGGGGAGCGTCCCCTGCCGTAGCGCGGAGCGGCGGAGACGGGCTCGGCCGGGCCGGGCGGGGTGGGGCTGCCCGCAGAACGCAACGTGGGCGGTTCCTCGCAGCGGAACGTCGCTGCGAGGAACCGCCGTCCTTGCGTTCCGCGGAACGGAGAACGCGGAACGGGGAACGGGCGAGCGGCTCAGCGCTCGCGGTGCACCCGGGCGGCCTCGGCGTCCAACATCTCCTCGGTGACGACCGGGATGGCGCCGGTCGCCAGCTCGATGCCCGACAGTCGCGCCGGGCTCAGGACGCGCTGGACCTGGTCCTCGTCCATCAGCCCCGCCGCGGTGACGAGCGTCGCGATCGGCGTCGACGTGGTCAGCGCCGTGTGCGCGATCGACGCCGCCGCCGCGTAGCCGATGTACGGCGTCAGCGCGGTGACGACGCCGACGTTCGTGTCGACCTGCGCCGCGAGCTTCGCCTCGTTCGCCTGGATCCCCGTGACGCAGTTGATCCGGAGCGTCGCGCACCCGCTCGCCATCCACTGCAGCGACTGCAGGATCGAGTGCGCGATGATCGGCTCGAAGGCGTTGAGCTGCAGCTGCCCGCCCTCGGCCGCCATCGTCACGGTGGTGTCCGCCCCGGCGACGGCGAACGCGATCTGGTTCACGACCTCGGGGATGACCGGGTTGACCTTGCCGGGCATGATCGACGACCCCGCCTGGCGTGCCGGGAGCGTGATCTCGCCCAGGCCGGCCTGCGGTCCCGAGGCGAGCAGCCGCAGGTCGTTGCAGATCTTCGAGAGCTTGGCGGCGCTGCGCTTCACGGTGCCGGACAGCGTCATGAACGCCCCGGCGTCGCTCGTCGCCTCGATGAGGTCCGGGGCCGTGACGATGTCCAGCCCGCTCGCGACCTGGAGCTGCCGGCGCACCTCGTCCCGGTACTGCGGGTCGGCGGTGATGCCCGTGCCGATCGCCGTCGCCCCGAGGTTCGTCTCCGCGAGCAGCGGCATCACGGTGCGCAGCAGGAGCACGTCCTCCTGGATGGTGTGCGCGAAGCCGGTGAACTCCTGCCCGAGGGTCATCGGCACGGCGTCCTGCAGCTGGGTGCGCCCGATCTTCAGGACGTCGGCGAACGCGTGGCCGCGCTCGGCGAAGGCGTCGGACAGCAGGGTGAGCTGCTCGACGAGCCGCTGCACGCCGAGGATCATCGCGAGCTTGATGCTCGTCGGGTAGGTGTCGTTCGTCGACTGGCTGCGGTTGACGTGGTCGATCGGGTGCAGGTACCCGTAGTCGCCCTTCTCGCGACCGAGGAGCTCGAGGGCCCGGTTCGCGAGCACCTCGTTCGTGTTCATGTTCGTCGAGGTCCCGGCACCGCCCTGGACGATGTCGACGACGAACTGGTCTCGGAGGGCACCGTCGCGGACCTCCTGCGCGGCCCGGTCGATCGCGTCGGCACGCTCCGCGTCGAGCACGCCGATCGCCTTGTTCGCCCGTGCCGCCGCCTGCTTGACGGTCGCGAGCGCCTCGACCAGGTCCGGGTACACCGCGATCGGCACCGAGGTGATCGGGAAGTTCTCCTTCGCCCGCAGGGTGTTGATGCCCCAGTAGGCGTCGGCGGGGACCTCGCGGGACCCCAGGGAGTCGGTCTCGGTGCGCGTTCGTGGTGCTTCGTTGCCGGTCACCCGTCCGAGGCTAGCCCGTCCGGCCGGTCGGGTCCGGCAGGCTGGTGTGCGCGAGTCACATCGATGGAGCAGTTCACGTCGGGTCCGATCCGCAGACCCGACGAGACCTGCTCCACGGATCTCCCGCGGGCCCAGAACGCCACCAGACGGACGGACGGGAGGCCCGTGGCGGCGTCGCCACGCGCCTCCCGTCCGTCCGTCTGGTGGTCGCGACCGCGACCCGCGTCAGTGGAACTGCGGGACGATCAGGTAGATCCCGTAGAGCACGGCGATGCCGGAGACCGCGAAGCAGGCGACGGCGAGCGCGCGGAACGCGCGGACGCCGGGCTGCACCACGCCCGGTTGGGGGAAGCCGGCGGTGGCGGGGCCGACCGTGCCGTCGTCCTTGACGGTGTACTTGCCGGCGCGGGTGTCGGCGGCGCTCCAGAGGCGCAGGCCGATCGAGTAGACGAGGACCACGAAGCACGCGGAGACGACCGCGACGATCGCGACGGTCAGGAAGGCGAACCAGTCGATGCCCATCAGCGGCGTCCTCCGTTCCGTCCCGCCATGCGGCGCAGGGTGCGCTCGCGGCTCAGTTCCGCACGGCGCTCGGCGACCCGGGCGGCGCGCTTCTTGCGCTGCATGTCGCGGAGCTCCTTGCGGGTGAACACCGCGTTCGCGGCCACGTCGACCTCGATCGCCTGCTCGTGGGGCTTCCGCAGCGACCACAGGTACAGGCCGAGGATCACGGCGGCACCGACGACCGCGTCGATGACGAGCCCGGTGACGCCGAGGAGCGCGATGCCCGAGGCGACCGCGCCGACCGCCGCGGCGGCGGGGAGCGTGATGAACCAGGCGATGACGATCTTGCCCGCGGTCGACCACTGGATCTTCGAGCCACGGCGACCGAGGCCGGCGCCGATGATCGAGCCGGACGACACCTGCGTGGTGGAGAGCGCGAAGCCGAGGTGGCTCGACGCCAGGATCGTGGCGGCGGTGGACGCCTCGGCCGCGAAGCCCTGCGTCGCGCGGATCTCGGTGATGCCGGAGCCGAGCGTGCGGATGATCCGCCAGCCGCCGGTGTACGTGCCGAGGGCGATCGCGAGCGCGCAGGCGACGATGACCCAGAACTGGACGCCGGAGTCGGCGGACTGCGCACCGGAGGCGATCAGCGTCAGCGTGATGACGCCCATCGTCTTCTGCGCATCGTTCGTGCCGTGCGCGAGCGACACCATCGAGCTCGTGAAGACCTGCCCGATCCGGAAGCCGCCGCGCTCGTTCGGGAAGACCGGACGGCGCGTGACGCGGTAGGCGATGCGGGTGGCGAGGAGCGAGACGAGCGCCGCGATCACCGGCGACAGGAACGCCGGGATGATGACGACGGTCAGGAGCGCCGCGTAGTTCACCGCCCCGAAGCCGGCACCGACGATCGCCGCGCCGATGAGCCCGGCGAAGATCATCTCCGGCGTGATGGCGACGCCGCCGGGACCCTCGTTGATCAGCCCGTGCGAGGTCGACGTCGCGACGGCGGTGCTGAGGAACGCGCCGATCAGGTTGAGCACCGCGGCGACCGTGACCGCCACCTTGGGCTTCATGGCGCCCGTGGCGATCGGCGTCGCCATCGCGTTGGCGGTGTCGTGAAAACCGTTTGTGAAGTCGAAGAACAGGGCCAACGCGATGACCAGGACGACTATGAGTGTGATGTCCACCGCGGGAAAGTGTCCCAGGCCGGACCGCTGAGCACAAACCCTGCCGTTCACCCGGTGTTCACCACGCCTGCGGGGTCGTTCAGGTTCGGTACGACCCGGATGGGAGGATGAGGGCCATGGACACCGCGGAACTCCTCATCCTGCTGATCGGTTCCCTCGCGGTGACCGGGTTCGCGCGGGCGAAGGGCCTCCCCGCGCCGCTGCTCGTGACGGCGGTCGCCCTCGCGGTCTCGTTCGTCCCCGGACTGCCGGAGATCACGATCGACTCCGAGGTGATCCTGACGGTGGTCCTGCCGCCGCTGCTGTACTCGGCGGCACTCGACGTGTCGTGGCAGAGCTTCCGGCAGTCGATCAAGCAGATCCGCCGCCTCGGGATCTTCCTCGTCATCATCACGGCCCTCGCGGTCGCGGTCGCCGCCTACCTGCTCATCCCGGACATGGACTGGCCCGCGGCGATCCTGCTCGGTGCCGTCGTCGCCCCGCCGGACGCGGTGTCCGCGGCGTCCATCGGCCGGAAGCTCGGACTCCCCCGCCGGGTGATGACGGTGCTGTCCGGCGAGAGCCTGATCAACGACGCGGCGTCGCTGACGCTCGTGCGGGTCTTCACGCTCATCGCCGCGGGCACCTCGCTGACGATCTGGCAGGACCTCGGGATCTTCGGGCTCGCGATCGGCGTCGGCTTCGCGGTCGGGATCGTGCTCGGCGTCGCGGTGCACTGGATCCGGATGCGCATCAACGACCCCGTGGTCGAGACGATCATGAGCATCCTGCTGCCCTTCGTCGCGTACGTCCTCGCCGAGCACCTGTCCGGGTCCGGGGTCATCGCGGTCGTCACGGCGGGCCTGTACATCGGCTACAACTCGCCGAAGGAGGGCTACGCCACCCGGCTGCAGGAACGTCCGCTGTGGACGAGCATCGACGTCATCCTCGAGGGGTTCGTCTTCGCGCTCATCGGCCTGCAGCTGAAGACCGTGGTGCAGGACCTCCTCGAGAGCGACCGGAGCCTGACGCAGACGCTCACCGCGGCCGCCGTCGTGCTCCTCGTCGTGATCCTGGTCCGCCCGCTGTTCGTGTTCGAGTCCTACGTGCGGAACCGCTTCAACGGACGGTGGCTCCGGCCGCTGCGCATCCGTCTGTCCCGCGGACACCCGTCGCTGCGGTGGTTGCGGGGCTCCGCGGAACCGAAGCTCAACTGGCGGGAGCTGCTCGTCATCTCGTGGACCGGTATGCGCGGTGTGGTGACGCTCGCGGCCGCGGTCGCCGTCGTGGCCGACCCCGTGCAGATCAAGGCGCAGGACACGATCTTCATCATCGCGTTCGTCGTGACCGTCGGCACGCTCCTGCTGCAGGGCCTGACGCTGCCGTTCGTGATCCGGGCGCTCCGCGTGCAGGACCCCGGCGAGGGCGAGGAGGACGTCCGCAGCGAGATGCGCCTGAACCAACGGACGACCGAGGCGGCCATCGCGCTGCTCGAGCGCCGTCGGCCGGCGTGGTCGGAGCAGTACGGGGCCGCGGCCGTCGACTCTGTGGTGAACCGCCTCAAGGCCCGGCTCGAGCGCCAGGCCGAGACCTTCCGCCGCGACGCCGAGGAAGAAGAGGACGAGGAACGCAACGCCCCGATGCGCCTCCGGGGCGCGCAGATCCAGGACATCCGGCGCGAGCTGCTCGACCGACGGCGGGAGATCGTGCTCGAGGAGCGCGAGAAGGGGAACCTCGACGAGGAGGTCATGCGCCGCGTGCTCGTGACGCTCGACGCCGAGGAACTCGCGATGGACTCGGCCCAGGCGTCCCGCAGCCGCTCCTGACGAGCGGCCGGGCACGCGGGCGGTGCACGCGCGGGCGCGGCACCGCAACCGCACGCTCTCGGCGCACGGTGAGTGCACCGGGCGTATCGTGACGCTCCGACCAGCAGAAGGAGCACAGCGCCGAGTGAGCGAGCCGCGGAACGACGTCCCCAGGAACCACGACCTCCCTGATCGAGACGGAGCGCCGCGCACCGCCGCGCCGAAGCCCCGGCAGACCCGGCCCTCCACGCGGGGCGGCTCGAAGCCCCGCCGCGGTGCCCCGGTCGCCGGGAGCCGGTCGACCGGCGCCCGCGCCACCCGGGTCCGCCAGGCGCCCGTGCCGGAGCCGCAGCGGATCAGCCGCTACCGCCGCTGGTACGGCACGCTGCACCCGTCGCTGCAGCTCATCGGCCTCCAGCTCTGGATGCCGCTGTTCTTCATCGTCGGCTTCTGCCTCTGCTACGTCTTCGCGTTCCACGCCCCGCACCCGCACGACGTGCCCGTGGCGCTCGTCGGCAGCGACCCGACGCTCGTCGCCGCCGTCGACAAGGCACTGCCGGGCGAGTACGTGTTCCACCTGTACGACTCGCTGGCCCAGGCGAAGCGCGACGTGCTCGCCGGCACGATGGCGGTGGCGTACGACCCGTCGACCAACGAGGTCTTCAAGGCCAGCGCGCACCAGTTCCAGGTGGCCTCGCTCGTCCCCGCGACGCTGACGAGCGTCCTCACCGCGACCGGCGCCGCCGCCCCGACCGTCACCGAACTGGCACCCCTGCCCGCGTACGACGAGTACGGCACCGTCGCGATGTACGTCATGCTCGCGTGGTGCATCGGCGGCTACATGGTCGCGATGTTCATCGGCATCATGGGCGGCCCGCTCCGGCACCGCACCCGGATGACGGTCATCGTCGTCGGCGGCCTCGTCATCTCGCTCATCACGAACACGCTCGCCGGGCCGGTCGTCGGCGCGATCCAGGGCCACTGGATCGAACTCGTCCTGATCGCCTGGGGCTGGATCGTCGCGATCGGCCTGGCCGTGAACGGCCTGAGCTACTTCGTCGGACGGTTCATCGCCGCCCCCGCGATGATCTGCTTCGTCTTCCTGTCGATGCCGTCCTCCGGCGGTGCGTACCCGAAGTGGTTCATGCCGGAGCCGTTCGCGTGGCTGAACAACGTCGTCGTCGGCTCGAGCATGGTCGACATGATCAAGCACGAGATCTACGGCGTCGGCCCGGGCTTCGGCCGCGGCCTGCTCACGATGGCCTGCTACGCCGCGGCCGGGCTCGTGCTGATGTTCTTCGGCAAGAAGCTCTGGGAACGGCGGCGGATCGCGGCGATCGTGAACGGCCGCACGACGATGTTCCAGGACACCCAGAACGCCAACCGCGAGTTCCTGGGCAAGCAGCGCGACGCCGAGCTCGAGCGGCACGGGCTGACCTCGACCGAGACCGGCACGCTGAGCGTCCTGCGCGACGACGACTGGGAGGACGACCGCGTCGGCGGCGACGTCTTCACGGGTGGCCGGGACGGGCTCGAGGGGCAGGCACCGCAGACGGGCCGGATCCCCGTGGTGCGTCCGGCGGACCGGACCGGTCCAGGGCGGCCGGGAGGCGCGGGGAACGGTCCGCGCACGCGTCCCGTCCCGCGGACGGACGCGTCACGCACCCCGGAGCCGCAGCACGGGCGGCACGCGGAGCGCTGAGTGACGCCTGCTCCGGCGTATCCTGGCGCGATGGACTCCCGCACCGTCTGGCACCGCACGCTCGTCACCGCCGTCGTCGTGTTCCTCGTGCTCGCCGCAGGGCTCTGGGTCACGAGCGTGGTCCTCGCTCCCGCCGACGGGCGGAACGTCGCCGGGCTGTTCGTCGGCTGGGCGATGTTCGCCGTGCTCGCCGCGATCGCGGTCGGCATCGTGGACTTCTTCGTGCGCCCGCTCGGCGGCCGGAGCGGTGACGCCGAGGTCATCGCCGCCGCGGAAGAGGCGCGGACCGGCAGCACCCGCACGCAGGCGCAGCGCTGACGTCGCCGACGGGTCCCGCCGTCAGACCCCGGTGCCGCTGAAGCCGGACACCGTCGCGTTGTCCTCGGCGAAGGTGAAGCGCGCGTCCACCGCTCCCCCGGCGAGCACGGCCGGCAGCCAGTAGCGCGCGTCGTCCCACATCGCGTCGTACGGGACGGCGTCGACCGGGATCCACCGCGGCTCGAGCTCGTCGCTGCCCGACGGGCTGCCGTGCCAACGGCGGCAGACGAACACGTCCGAGACCTGAGACCAGGACGGACGGTACGGGAACCGGTAGTCCAACGTGCCACGAGCCTCCAGGTCGGCGGGGTCGAGCCGCAGGCCGACCTCCTCCTGCACCTCGCGCACGGCGGCCGCCACCGGCGGCTCGCCGGTCTCGCGCTTGCCGCCCGGACCGACCAGGCGGCCCGTCCCGAGCCCGCGCCGCTTCTCGCCGAGCAGGACCTCCGGGCCGGCGTCGCCGTCGCGGAGCAGGTACACGACGACCACCGGGGCGTGCTGGGACTTGCTCTCGTCGCGCTCGGTCACGCGTCCAGTCTGTCGGACGATCTGCCGTACGCTGATTCCATGGCAGGCGTGCTGCGGGGGCACCATGGCTGAGCCCCGCAGGACCGGGCGCAGCCTCGAAGTGCTGCGCGCCGAGGCCGCCGAGGAGATCGCGATGCTCGTCGAGCACCGCAGCCGCGCGGGCGAGGACCCGTGGGAGTTCATGCCGCTCCTGCCCACTGTCGACGAGCAGGTCGTGCTGATCCTGCGGACCGAGTCCGTCGAGCTCGACGCCGCGATCGGGCAGCGGAGCGCGCACTGGGCGGTGCACCCGGCCTCCGGGCACGGCACCGAGCTCGGCGAGGAGTACCACCGGCTGCGCCGCATCGCCCTGCTGCACCCCGAGCTGACCCCCGCGGTGTGGAAGCTCATGGGCGCGCTCCCCGGCGACCACTGACCTGCGCTCCGGGCCGACCGACCTGCGGTTGGATGGGGGCATGACCGACACCGTCCTCGCCGTCCTCAACCAGCCATCGCGGCACGCCGACCCCCACGACCCGTCGGCCGACGCGTACACGTGGGCGAAGCCGCTCGAGGAGCACCTGCAGGTCCAGGACCTCGGGGCGATCCGCGGCGACGGGGTCTTCGAGACGATCACGGTCGTCGACGGCCGCCCGCAGGCGCTCGAGCCGCACCTGGCGCGGTTCGTCCGGAGCGCCGCCATGCTCGACCTGCCGGAGCCGGACGTCGACGCCTGGCGGCAGGCGATCGAGGCCGTGTGCGCCCGCCTCGACCCGGTGCACGAGGCGTTCGCGAAGACCGTCATGACCCGGGGCGTCGAGGGCTCCGGCCGCCCGACCGGCTGGGTCTACGCGGCGCCGTCCGGCGACCAGAGCGTCGCACGCACCGAGGGCATCGCGGTCGTCACGCTCGACCGCGGCTACCGGCACGACGTCGAGCGCACCTCGCCGTGGCTGCTGCAGGGCGCGAAGACGCTGTCGTACGCGGTGAACATGGCCGCCCTGCGCGAGGCCGAGCGACGCGGGGCGGACGACGCGCTCTTCGTCTCGACGGACGGCTACGTGCTCGAGGGCACGCGCGCCAACCTCGTGATGGCCGTCGACGGGCGTTTCGTGACGCCCCGGACGGACATCGGCATCCTCGCCGGCACCACGCAGGCCGACGTCTTCCGCTTCGCCGAGGGCGAGGGGATCGCCACGTCGTACGAACTGGTCACGCTCGCGGACCTCGAGGCGGCGGACGCCCTGTGGCTGCTCTCGAGCGTCCGACAGGCGGCCCCGGTCCGGTCCGTCAACGGGGTCACCCGGGCGATGGACCTGGCGATGACCGAGCGCATCAACGACTTCCTGCTGTCCCGCGAGCAGTAGCCCCCACTGCTTTCCCCCGGTCGGTTTCGCAGAACGCAACGTGGGCGGTTCTCCGCAGCGTCACAGCGCTGCGAGGAACCGCTGACGTCGCGTCTTGCGGGTGGAGGGAGGCAGACGGGAGGATCGTGGCGGGGTCGCCACGTCCTTCCGTCCGCCGTCCGGTCACCAGCGCGGGGTGGTGACGCCCGTCCCGTCGGCCCACTCGAAGACGGACGCGCCCTCGATCCAGACGCGCGTCGCGCGGCTGGTCGAGGCGAGCGGGTCGCCGTCCCACAGGACGAGGTCGGCGTCGAAGCCGGTCTCGATGCGACCGACGCGGTCCCCGAAGCCGAGGAAGTCGGCCGGGTTGACCGTGAGCGCCTCGAGCGCGGTCTGCCAGGGCAGCCCCTCCTTGACGGCCGCGGTGGCCTGGTCGACGAGCATGTTGATCGGCACGACGGGTGCGTCGGTCGTGATCGCCACCCGGACACCCGCGGCTGCGAGGACCGCGAGGTTCGGGATGCCGCGGTCGCGGAGCTCGACCTTCGAGCGGCTCGTGAAGAGCGGGCCGTAGATCACCGGGACGTCCCGCTCGGCGAGCAGGTCGGCGATCTTGTGCGCCTCGGTCCCGTGGTTCACGACGAGCCGGTAGCCGAACTCGTCGGCCAGGCGCAGCGCGGTCGCGATGTCGTCGTGCCGGTGCACGTGCTGGTCCCAGGCGAGCTCGCCGTCGAGCACGCGGACCAGGGTCTCCTTCGTCAGGTCGCGGGTGAAGGGCTCCCCCTTCGCCGCCGCGGCGTCCCGTGCGGCGCGGTAGTCCTGCGCGGCGACGAACGCCTCGCGGATGACCTTCGCGACGCCGAGGCGTGTCGACGGGGTCTTCCCCTTCTCGCCGTACACGCGCTTGGGGTTCTCGCCGAGGGCGCTCTTCACGCTCACGGCGTCGGAGATGAGCTGCTCGTCGATCGTGCGGCCGCCCCAGGTCTTGATCGCGACGGTCTGGCCGCCGATCGGGTTGCCGGAGCCGGGCTTCACGACGATGCTCGTGATCCCGCCGGACAGGGCGTCGCGGAAGCCCTCGTCGTCGATGTCCACGGCGTCGATCGCCCGGACGGCCGCGGTGTTCGGGTCGGTCATCTCGTTCGTGTCGTTGCCGGCCCAGCCGTTGGCCTCCTCGTGGATGCCGACGTGGCCGTGCGCCTCGACGAAGCCGGGGACGAGCCAGGCGCCGGCGGCGTCCACGACGGGCAGGCCGGGTGGCGGGGTGACGTCCGGGCCGACCGCGGTGATGCGGCCGTCCTGGACGACGACGGCGCCGCCGTCGAACTGCGGAGCGGTGACGGGGACGACGTGCGCCCCGGTGACGACGAAGGAGTTGCGCATGTCACCACGGTACGACCGTCCGTGCATGCGACATGTGGATTGCTGGCCGTGGAGCGGCGGCGGGTCCTAGCGTCGTCGGTCCCGGGTGCGTGGGGCACCCGGTCGGACGAGCCCGGAGGAGCCCTCGTGACCCTGCCTGATCCTGCTCCCGGTGCTGCCGCTGGCCCTGTCCCGGACGACCGGCGATGGCCGTCGCACCGGCGCGAGGAGCGTCCGTGGCGGAGCACCGGACGCGGTTCCCGCGCCGACCGTGAGCTCCGCACCGTCACCGTCTCCGTGCCACCACGGATCGCCGACCTCGACTGGGCACCGGACGACGGCACGGCCGCGCTGCTCGCCCGGACCGCCCTCGCGCTCCGCGCCCTCGACGACGCGGACGGCACCGGGCCGCTCCGGAGCATGCTCCTCCGCACGGACGTCGTCGCCTCGTCCCGCATCGAGCACGAGAGCGCGGGGCTCGAGGACGTCGCCCGGGCGCTCGTCGGGATCCGGGCGAACACGAGCGCCACCGTGATGGTGCACGCCGCTGCGGCCCTCGAGGGCTTCGTCGACGCCGCCCGGTCGGGGCGGATCGACGAGGACGCCCTGCTCGCGGCACACCGCAGGCTGCTGCGCGACGACCCGGTGGACGGCCCGGTCGCCGGACGGTACCGGACGGTGCAGAACTGGATCGGCGGCGGGGCCACGCCCCGACTCGCCACCCACGTGCCGCCGCCGCCGGACCTCGTGCCCGGACTGATGGCGGACCTGTTCGCGTTCCTCGACCGGGACGACCTGCACCCGGTCGCGCAGGCAGCGCTCGCGCACGCACAGTTCGAATCGATCCACCCCTTCACCGACGGCAACGGACGGATCGGCCGGGCGCTCGTCGCCGCGGTGCTCCGGCGGCGCGGGGTGACCCGGACCGTCAGCGCACCGGTGTCGGCCGCGCTCGTCGCCGACCGGGACCGCTACTTCGCGCACCTCGACCGGTACCGGGACGGCGCCGTGGACGAGTGGGTCCGCGACCTCGCGATCGCCCTCGGGGCCGCCGCCGACGAAGCCCTCGTCACGGGGCTCCTGCTCGCCGAGGCCGCGTCCGACCGGGCGGCGACGGTGTGCGCGACGGGACTGCACGCCGTGGTCGGACGCGGGCTCGACACCGACGGCGTGCTGACCGAGGACGCTGCCGAACGGCTCCTCACCGTGGTGGACCCGGTCGCCGGGCCGGAGGCGCTCGACGCCGTGGTCGAGGACCTGTGCGCCGCCGGTGCGCTCCGCCCGGTCACCACGCGGCGGCGACGGCGGGCGTGGGTCGCGCCCGCCGTCGTCCGGGAGCTCGACGCCTTCACGGAGCGAGTGCGCGACGGGGTCGAGGCACGGGCGCGCCGACTCGAGCACGAGCGGCGCTCCGGGGGCGACGCATAGGCTGGGTCGGTGAGCAGCGAGCACGCCCAGGCCACCACCCCTCCGTCCGCCGCGAAGCGGCCCGTCACCCGGAGCCACCACGGCATCGACTTCGTCGACGACTACGAGTGGTTGCGCGACAAGGAGTCTCCGGACACGCTCGCGTACCTCGAAGCCGAGAACACCCACACCGACGCGGCGACCGAGCACCTCGGACCGCTGCGCGATCGGATCTTCGCCGAGGTCAAGAACCGCGTGCAGGAGACCGACCTCTCCGTGCCCGTGCGCATGGGCGGCTGGTGGTACTTCACGCGGACGGCCGAGGGCAGCCAGTACGGGGTGCACTGCCGAGCCCCGATCGCCGGCCCGGACGACTGGACGCCCCCGAGCGTCGGCGACGGAGACGGCACCCTGCCCGGGGAAGAAGTCGTCCTGGACGGCAACGCCCTGGCCGAGGGGCACGACTTCTTCTCGCTCGGCAGCTACGACCTGAGCGACGACGGCACCCGGCTCGTCTACGGCGTCGACGTCGAGGGCGACGAGCGGTACACGCTGCACGTCCGAGACCTGACCACCGGGCAGGACCTCGGCGACGAGATCCCGAACACCGGCGGCGGCGCCACGTTCGACCCGTCCGGCCGCTACGTCTTCTACCCCACCGTCGACGAGTCCTGGCGACCCGACCGCATCTGGCGGCACGCCGTCGGCTCGGCGGCTGCGGACGACGTCGTGGTCTTCGAGGAGCCGGACGACCGCTACTGGGTCGGTGTCGGGGTCACCCGGTCGTCGCAGTACATCGTCATCGAGCTCGGGTCGAAGATCACGTCCGAGGCACTCGTCCTCGACGCGGCGGACCCGACCGGGGAGTTCCAGGTCGTGTGGCCGCGCCGCGAGGGCGTCGAGTACGAGATCGAGCACGCGATCGTCGGCGGCAGCGACCGGTTCCTCGTCCTGCACAACGACGGCGCCGAGAACTTCGAGCTCGTCGACGTCCCGGCCGACGACCCGACGTCCGAGCAGGACCGCCGTGTCGTCGTCGCGCACCACCCCGAGCGGCGCATCGAGTCGGTCGACGCCTTCGCCGGCCACCTGGCGCTCGAGTACCGGTCCGAGGCGCTCCCGCGCGTCGCGGTCATCCCCATCGAGGGCGACGGCTACGGCGACGCGCACGAGGTCCCCTTCGACGAGGCCCTGTTCTCCGCGGGGCTCGGCGGCAACCCCGAGTGGGACCAGCCGACGCTGCGGATCGGGTACACGTCCTTCGTCACGCCGTCCGAGGTGAGCGACCTGGACCTGGCGACCGGCGAGGTCACGGTGCTCAAGCGGCAGCCGGTGCTCGGCGGCTACGACCCCGACGACTACGTGCAGGAGCGCGACTGGGCGACCGCGGCGGACGGCACGAAGGTCCCGGTCTCGCTCGTCTGGCGCCGTGACGCCGTCGACCCGGACCGTCCGGCCCCGCTGCACCTGTACGGCTACGGCTCCTACGAGCACTCCATCGACCCGGGCTTCAGCGTCATGCGGCTCTCGATGCTCGACCGCGGCGTCGTGTTCGCCGTGGCGCACGTGCGCGGCGGCGGCGAGATGGGCCGGCACTGGTACGAGGACGGCAAGACCCTCACGAAGAAGAACACCTTCACCGACTTCGTCGCGGTCGCCGAGCACCTCATCGACACCGGGCGCACGAGCGCCGACCGGCTCGTCGCCGAGGGCGGCAGCGCGGGCGGACTCCTGATGGGCGCCGTCGCGAACCTGGCGCCGGAGCGCTTCGCCGGGATCCTCGCCGCGGTGCCCTTCGTCGACGCCCTGACGAGCATCCTCGACCCGGACCTGCCCCTGACCGTGATCGAGTGGGACGAGTGGGGCGACCCGCTGCACGACCCCGAGGTCTACCGGTACATGAGCGAGTACACGCCGTACGAGAACGTCCGCGACGACGTGCAGTACCCGCGGATCCTCGCCGTGACGTCGATCAACGACACCCGGGTGCTCTACGTCGAGCCCGCGAAGTGGACCGCCAAGCTGCGGGAGGTCGGTGCGCCGGTGCTCCTGAAGACCGAGATGGCCGCGGGCCACGGCGGGGTGAGCGGCCGGTACGACTCGTGGAAGGAGCGGGCATTCGAGCTCGCCTGGCTGCTCGACGTCCTCGGGCTCGCCGAGGTGAACCCGGCCGCCGCGTCCGCTGAGCCGATCGCCGCCGGCTGAGTCCGTCGATCGCACACGCTCAGCGACACCTCACGGGCTGACCGCCGCGTGGAGTGTCGCTGAGCGCATGGAGTCGTGCCCCCGCGCCGGGCGTCACACGCGGTTGAGCGCGTGCACCGCCTGGTCGTAGGACTCCTCCGCCAGGCGCACGCGGTCCCCCGCGAGCACGCCGTAGCCGAAGGTGCCCTCGCCTCCGCGCTCGGCGATGCCCGAGTGCACCCGCAGCACGTCGAGGGCGTGGAGCGACCGCACGCGCTCGGTGAGCACGTCCGCCGCGTCGCCGATCCGCTTCCACAGCGCGTGCGGGAACGCGTCGTCGCCGAGGACGTCCATGGCCGCGCGAGCCCGGGTGGCCGCGCGCCAGGCGTCCTCGGTCGCAGCTCGCTCGGAGGCCTCGCGGTCGACCAGGCCCACGCTCTCGTCGTCGTCGGACACCGCGCGCTGCACGAGTTCCCGCACCCGCGGCTTCTCGATCGCCGAGACGTCCTGCGCGACGTGCTTCGGCGACCGGAGTGCCCAGTCCGTCGGCGCCGGCCGTTCCACCGCGTCGTCGAGGGCGTCGAGCAGTTCGAGGTACGGCTCGCCGTGCAGGAACGCGACGACCTCGCGCACGGCGACGGCCCGACGCTCCCGGGTGGCCGCGAGCACGCGCTCCCGGGTCATCGCGTCGACGAGCAGGTCCTGCGCCGGGGACGACGCGTACGGCAGCCGCTCCAGCAGGTAGTCGGCGAGGGCGGCCCGCGCCGTCACGGCCGCCAGGCCGTCCGCCGCCTCGGCCGCGTGGTCGGCCGCCTCGGTCGCGGCGAACGCCGGCCGGTACGAGCCGAGCACCGCGGCGACGCCGAGGGCGGTCCGGGCCGTCTCGCGGAGGTCCGCCTGCCCGCCGGAGCGGAGCCGCGCCTCCTGTTCGAGCCAGCTGCTGCGCAGCTTCTTGAGCCGCTTCGTCAGCGCGCGGGCGGCGGTCCCCTTCTCCGGCTTGTCCGCGGTCTGGAGGCGCGGTGCCGGTGCACCTGCCAGCCCACGTGCCAGCTTGGACGCGACGGCGGCCGGGGCGGCGCCGACGGCCGCGAAGCGCGCGTCGAGGGCCGCGAACAGCTCGTGCGCGACCTGCTCGTCCACGCCGTCGACGGTCTCGACCTCGACCTCGCGCCAGGTGCGCGGCGTGGTCGGCGCGTCGTCGTCCAGGCGCTGCGCGGCGACGCGGTCGTCCGCGAGCTCGGCGACCTGCTCACCGTCCTCGTCGAGGAGGCGGGTGATCGTGCGCGCCGTCGTGATGCGGACGACCGGGCGGAGTCCGCGCCCGCGACGCTCGGTGAAGAGCGCGGCGAGGACGGCGTCCGGGACGGCGTCGGCGTCCTCGGTCAGGGGGAAGTGCTGCTCGTGCCGGACGGTGTCGGACGCCGCGCGCTTGATGTGCCAGCCGGCGTCAGCCCCGCCGGTGCGTCGGCGGACGGTGACGCGGGCGGCGACGAGGTCGTAGCGCTCGGTGTCCCAGTAGGTGGCGTCGAGGGCGATCGGCGCCTGGTGGTCGGTCGCCAGGATGCTGCCGACGCCGATGAGGTCCGGCAGGTCCCCGCCCTCGGGCAGGTCGTAGGTGCGCTCGATCTCGAGGTGCGTGTCCGTCACGCGCTCCTGTCTACCAGGAGCCACCGGGTTCCCCGAACCGGCCGGGTTAGCCTGTGGACATGAGCGAGACGATCACCCGCGACGCGTTCGTGCCGAAGGCCGGCGGCGTCACGATGTTCACCACGACCTGGTGCGGCTACTGCGCCCGGTTGAAGAGCCAGATGACGAAGGCCGGCGTGCCCTTCCGCGAGGTCGACATCGAGCACACGCCCGGGACGGCCGAGCTCGTCGCCGAGGTCAACGGCGGCAACCAGACCGTGCCGACGCTGGTCTTCCCGGACGGCAGCACGGCGACGAACCCCTCGCTCGCCGAGGTCCAGTCCCGCATCTGACACGTCGCACCCCGAGACGAACAACGCGCCCCACTGTGACGGGGCGCGTTGTGCGTTCCGGGGTGCGATCGGCGGGGCCGCGCCGCCGCCGCGAAGGGCTCAGCGCGAGAGCGCCTCCGTGAGCAGCGCCGCCATCGCGTCGAGCTGGATGTCGCCGGAGTCGACGAGCTCCTCGTCCGAGCCGTCCAGCGCGCGAGCGGCCAGGGACGCCTTCGAGTCGATGAGCTCGGCGATCTTGGTGTCGATCGTCTGCGCGGCGATGATGCGCCACGCGGTGACCGGTTCCTCTTGCCCGATGCGGTGCACGCGGTCGATCGCCTGGGTCTGCTCGGCGCTCGTCCACGACAGCTCCGCGAGCACGACGTTCGACGAGACCTGCAGGTTCAGGCCGACACCGGCCGCGGTGAGCGAGCAGACGATCACGGCGACCTCGGGGTCGTTCACGAACGCGTCGATCTCGGCCGTGCGCTGCGCGGGCGTCTGGTCGCCGCGGACGGTCGCGGTCTTCAGGTGCCGGCGGGCGAAGACCTCCTCCGCCTGGTCCATCACGTCGAGGTGCTTCGCGAAGAACACGACCTTGCCGACGTTCGAGGCGAGCTGCGCCGCGTAGTCCGCCGCGAGCTGCGCCTTCGCACGGCCGATGCGCCGCACCATCGAGAACACGTTCTCGCCGGTCGACGAGGCGTCCTGGTCCTCGAGCTCCCAGCGGGCGACCTGGCGGACGAGCTTGTGGTCGATGCCGACGACGGGGTCCTGCCCGGTCCGGGCGTCGATCGCCTGGTGGTACCGACGGACGAGCTTCGCGGTGAGCTCGCGCTCGGCGTCGCGGATCGAGCGGCCCTCT
This sequence comes from Curtobacterium citreum, assembly GCF_006715175.1. NCBI lineage: Bacteria > Bacillati > Actinomycetota > Actinomycetes > Micrococcales > Microbacteriaceae > Curtobacterium > Curtobacterium citreum. Next base: position 1,309,953 of record NZ_VFMQ01000001.1, on the reverse strand, counting down.
TCGCCGTCGAGCTCGACCGGGATGTCGGCGATGCGTCGAGCGGGGATGTCCGCCGCGACGTCGACCTTGCGGCGCCGGACGATGCCCTGGTCGATGACGGCCTTCCGTGCCTCGACGAAGAACCCGGGGTCCGCCGGCGTCAGACCGATGTCCTCGAGCTCGTTCATGAGCTTCGCACGGGGCTTCTTGTCGTCGATCCACCCGAGGTACTCCCAGATCGTCCGGAAGTCCTCGACCGAGTTGATGAGCGGCGTGCCGGTCAGGGCCATGAGCAGCGGCGCCGCGACCCGCGACCGGATCTTCTCGGCGATCTGCAGCACGAACCGCGAGCGCTGCGAGTCCTTGTTCTTGATGAAGTGCGCCTCGTCGACGACCATGCCCTTGAACCCGAACGACCCGAGCCAGCCGGCGTGCCGGTCGAGGATCTCGTAGTTCACGATGACGATGTCGGCGAACCCGTCCAGGTCGCCGCCGTCGCCGTGGATGACCGTCGCGCGTCGGTTCGGCACCCAGCGCTCGGCCTCGCGCGCCCAGTTCGTCTTGACGACGTTCGGCACGACCACCAGCAGCGGGAACGCGTCGGCGGCGAGCAGCGACTGCGCGGTCTTGCCGAGGCCGGGCTCGTCGGCGAGCAGGAACGTGCGGTGGCCGTGCGACGCGGCGGCGACGAGCTCCGCCTGGTGCTTCATGAGCGTGGTGCCCGACTTCGAGTGCAGCGTCGAGGGCTCCGGCAGCGGCATCGACGCCGCGCCCCCGCCCGCGCCGTACTCGAACGACTTGAAGAGCGGACCGAACAGCTCCCAGTTCGCCAGGCGTCGCGGGTGGGCGACGGGCTGGTCGGCGAGCGCGAAGTCCGGCGGCAGGAAGGGGTTCGCGAGCTGCCGCTGCACGACGGCCTGCGGCACGACCGAACGGACCGGGCTCTCGACCACGGGCGACGGTTCCGCCGCGATGACGAGCTCCTCGGGCTGCAGCTCCATACCGCCCGCGATCATCATGTCCCGCTTGACGGTCCGCGTCGCCTCGCTGACGGAGGCCTCCTCGGTCAGCAGCTGGATCACGCTCGTGTCGCGGGCCGCGGTCTTCGCGAGGATGGTCGCGACGCCGTCGAGCCGCTTGAGCTGCTCCGCGCGCTGCGCGTCGGTGAGCTCCTGGTCGGCCTTAACCCGTGCGCGCTCCTCGCGCATGAGCAGGGCCACGGCCTGGAACTTCGACCGGTTCGACGCCTTCAGCGGGCCGCGCTGGGCAGCCGCCTCGACCTCGCGCACGGCACGCGCGAGGACCGGGATGACGCCGTCGTTGTCGAGCGGCCTGGTCCGACGCGACGCGGTCCGCGTCCCGCCGGCTGCACGCCGGGTGCCTGATCGAGCCAACGCTCCTCCTTGTTCCGCCCGTGTCCGGGCGAGCCGCCGTCGTGGCGGGAAGTCATCGACCGGCGCCTGGCGCGGCTCCGGTCCACGGGCCACCCTGGCCCGCTCGTTCGCCGGTCCCGCCTCGGGACGTCCGGTGGAGTCCCGCGGACCGTTCCGCCGTGACACCACTCGGTGTCGGACACGACGGTCCGCGCCGGGATCCGGCGCCGTCGCACGCACGCGACGCCCTGCTGGGCGGTCACGGATCCGGTCCCCGCGTCGGTCAAGCGACCGACCGCCGCATCCGGAATCGACGCAGCACGCGGGCACGCGGTGCGTGCTCTGGGCAGTTTACTCCCGCACCGCCGACACCGGCGACTCCACGCGACCCGCGCGCGTCGCGTGGGTGACCAGGCGCCGGACGGGAGGCACGTGGCGGCGCCGCCACGTGCCTCCCGTCCGTCGCCGCGTCACCGCGCGACCTCGCCCGGTGGGCCGGCCGCCGGTCAGACCTGGGGGGCCGACCGCGGACGGACCAGCCCGTCCGACGGCAGCGCGGGAGCCGCCTCGGCGAGCGCCGCACGCGTGGCAGCGAGGAGCTGCTGGGCCGTGGCGATGCCGTTCGCGGAGCCCGTCGTCGCCTGCCCACCGGCGTGCGCGAGGAGCTGCGCACCGATCGCCGGACCGATGCGGTCGGACTCGGCCGGGTTGCGCGCGACCCAGTCGCGGGCGACCGCGTCGGCGAGCCGCTCGGCCGCGGCACCCCGTTCCGCGTCGCCGCGCGACCGGTGCCACAACCCCGTGACGACCAGGTGTGCCACCACGGCGCCGATGTCCCGGACCGGGAACCCCCAGCCGGCGGTGTCGATGTCGAGCAGCCCGGAGATGCGCCAGGGCTCGTCCTCGTCGACGAAGACCTGCTCGAGGTGCAGGTCCCCGTGCACCACCTGCCGGGGCGCGCTGCCCCACCCGATCGAGCGGCGACCGATGTCGTCGTACAGCGCGTCGATCTCGACCGCGTCCTGCGGCAGCGCGGCGACGAGGGTCCGGCGGTGCCAGTCGGCGTGGTCCATCGCGTCCGCACGGGCCTGCTGCGTCATCGGCACCGCCGCGATCCGTCCCGTGAGCGCCGCGAGGGACGCGACGAAACGCGGGTCGTCGGCGATCTCGGTGATGCGGCTGCCGGCTGGGACGCCGCGGATGCGCTCGAGGACGAGGAGCCCGTCGCCGCGGCTCGACAGCACGCGCGGGACCGGGAGCCCGGCCGCCGCGAACTGCTCGTGCGACTCGACGATCGGGGCGACGCGGTGCGGGCGGACGATCTTCAGGAAGAGGGTGCGCTCGGGGGCGTCGACGCGGACCACCGCGCGCTTGCCCGGACGGTAGGCGGCGACCGAGAGCGTCGGGTCGGTGACCGGCATGCCGATGCCCGCGAGGAGCTCGGCCACCGCGTCGCGGTAGGTCACCTGCGGCAGGACCGGCAGGCCGGGGTCGTTCGGGTACGCCCAGACGGACACCGGGTCGCCGGTCGCCGGGTCGGTGACGATGGCGCTGTTCTGGTCGTGGGCCCCGCCGGTGTCGACGTAGGTCAGGACGGTCGACCGCTGGCCGGCGCGGTCGACCGTGTCGACCTCGTAGCCGTACAGGTATCCGTTGCCGGACGGCTCGACGGAGTGCGCCCGTGCGGCCACGACCGAGGTCCCGGAGCCGGCGAAGGCCTGCGGGATGACGCGCTCATGGTTGGGCCACACGGGACCAGTCAACCGTGCCGGTGCGGATTCGTCGCGATCGTGCACGGCTCGGCGTGCGGCTCGTGGCTAGCGTGGTCGACGTGAACCCGGTCTCGCGACTCCGCAGCTCCAGCCGGACCCCGTTCCTGCAGGTCGTGAAGACCGCGGTCGCGGTGGTCGCCGCCGTGCTGCTCTGCCGGCTCGTGATCGACGGCCCGTTCCCGACCTTCGCCGCGATCGCCGCGCTGCTCGTCGTGCAGCCGAGCATCAACCAGTCCTTCGTCAAGGGCCTCGAGCGCAGTGCCGGCGTCGTGCTCGGGGTGGTGCTCGCGACGGGGTTCCACCTGTGGCTCGGCGACGCCGTGTGGGTCGTGCTCGTGGTGATCGTGCTCGCGATCCTGCTCAGCTGGGCGCTCCGGCTGACCCCGACGTCCGCGACCCAGGTCGGCATCAGCGGCATGCTCGTGCTCACCGCCGGGGTGGTCACGCCGAACTACTCGGCCGACCGGATCCTCGAGACCGTGATCGGCGCGGTCGTCGCGCTCGTGGTGAACGCGCTCATCGTCCCGCCGGTGCTGCTCGAGCCCGCGCACCTCGCGGTCGCCCGGCTCGCACGCGACACCGCCGCGGCGTTCGAGCGGATCGCGATCGGGCTCACCGAGGGGTGGGACGACGACCGGTGGCACGAGGCACTGCTGCAGGCGCGGGCGCTCCGGCAGCAGCACGCCCGGGCCGAGGCCTCGCTCACCGCCGCCGGCGAGTCGCTCACCATGAACCCCCGGGGCGGACGGCACCGCACGATCCTGCAGCGGGACGTCGCGGTCGCCGAGCACCTGCGGGTCCTCGTGACGCGGGTCACCGGCATGACCCGGGCGATCCGGGACAACACCGCGCCGGGACTCCGCTCCGACCCGGTCGTCGGGAGCATCGCCACCGAGGTCGCCCGGATCGGCGCGGACGTCCGTGCGCTGAGCGCCCGCGTCGAGGCGACCCGGATCGACGCTCCGGACGGCACGGCGGCGCTCGACGAGGGACCGGACCCGGCCGAGGCCGCTGCGCCGGCGCTCACGGCACCGCTGCGGGTGGTCCGGCCGAACTCGCAGCACTGGGTGCTCATCGGCGCACTGCTCGAGGACATCCGGCGCGTTCGGGAGGAGCTGCTCGGCGAGGACGACTGACGCGGGCCCGTGGTGCTGGGCGCTGGTCGGGCCGCTGGTCGGGCCGCTGGTCGGGCGCGGGGCGCGCTCGGGCAGCTGGTCGCGCCGCGTCGTCGGTGATCGGTCCCGGCGCGGGCAGGTCAGGCGTCGGCGCGTTCGGCGTGCGTCGGCTCGTCGACGAGCTTCGTCGCGACGCGGGGCAGGTCCGCCCGGACCGGGCCAGCGTTCGTCGGCTCGTCGCTCGTCGGTTCGACAGCTGTCGGCTCGGCAGGCGTCGGCTCAGCGTCCGTCGGCCCGGCGCGCGTCAGGTCGGCGCGCGTCGGCCCGGAGTTCGCCAGGTCCGTGCTCGTCGGCTCGGCTGCCGTGGCTGCCGCGAGGGCGGCGCGCACGAGGTCGTCGCGCAGCCCCGGTTCCCCCGGCGCCCGGTCGCTCGTCGGCGCGTCCGGCACGAGCCGGCGACGCACCTCCGCCACGACCGCCTCGGGATCGGTCTCCCGGGCCGCGCGGCTCGCGGCGTCCGGGACGCTCGTCAACAGGTCGGCGACGACACGCTCGCGCCCACCGTCCTCCAGCTCGCCGAGCACGTCGAGGCCGTCCCAGGCCGCGTCGAGCTCCGCACGCAGGCGGACGAAGGCCGGGTGGTCCGACTGGTCGTTCATGGTGCCCCCACTCGGACGCTGCGTCGGGTACGCCGCGTCCGGGGGAACCATAGCAACGCGTTGTAGGGGTTTCACCACCCCACTCCGCGGGACAGACCGTTCTGCCCTCGTCCGCGGGCCTCGGGGCGCGCCGCGACCCCCGTTCCCAGGTGCCTCCGGGGCGATCATGTGACGAGATTCAGCGACTCCGGGGCCGGTACCGCCCCGACTGCCCCGTTCGATGCCACGATGGGCCGAGAGGAGGTCGATCATGCGCCTGTTGGTGGTCGAGGACGACGACGAGATGCGCGCGCTCATGGAGCGTGGGCTCGCGGCAGAGGGGTACCGCGTCACGGCGGTCGAGAACGGGGTCGAGGCGCTCATCGCCCTCGGCGAGCAGGGCTTCGACCTCGCGGTCGTGGACGTGATGATGCCGGGCATGTCCGGCTTCGAGCTGGCCCGCCGCATCCGCGAGCGCGAGGACCCGGTGCGGATCCTGCTCGTGACGGCCCGCGACGCCGTGGACGACCGGGTGTTCGGGCTCGACGCCGGCGCCGACGACTACCTGACGAAGCCGTTCGCCTTCGCCGAGCTCACCGCCCGGCTCCGCGCACTCGGCCGCCGTGAGAGCGCGGGTGCACCCCGCACGATCGAGGTCGGGGACGTCTCCATCGACTCCGAGGCCCGCCGGGTCTCGATCAAGGGCCAGCGCGTCGCCGTGAGCCCGACGGAGTTCGCGCTCCTCCGGCTCCTCGCCCGCTCGGTCGGCACCGTGGTCGACCGGCCGAAGATCCTCGAGGAGGTCTGGGACGGCTCGCAGCACGTCGACCCGAACGTCGTCGAGCAGTACATCTCGTACCTCCGCAAGAAGCTGACCTCGCACGAGGCGACGGTCGCCATCTCCACCGTCCGGGGCCGCGGCTACCGGCTCGACCTGCTCGGGGCGTGACCGGGTCGGCACCCGTCTCCGGGGTCGGCCGCGTCGGGCGCGGCCTGCCCCGGCCCCTCCGGGTGCTCTCGCTGCGGGCGCGCATCACGATCGGTTCGACGGCGATCGCCGCCGTGGTGATCCTGCTGCTCGTGCTCGTCATGCGCTTCCAGGTCGTCAGCGTCGTCGCGAGCGCCACGCGGACGCTGCTCGACGCCGACGTCGACCCGTACGTGGCCACCCTCGAGGTCGACAGCGACCCGGACCTGTCGGCCCCCGGCAACCTGCAGCTCGTCGCGGTCGTCGCCCCGTCCGGTGACATCCGGCTGTCGACGATGCCCGAGAGCGTCGAGCGGGCCCTCGGCAGCCTGACCGCACGGCCGGCCGGGGCGTCGCTCGTCGACGTCGCCGGGTCCGAGTACTGCGTCGTCATCGAGCACCCCGTGAACCAGGCCGGGCGGTGGACCGTCGTCGCCGCACGCAACTCGCAGGCCGAGGCCATCGTCGTCGACGACCTCACCACGACCCTGTCGCTCACCGGTCTGGCGATCCTCATCGCCTTCGGCATCGCGTCCTGGGTGCTGGCGACGACGGCGCTCCGCCCCGTGAACCGGATGCGCCGCGAGGCCGAGCGGCTCTCCGTCGCGCCCGAGCGCGCGGAGCTGCCGGTCGGTCCGGCGCAGGACGAGCTGGCCTCGCTCGCGACCACCCTGAACGCGTTCCTCGCGCGCACCCGCCAGGCGACCGAGCGCGAGCGGCAGATGGTGTCCGACGCGAGCCACGAGCTCCGGACGCCCCTCGCGATCCTGACCACGCAGCTCGACCTCGCGTCGCTCGATGCGGACGACGCCACGGCGCTCGCGGCGCACATCGACCGCGCGAAGCGGAGCGTGGCCCGGCTGTCCCGCCTGGCGAACGACCTGCTCACCCTGTCCCGCATCGAGGAGTCCGAGCGCCGCGAACAGGACGGCGGACCGCCACCGCTCGCCGCCTGGACGGACCTCGGTGACGAGGTCATGGCCGCCGTCGACCGCGTGCGGCTCATCGCGTCGACGAAGGACGTCACGGTCGACTTCGAGCTCGAGCCCCCGTCGTCGGCCGGCGGCACGGACGAGCCCCGCTACCGACTCGACACCGGGGGCATCGCCCAGCTCGTGACGAACACCGCGAGCAACGCCGTCGCGGCACTCCCCCGCGGCGGCGGCGTGTTCGTCTCGTGGCGCACCGAGGGGACCGAGGGGGTCCTGCAGGTCACCGACGACGGTCCCGGTGTGCCCGAATCGTTCATCCCGGTCGCGTTCGACCGCTTCACGCGTCCGGACGAGGCACGCACCTCGCGCCCCGACCCGGACCCCGCGACCGGCGCGGTCCCGATGCCGGGCGGCTCCGGCCTCGGGCTCGCGATCGTGCGCGCCATCGCGGAACGGGCGGGAGGCACGGCCACCCTCCGCAACGTCCGTTCCGGTGGGCTCGAGGTCACCATCCGCATCCCCGCCGTCCACGAGCCGGCATCGCGCGGCTGACCTCCGGCCGGGCGCCGGTCACTGGAAGTCGCGCGAGCGCGTCCGAACCGCCAGGGGCAGGTGCTCGATCCGGTCGGCGACCAGGTTCACCACCCCGTCCGGCGACCGCTCGAGGATCCCGCGGACCACGACCGCGGGTGACTCCCGCGCGACCCGGCGGTACCGTCCCCACACGCCGACGCTGCAGATGACGTTCACGAGACCGGTCTCGTCCTCGACGTTCATGAACGTGATGCCGGACGCCGTCGCCGGACGCTGTCGGTGTGTGACGATGCCGCCGACCTCCACCCGGCGCCCGGTCTCCGCCGTCGCGGTGTCCTGCACGCTGAGCACCCCGCGGGCGACGAGCCGGTCCCGGACGTGCCGGACCGGGTGGTCGTCGGTGGTCATGCCCGTCGACCACATGTCGGCGATGAGCACGTCACCGCTCGTCATCTGTCCGAACAGCGGCGGCTGCACCGTGACCTGCGTGCCCGGGAGCTGGTCGGGACGCTCGGCCGCGGCCTGGGCGGCCGACCACATCCCGCTCCGCCGGTCGATCCCCAGGCCCGCGAACGCGTCGGCGGCAGCCAGGGCCTCGAGCTGCGCGGTCGTCAGCCGGACCCGCCGGGCCAGGTCGGACATGTCCGTGAAGGGTCCGTGCGCGGTGCGCTCGGCGACGATCGTCTCGGCGCTCCGCCTGCCGAGCGAGGCGACCTCGGCCAGCCCGAGCCGGACCGCGTACGCGCCGTCGCGACGGTGCCGTGCGGTGTCGTCGGGCGTCGCCGGGTCGAACGGCAGCACGGGCGGCTGCTCCTCCGCCGTGCACGCATCGTCGCCGGTCGCCCCGGAGGCGTCGCCCAGCGCCTCGAGCGTGGCGTCGACCCCGGAGCGCAGCACGTCGGGTCGGAGCACCTGCACACCGTGGCGCCGGGCGTCCGCCACCAGGGTCTGCGGCGAGTAGAACCCCATCGGCTGGGCGCGGAGCAGCGCGGCGAGGAACGCCCCCGGGTAGTGCAGACGCATCCACGCGCTCGCGTACACGATGAGGGCGAAGCTGATCGAGTGGCTCTCGGCGAACCCGAAGTTCGCGAACGCCTGGATCTTGGCGTAGATGGCGTCGGCGTCCTCGCCGTGGATGTCGTTCGCCGCCATCCCGGCGTAGAGCTTCTCGCGCAGTCGCTCGATCTTCTCGAGGCCCCGCTTCGACCCCATCGCACGACGGAGCAGGTCGGCGTCGTCGCCGGAGCACCCGCCGACCGCGATCGCCATCTGCATGAGCTGCTCCTGGAAGAGCGGCACCCCGAGCGTCCGTTCGAGCACGGGTTCGAGCGACGGGTGGATGTAGGTGATGGGCTCCTCGCCGGTCCGTCGACGGATGTACGGGTGCACCGCGCCGCCCTGGATCGGCCCCGGTCGGACGAGGGCGACCTCGATCACCAGGTCGTAGAACCGCCGCGGCAGCAGCCGGGGCAGCGTGCCCATCTGCGCCCGGGACTCTACCTGGAACACCCCGATCGTGTCCGCGCGGCACAGCTGGTCGTAGACGCCCTGCTCTTCCTTCGGGATGGAGTGCATGTCCCACCGCTCCCCGCAGTGCTCGGCCGCCAGGTCGAACGAGTACTGCAGGGCCGCGAGCATGCCGAGGCCGAGCATGTCGAACTTCACGAGCCCCATGAACGCGCAGTCGTCCTTGTCCCACTGCAGGACCGTGCGACCGTCCATCCGGGCGTGCTCGATCGGCACGACCTCGCCCACGGGACGGTCGGTCAGCACCATGCCCCCGGAGTGGATGCCGAGGTGCCGCGGGAACCCGAGGACCTGCTGCGCCATGTCGACGACCGTGTCCGGGATGTCGTGGTCCTGGCTCTCGGTCACCGACCCCCAGCGCTCGACCTGCTTCGACCAGGCGTCCTGCTGCCCGGGGCTGTGCCCGAGGGCCTTCGCCATGTCCCGGACCGCGCCCTTCGGCCGGTAGGTGATCACGTTCGCGACCTGCGCGGCGTTGAACCGGCCGTACTTGTCGTAGACGTACTGGATGACCTCCTCGCGGCGGTCCGAGTCGAAGTCGACGTCGATGTCCGGCTCCTCGTCGCGCATCGCCGACAGGAACCGTTCGAACGGCAACCCGTAGCGGATCGAGTCCACCGCGGTGATCTCGAGCAGGTAGCAGACCGCCGAGTTCGCCGCCGACCCGCGCCCTTGGCACAGGATGCCCCGCTCGCGGGCGAACTGCACCATGTCACGGACGATGAGGAAGTAGCCCGGGAAGTCCTTGTCGGCGATCACGGAGAGCTCGCGTTCGATGCGCTCGCGCTTCACGGGGTCGACGCCGTCCGCGCTGCCCGGGTAGAACCGGCGGGCCCCGCGCCAGGTGAGCTCCCGGAGCCACGTCATCGTGGTGTGCCCCTCGGGGACCTCGACGTCGGGCAGCCCGGGCTTCGCCGTCCGCAGTCGGAAGCCGAGTTCGTCCGCCAGCTCGACGCTCGTCGCGACCGCTCCCGGGTACCGGGCGAAGCGCCTGGCCATCTCGGCGCCGGAGCGCAGGTGCGCGGTCGGGGCAGCCGGCAGCCACCCGTCGATCTCGTCGAGGCTGCGCCGTGCACGCACCGCGGCGAGGGCGGTGGCCACGGGGAACTGGTCGGGGGTGGCGTAGTGCACGTTCCCGGTCGCGACGACCCGCAGGGCGTGCCGCGCTGCGAGCCCGGCCAGGACGTCGTTCCGGGCCGTGTCGAGCGGATCGCCGTGGTCGGTGAGCTCGACGACGACCCCGGCGGTGCCGAACCGGTCGAGCAGCGCCCGGAGGGCTTCGTCCGCGGCGGACTCGCCCCCACGTTCGAGGGCCTGCCGCACCGTCCCCTTGCGGCAGCCGGTGAGGACCCGCCAGTGCCCGTCCGCCTGCGCCGCGAGGTCGTCCAGGTCGTACCGCGGCCGGCCCTTCTCGGCGCCGGCGGCCAGGTGCGCGCGCGTCACGGCTCCGGCGAGCCGGTGGTAGCCGTCCTGACCGTCCGCGAGCAGCAGCAGGTGCGTGCCCTCGGGGTCGGGGACGCCGTTCTGCGGCCCGGTCAGCCCGAGGGACAGCTCGGTGCCGTAGACCGTCGACACGGTCGGGTACGCCTCGGCCACCTCGGCCATCCGGGCGGCACCGTAGAACCCGTCGTGGTCGGTCAGCGCCAGCCCGTGCAGGTGCAGGCGCGCCGCTTCCTCGACCAGGTGCTCCGGTCCGCTCGCACCGTCGAGGAAGCTGAAGGTCGAGTGCGCGTGCAGCTCGGCGTACGGCACGACGGGGTCGCCGTCGTCGGACGGCGGCGGTGGCGGGACGTAGCGGGAGCGCTTCCGCGACCACGCGGGGCTGTCGCCGCCGTCACCGGCGTGGGCCGCGTCCGGGCGCTTGTCGGAGAGCGCGCGCTCGAACTGCGACCACGGGATGGGTGGGTTGCTGTAGCCCATCAGGTACCTTCCGTCACGTCGCGACCGCCTCGGCCCACCAGCGGTGGTCGGCGAGCACCAGGTACCACGCCCGGCCGCCCTCGTCGACGAGCTGCAGACGGTGCAGTCGACGACCGCCCGACTCCCACCAGCGCACGACGAGCGGCCACGGTCCCGCCCACGCCGTCACCGACGCGAAGCCGCCGCCGCGCTCCCCGTCGGCCCGGAACCGCTCCGGGGCTCCGGTCAGCGCCCCGCGGTCGTCCACGTCGACGGTGCCGCCGTCCGCCGTGACGACGTCGACCGGGCGCGGTCGTTCGAGCACGGTCGCCGGTGGCGGTCCCGGGAGCCTGCCGGGCCAGGGACGGTCACGGACGGTCGCCAGGGCACGCTCGCCCCCGGCCGGCGCGTCGCCCCACGGCACGAGCACGACGCGCTCGGCCAGCGTGCGGCCCCCGCCGATCCGCGGTGTGACGACCCCGTCGTGCCCGACGAGCCCCTGCACGCGGGCCAGGGCGTGGTGCACGCGTTCGTCGGGACCGGTCCCCCACAGCCCACGCTCGTGGTTCGCGGCGTCGTCCACCGCGACCGGTTCGAGCACGACCTGCACCACCGGTGCCTCGAGTCCCGAGGGGTCGACCCCGCCGGCGAGCTGCCACCGCACCCGGTCGACCACGTCGGCCGCGTCGAACCAGCGGGGGTGCACCCAGGTCCGCTCGAGCAACAGGTCGCGCTCGTCGACGATGCCGACCCGGATCGTCGTCGCCACGAGCCCCGCGGACCGCAGCCGCGCGGCGAAGTCGTCCGCCGACCGTCGGAACGCGAACGCGACCTGGTCGGCGCGGTCGAGCGGCGGTTCGAACGACGCCTCGACCCGGAGCTCGGGGGGCACCGCGCGCGAGGCGACCTCGCGCGGGTCGCGGCCGCCCGCGAGCCGGTGCAGGAAAGCGCCGGCGACCCCGAACCGGTCACGCACCTGCTCGTCGCCGAGTGTCGCGAACTCCCCGAGCGTCGCGATGCCGAGCCGCCCGAGCACCATCGCCAGGTCGGGGTCGCCGAGCACCCCGAGCGGCAGGTCGGCCAGGAAGTCCGAGGATCCCCCGACGGGCACGATCCGCACGCGTTCGCCGGGGCGCACCGGGCGTGCCCGGGCGGCCTGCTCCGCGGCGAACGGGGTGTCGGCGACCCCGGCACGCACCCCGGGCGCCCCGTGGTCGGCCGCGATGCCCGCGAGCGTCGCGGCCGCCGCACGTTCGCCGCCGTAGTACCGCGCCGGGCCGCGGGAGCGCAGGGCCACCGTGCCTGGTCGCAGGACCTCGACCCCGGGGACGGCCGCCTCGATCGCGCGGATCACCGGTTCGAACGCCCGGTGGTCGAGCGCGTCGTCGTACGGCTGCACCACGAGCTCCGGGCAGCGTGCCTGCGCCTCGCGCACCCGCAGCCCGCGGACCACCCCCTGCTGCCGAGCAGCGGCGGAGCTCGCGAAGACCTGCCCGTGCACCACCAGGGCGAACGGCTGGTCCGGTGGTGTCCCCGCCGCCCGTGCGGCGGCGATCACCGGCCAGTCCGGGCACCACAGCACGACCGTCCGGGTGGGCGGGGGCTCCGGCAGGGCCCCGCCGCGGGCGACGGCGTCGGCCCGGACGGTCGCGGGTCCGGGCACACCGCTCCCCCGCACCGCCACGCGCGGTCCGGTCGTCCGGGTGCGCCCGCCGCCGCGCGGACTCACGAGGCCACCGCCACCGGGCGGAGCACCCGCGTGTCGGACGCCCCGGCCGCCGCCAGCGGATCGGCAGCACGCACCGCGCCGTCCGCCGCCGGCAGGAGCAGGTCGGCGCTGACCGGACGTCCGGCCCCCGCGCGTCCCGAGGCCGTGACGGTGGCCCGACGCTCGGTCAGGTGTCCGTGTCCGTCGCCGATGCCGCTCCACACCGAGTCGGTCACCCGGAGCGTGACGTCCGCGCCCGGCCAGGCCCCCAGCGCGACGAGCGCCCCGCCGCGCTGGCGGAGCCGGGCACCCAGCCGGGAGACGTCACCGGGCACCACGCGCCCGAGCGGCCGGGTGAGGACGACCTGCGCGACGTCGACGAGCGCTGCGGTCACGGTGAGCCACTGGTCACCCGGGTCGGGGACGAGCACGAGGCGTTCGAGGTCGATCCCCATCGCGGCCGCGGCCTCGACCCCGAGGGACGGCACGCCCACCACGGCACACCAGGCCCCCTCGGCCGAGGCCGCCTGCAGCATGGTCATCGCGAGCAGCACCGACTCCTGCACGGCGTAGGAACCGCCGACACGGATCGCACCGCCCGGCAGCAGGGGCTGCAGCGCCGACGCGGTGGGCAGGCCCTGCACGTCGACCCGGGGGGCTTCCATCTCGGCGACCCGGGAGCGCAGCGCGGTGATGCGGTCGAGCGCCGCACGAGCATCCCCGAGGTGGTCGACACGGCTCGGGCGAGCAGCACCGGCGGGCCCGGTCGACTCCCGCCGGGGTTGCCGCGGGGACCCGGGCGACCGGAGTGCCGCCGCCGTCTGCATGCCCTCATATTCGAACATGTGTTCGATGATGTCAACCGGGTCCGACATCCGGTGGACAACCGGATCGAACACCCGTTCGACACGCCGAGTGCACCTGCGCGCACGCACGTACCAGCCCGCGCACACGCGTACGCACCCGCCCGGCACACGCGTACGCACCCGTACGCGCACGCCCGCCGCGCCCGCGCCCGCGCCCCTACCAGCGCCCGACGATCCCCAGCCCGCCGAACACCGACCGCGTCTTCGCCTCGACCTCGTCCGCCTCGTCCGCCGCCACCGAGGACCACGTCACCGCACCCCCGGCCCCGAACGTCCTCGTCCGCACCGCGCCCGCGTCGTCGAGGACCGTCACCAGTGTGCGGATGGCCACCGACAGGTCGACCGAGCCGTCCGCCGAGAAGTACCCGATCGCCCCCGAGTACACCCCGCGCGGCGCCCCTTCGAGCCGGTCCGCGATCGCCGACGCGCTCGGCTTCGGCGCGCCCGTCATCGACCCAGGCGGGAAGGCCGCGCGCACGACCTCGGCCCGTGACGTCCCGTCCGGCAGCACCGCCGTGACCGTCGACACCAGCTGGTGCACGCTCGCGTACGTCTCGACGTCGCACAGGCGCTCCACCCGGACCGACCCCGGCCGCGCCGAACGCAGCAGGTCGTTCCGGAGCAGGTCGACGATCATCACGTTCTCGGCGCGGTCCTTCGCACTCGCCGCGAGCCCGGTCCGCACGGCCAGGTCCCGCTCCGGGTCGGGGTCGCGCGGACGGGTCCCCTTGATGGGTTCCGCGACCACGCGCCCGGTCGCCTCGATGCGCAGGAACCGCTCCGGGGACCGGCTCGCGACCCGCAGCGGGCCGAGTCGCAGGTAGGCGCCGAACGGGACGGGGTCGACGGCACGCAGCCGCAGGTACTCGTCCAGGTGCGGGTCCGTGCCGGACCCGACCCGCGCCTCCAGGCCGACCGCGAAGGCGGTGGTGAGGCAGACCTGGAACGCGTTGCCCTCGCGGATCTCCGCACGGCAGACCTCGACCGCCGTCTCGTACGCGGCGCGCGGGACGCGGCCGGTCGCCGTGCCGGACGGGAGGATCGTGGCGGCGTCCGCCGATCCCGCTGCAGTCGTCGGGACCGGCACCGGCACCGCGTCGAGCCACGCCCGGTTCGCCGCGCTGGCCGCCGCCTCTGCCGGGTCGACGAGCGCGAGGGCCCACGTGCCACCGCGCGCGTCGACGACGACCGCACGGTCGACGAACCGCAGGTCGGCGTCGGCGTGGCCGTCAGCGGTCCGGTCGGGGCCGTCGACCTCGCGGCCGAGCTCGTGGCCGAGGAACCCGACCCAGCCGAGCGCGAAGCCGCAGCCGTCCACCGGGGCGTCGAGCCGCGGCGTCCGGTCGAGCAGGTCGGCGAGCACCACGAAGGCGGGCCGGTCCTCGGTCCGGGTCCCGTCGAACCAGCGCTCGGCGGCCGGGCTGACGGAGATGTGGGCCAGCCGGTCCTCGTGCCGGAAGCGCGTCGCGAACGGCCCGTCCGTGCACGCGACCACCGACCAGCGGGCTCGATCGTGGGCGGTGTCCGGCGCACCGGTCGGCAGTGCCGAGTCGAGCCAGACGACGTCCGCCGGGGTCGCGGCGCACATCGCCCCGAGGTCCGGCGCGGCGCCCGTGCCGTCGGTCAGCCGACGGACGACGACCCGCGCTCCGGTCAGACCGCCGCGATCGTCCACGAGGCGGCGTGGGACGCACCGGGCTCGAGCACGACGAGGCCCGCGTCCGCGCCGGCGTTGAACGCGTCGGGGGCGCAGGTCATCGGCTCGACGGCCAGGCCGGCGCGGTGGTACTCGGGTACGACGTGGTCGGCAGTGTGGACCTGGACCCACGGGCACTCCGGACCGAACGCGACGCGGACCCCGTGTCCGTCGGCGGCGGTGAGCACGATGGTGGCGGTGCCGGCGTCGTCGCGGTCGAAGTCCGTGAAGGCGTGGTCGATGAACCGGTCACCGATGGGCGTGGGGGTGCGGAGGTCGAACGCGTCGTGCACGTCCGCGAGGCCCGTCGGGGCGAGGCGGTCCTCGGTCACCTCGAGCACCCGGGCCGCGGGCAGCGTCAGGGTCCAGTCGTCCACCCGGCCGGCCCCACCGACCAGGTACGGGTGCGGCCCGGTCCCCCACGGCGCTGCGGCACCGCCCGTGTTCGTGCCCGTGATCGTGGTGTGGAGCCCGTCTGCGTCGAGGTGGAACGCGACGAGGACCTCCACGCGGAAGGGGTAGCCCTCCTGGGCGGCCACCGTGGTGGCGAGGACGGCCCGGTCGGGCTCGTGGGACACCGTGCGGAAGTCGGTCCACGCGACGAGACCGTGCAGGGCGTGGTGCCGCTTCGGCTCGGTCAGGGCGAGCTCGTGCTCCTGGCCGCCGAACGTGTAGCGACCGTCGACGACCCGGTTCGGCCACGGTGCGAGGACGGCGCCGCGGAAGGCCGGGCGGACCTCGTCGGCGTCGAACGGCACGACCAGGTCGCGGCCCTCGTACCGGAGGGTGCGGAGCGACGCCCCCACCGAGGCGATCTCGGCCGTGTAGCCGGCTGCGGTGATCGTCAGGGCGGATCCGGACAGGGGCGCGTCGTTGCTCATGCGCAACAGCGTAGTGGGGCCGCCGGACGCCCTCGGGCACGGGTACGGGTGGCGGGAACGGAACAACCCCGTCGCTCGTGAGCGACGGGGTTGTTCCGTGTCGTGTTCGGGTGGATCTGAGGGGACTCGAACCCCTGACCCCCTGCATGCCATGCAGGTGCGCTACCAGCTGCGCCACAGACCCGTACGGGTGTTGCTGTGTTCCGTGTCCCCGTTCCCGGAGGCACCATGGAAGCGTACACCACGCGAACGCCGGGTGACGAAATCGGCCTCGTCACCCGGGCGCGTCGCGAGCGGGCGGCGCTCAGACCGACTGGTCGGCGGCCGCGGTCTGGTCGACCGACAGCTCGAGCGGGATGGTCGGGCAGTCCGACCAGAGACGCTCGAGCGAGTAGTACTGACGGTCTTCCTCGTGGAAGACGTGCACGACGATGTCGCCGAAGTCGATGAGGACCCAGCGGCCCTCGGTCCGTCCTTCGCGACGGAGGGGCTTGGCACCGGCCTGGATCAGGCGGTCCTCGACCTCGTCGGCGATGGCGAGCACGTTGCGCTCGTTCCGGCCGGTCGCGAGCAGGAACACGTCGGTGAGCTGCAGTGGTCCGGTCACGTCGAGGGCGACGAGGTCCTCTGCCTGCTTGTCGTCGGCCGCGGTGGCCGCGAGCTGTACGAGTTCCAGTGCGCGTGGGGAGGCGGTCACGGAGTCCTTCCGGTCGGTCGGACCCGCGGTGTGCGGGCCCCGGTGATGGGACCCGATCATAGGCCACCCCGCCGACACCGGCCAGGCCGGGCAGCGGGGTGGGTGATCGGGACGGTAGTGGCCGGGTCAGCCGCCCATGTGCGTGGTGACGAGCGCGACGATGATCACGGCCGCCGCTGCGACGCCGACGGCCCCCACGGTCACGCCGAGGATCACCGGCGTGCGGGACTCCTTGGGCTTCGCGGCCGCGAGCACGACCTGGCGCGTCGACGTGTGGCTCGAGATCGCACGGCTGGCCCGGACCGGGCTGGCGTCCGTCTCGGGCTGCTCGTCGTGCTGCTCGAGCAGACGGTCGACCTCGGCCCCGTCGATCGGCCGGTGCGACCCGGTCGACGACAGCGACGCCGGCAGGTCGATCGACCCGGTGAGGATGACCTCGCCGGTGGCGTTCAGCGCACCGGTGGGGTCCGCGAGGGCCGAGTCGGGCAGGACGATCGAGTTCGTGTTGTGCACGGCGACGCGGCGGGTGCCGGTCTCCTCGTCGTGGACCTCGGCGTCGTTCGAGTCGTGCGCGAGCTGCGACCAGTGTCCGGTCGGCGGGGCGAACGCCGTCGTCACGGGCTTCGGCTCGACCGGCCGACGGAACGCGTCGGGGACGGCCGGGGCGTCGAGCTCGTCGTCGGGGTCCCTCGTGGCGGCCGGCTGCTGGACCGGGACCTCGTTCGTGTCGTCGTCGAGCGACAGCGGGAAGACACCGGGGGTCGCGGACGACGGCACGCTCGGGACGGCGGGGGCCCCGGGCAGCGGCGCAGCGGTGGGCGCGGCGTCGACCGACCCGTCCTCGGCAGGGGTCTCGTCGTCGTGCGCGGCCCAGGTGGACCGGTGTCGTCGGGGTTCCTCGGCGTGCGCGGCGGCCTCGCTGAGGGGTTCGATCGCGTCCGGGGAGCCGTCCGCCTCGGTCGCCTGCGCGATCGCGGCGTCGTCCAGGACGTCGGACTCGGGTTCGGCGACCTGATCCGTCGCGGACTCCTCGTCACGGCGGCCGTCGGACGGCACGACGGCGGGCTGCGGCGCCGAGCCGGGCGGACGTCCGCCGTCGGCACCGCGGTCGAGGGTGTCGACCGACCCGATGACGTCCTGCACGGTCCGGTCCGACGACTGCGGGGTCGGTGCACGGAGCGGGACGGGCTGGACGGCCTGGCCCTCGGCCTCGCGCAGGAGCCGGAGCTGCCGGCGGGTCATGCCGCCGGTCCCGGGGACGATCTCGGTCGCCGAGGCCGGCACGGTCGTCACGGGCACGCTGGTCACGGGCACCGACGGGACCGGCGCGGAACCCCCGGGCGCAGGAGCGATCGGCGCCGACGGGACGGAGGAGTCCGGCGCGGACGGAACGGACGAGTCCGGCGCCGACGGGACCGGTCGCTGGGCAGGACCGTTCAACGACGGGGCCACGTGCGAGCCGGGCCGACGCCGAGGCTCCTCGGTCCGGTCGGGGGCGGCGACGGTCGGCGGAGGCGTGACGGGCTGCGAACCCGCTGCGGCGGCACGCTCCCGCTCGCGCGCCTGGCGTCGCGACAGTGGCGGCTGCGCGTCGGACGAACTCATGCAACGCTCCGATACAGATGGTGCTTGGAGATGTACTGGACGACGCCGTCGGGGACCAAGTACCACACGGGGAACCCGCGCCTGACCCGGTCGCGGCAGTCGGTGGACGATATCGCCAGCGCGGGGACTTCGAGCAAGCTTACGTCGCGTTCCGGCAGCCCGGTGATGCTCAGGTCGTGACCCGGGCGTGTGACCGCGACGAAGTGCGCGAGGTCCCAGAGACCATCGTGGTCCTTCCAGTCGAGGATCTGCTGAACGGCGTCTGCGCCCGAGATGAAGACGAGCTGCGCGTCCGGTCGCTGTTCGTGCAGGTCACGGAGCGTGTCGACCGTGTACGTCGGCCCCGGGCGGTCGATGTCCACACGACTCACGGTGAACATCGGGTTGGACGCGGTGGCCACGACCGTCATGAGGTACCGGTGCTCGGCGTCCGTCACGTCGGACTTCATGTACGGCTGACCGGTCGGGACGAAGACGACCTCGTCGAGGTCGAAGGCGCGCGCGACCTCCGACGCCGCCACGAGGTGTCCGTGGTGGATCGGGTCGAACGTGCCGCCCATCACGCCGATGCGTGGGCGCCCCGTGCTCTCGAGCATCGAGCCGGGGGTCAGTGCTTGGTGTGACCGAACTCGTCGACACCCGTCTCGTCGTGGCGGGTGGCCTCGAACTTGTGCGAGTGACGGTACGCGACGTCGCGGAAGCTCCAGGTGACGAAGCCGAGGAACGTGAAGAACAGCGCCCCGCAGAGCGGGAACACGAACGCGGGCACCCCGGAGGAGGTCTCTGCAGCTGCAGCGAGGAAGGTCATCGGTCCGGTGCTCCGTTCGGTCGGGTGGGAAGACGCCGCTCAGTCTAGCCGCGGATCTGTCCCTGGCCGCGCACGATCCACTTGGTGCTCGTGAGCTCGGGCAGGCCCATCGGCCCGCGAGCGTGCAGTTTCTGGGTGGAGATCCCGACCTCGGCGCCGAAGCCGAACTCCCCGCCGTCGGTGAACCGCGTCGAGGCGTTGACCATCACCACGGCCGAGTCGACCTCGGCGAGGAAGCGCTCGGCAGTGTCGACGTCGTCGGTCACGATCGACTCGGTGTGGTGCGTCGACCACCGCGCGATGTGCGCCATCGCCTCGTCGACGTCGGCGACGACCCGGATCGACAGGTCGAGGTCCATCGACTCGGTCGCCCAGTCAGCCTCGGTCGCCCGGAGGACACCGGGCACGATCGTCCGCGTGGCGTCGTCACCGCGGAGCGTGACCCCAGCGGCACGGAGTCGGTCGGCCAGCACGGGCAGCAGTCGATCGGCCGCTCGCTCGTGCACGAGCAGGGTCTCGAGCGCGTTGCACACGCTGGGGCGCTGCACCTTGCTGTTCAGGACGATGTCCACCGCGCGGCCCTCGGGTGCCGAGGCGTCGAGGAACACGTGCACCACCCCGGCGCCGGTCTCGATCACGGGGACGGTCGACTCGGTGACGACGGTCTGGATGAGCGACGCGCTGCCCCGGGGCACGAGCACGTCGACGAGCCCCCGTGCGCGCATCAGTTCGGTGGCGCCGGGCCGCCCGAACTCGTCGATCGTCTGGACCAGGTCGGCGGGCAGCCCCACCGACGACACGGCCTGCCGGATGCGCTCGACCAGGACCGCGTTCGTCCGGAGCGCCGCCGAACCGCCACGGAGCACGACCGCGTTGCCGCTCTTCAGCGCGAGCGCCGCGATGTCGACCGTCACGTTCGGTCGGGCCTCGTAGATCGCGCCGACGACACCGAACGGCACGCGGACCTGGGACAGCTGCAGCCCGTTCGGGAGCCGCGACCCGCGGACCTGCTCCCCCACCGGGTCGGTCAGCCCGACGACGTGCTCGACCGCGGCGGCCAGCGCCTCGATGCGGTCCGGGTCGAGCCGGAGCCGGTCGAGCAGGCCCGACGACAGCCCGTCCGCCTCGCCCGCCACGAGGTCGCCGTGGTTCGCCGCGACGATGTCCGCCGTCCCGGCACGGAGCGCCTCCGCGACCGCGCGCAGCGCGCGGTCCTTGACCGAGGTCGTCGCGGTCGCGAGCGCCGACGACGCGGCGCGGGCGGCGACGAGCTTGTCGGTCAGGGTCGGGGCGGCTGCGGTCAGCGACATGGGACGATCGTAGTGCGGCCCCTGCCCCCGTGACACGCCGGTGACGGGACCCGTCACGCCGGTGACGGGACCCGTCACGCCGGGGGTGACCCGCGCCTCCCGTCCGGTCTGCCCGATCGACGCCGGGCCGGACCGACCTACGGACGCGGCCCCGCGTGGAACCACGTGCCGACCTGCTCGCCGGACAGCGCCCGGTCGACGAGCGCCGTCGCCGTCACGAGGACGGCGGTCCCGGCCTCGGCCGCGAGCCGCGCAGCGGCGACCTTCGTCCCCGCTCCACCGGTGCCCACGCCGGCCTTGCCGATCGAGCCGAAGGTCACTCCGGCGAGTTCGTCGCCGAACGGGACCTCGTCGATCGGCTCGGCGTCGGGGTGCTCCGGCGGACGCGTGTAGAGCGACTCGACGTCCGACAGCAGCACCAGGGCCTCCGCACCGAGCAGGCGGGCGACGAGCGCCGCGAGCCGGTCGTTGTCGCCGAACCGGATCTCGTGGGTCGCGACGGTGTCGTTCTCGTTCACGATCGGCAGCACCCGGAGCGCGAGGAGCCGGTCCACGGCCCGCTGCGCGTTCACCCGGTGGGTGGGGTTCTGCAGGTCACCCGCGGTGAGCAGGATCTGCGCCGCGATCACCCCGTGCCGGTCGAGTTCCTTCTGGTACCGGAACATCAGCACGTTCTGCCCGGTCGCCGCCGCGGCCTGCTGGGTCGCGAGGTCGTCGGGGCGTCCTTCGAGCCCGAGGAACGGGAAGCCGGTGGCGATGGCGCCGGAGGACACCAGCACCACCTCGGTCCCGCGGGCGTGCGCCGCGGCCAGGGCGTCGACCAGGGCGGCGATCTGCGCCGTGTTCTCCCCGCTGACCGAGGACGACCCGACCTTCACCACGAGACGCCGCGCACGCGGGATGTCCTGCCGCCCGGCGACGGGGCCGAGGTCGGTGCGCGCGGTCGTTTCGGTCATACCGGGATCAGTCCTCGTCGTCGTCGGCCCAGAGACCCGAGACGCGCTCCTGCTCGAGCTCGGCGCGGGCGGCGGCCTTGGCGTCCATGCGCTCGAAGTACTCCTCGCGCCGTTCGTTGCGGGTCGGCCGCGAGGAACCACCGACGCGGGCGTCGGTGCCGCGGGCACTCGTGATGAGCTCCGCGGTCGAGGTGAGCGTCGGCTCCCAGTCGAACACCATGCCGCCGTCGCCACCGATGACCACGGTGGACCCGGCGACGGCACCGGCCTTGAACAGGCCGTCCTCGACACCGAGCTTCGCGAGCCGGTCGGCCAGGTAGCCGATCGCCTCTTCGTTGGTGAAGTCCGTCTGCACGACCCAGCGCTCCGGCTTCGCGCCGCGGACGCGGTAGAAGCGGTGCTCCTCGCCGCCCTCCGCACGCACGGTGAAGGGCTTCTCGTCGACGGCCTTCGGGCGGAGCACGATGCGCTCCTGCTCGGGCGCGGCCGGACGGGCGGCACGGGCCTGCTCGACGACGTCGGCCAGCGCGAACGTCAGCTCGCGGAGCCCGGCGCGGGAGGCCGTGGAGATCGGGAACACGCGGTAGCCGCGGCCCTCGAGCTCGGCGGTCACGAACTCCGCCAGCTCGGCGGCCTCGGGCACGTCGACCTTGTTCAGCGCGACGAGCTGCGGACGCTCGAGCAGGGGTGTCTGCCCCTCCGGCACCGGGTAGCGCTCGAGCTCGCCGAGGATGACGTCGAGGTCGCTGATCGGGTCGCGGCCCGGGTCGAGCGTCGCGCAGTCGATGACGTGCAGGAGCGCCTCGCAGCGCTCGACGTGGCGGAGGAACTCGAGACCGAGGCCCTTGCCCTCCGAGGCACCCTCGATCAGGCCGGGGACGTCGGCGACCGTGAAGCGGGACTCCCCCGACTCGACGACGCCGAGGTTCGGCACGAGCGTGGTGAACGGGTAGTCCGCGATCTTCGGCTTCGCGGCGGAGATCGCGGCGATGAGCGAGGACTTGCCGGCACTCGGGAACCCGACCAGGGCCACGTCGGCGATGGTCTTCAGCTCGAGGCTGACGTCGCCCTCCCACCCGGGGGTGCCGAGGAGCGCGAAGCCCGGGGCCTTGCGCTTCGTGGTCGCGAGCGCGGCGTTGCCGAGACCGCCCTGACCGCCGGGGGCCACGACGACGCGCATGCCCGGCTCGGTCATGTCGGCGAGCACCTCGCCGTCCTCGTCGTGCACGACGGTGCCGATCGGGACGGGGAGCTCGAGCGTCTCGCCGCTCACACCGCTGCGCATGTCGCCCATGCCGGGCTGGCCGTTCCTCGAGGAACGGTGCGGCGAGCGGTGGTAGCCGAGCAGGGTCGTCACCTGCGGGTCGGCGACGAGGACGATGTCGCCACCGTCACCACCGTTGCCGCCGTCGGGTCCGGCGAGGGGCTTGAACTTCTCACGGCGGACCGACACGCAGCCGTTGCCACCGTTGCCCGCGCTGAGGTGCAGGGTCACTCGGTCGACGAAGGTCGCCATGGGTCCACTCCTAGGTACTGCAGAACGAAGAACGGGAGGGGCGGGCACGTGGCCCGCCCCTCCCGCAGAGTCAGATCGTCGCGGTGTTACGCGTTGACGATGTTGACGACCTTGCGGCCGCCCTTGGTGCCGAACTCGACCGCACCGGCCGAGAGGGCGAACAGCGTGTCGTCGCCACCGCGGCCGACGTTGGCGCCCGGGTGGAAGTGGGTGCCACGCTGGCGCAGGATGATCTCGCCGGCGTTGACGACCTGTCCACCGAAGCGCTTCACGCCGAGGCGCTGCGCGTTCGAGTCACGACCGTTGCGAGTGGAGCTCGCACCCTTCTTGTGTGCCATCTTCTACTCCCGCCTTACGCGATCGAGGTGATCTTGACGCGGGTGAGCTCAGCGCGGAAGCCCTGGCGCTTCTTGTACCCGGTCTTGTTCTTGAACTTCTGGATGACGACCTTCGGACCGCGGAGGTCCTCGAGCACCTCGGCGGTGACGGTCACGTTGGCGAGCTCGGAAGCCGCCGAGGTGATCTTGTCACCGTCCACGAGGAGCACCGGGGCGAGGTCGATGTTGCCCTTGTCGTCGGCCTTGGCACGGTCGATCGTGAGGATCGTGCCGACCTCGACCTTCTCCTGACGGCCGCCGGCGCGCACTACTGCGTAAACCACGTGGAAATCCTTACGTACTCTGCTTGAGGGAAGTCTCGGGTGCCCACTTCTGCACGAGCGGCTCCCGGTAGGCCGGGCCCGATCGGCGACGCAGGCAGAACGGCCCGCTGACACCAGGGATCGAGTTTACTCGATGCCCACGGGTCCGGTCAAACGGCGACACACGTACGATGGCACGCGTGACCGTGTTGATCGACCCGCCGACGTGGCCCGCCCACGACACCGTCTGGTCGCACCTCGTCAGTGACGCATCCTACGACGAGTTGCACGCGTTCGCCGAACGGGCCGGGATCCCCCGCCGCGCGTTCGACCACGACCACTACGACGTGCCGCTCGCGCGCTACGACGAGCTCGTCTCGCTGGGGGCGACGGCCGTGACCGGCCGCGAGCTGGTCCTCCGGCTCATCGGGAGCGGCTTGCGGGTCGCGCAGCGGGACAAGCGGGCGCGCTGACGACGGCGGGCTGCGCAGCCCGCGGGGTCGACGGCCTGGAGGCACGACACCGGTCCGGCGCGCAGCGCACCACCGGCGCGACTCGCATCAGCGCTGGTCGGGGCTGCGCTGGTCGGGGCTGCGCTCGTCGGGTCAGCGCGGCGCCGGGGGCGCCCAGCGGCCGTCGGATGCCTGCGGGCCGGGCTGCTGCTGGAGGGGCGGCTGGTACTGCGGCGCCTGCGGCTGGTACTGCGGGTGGTGCGGCTGCGGCTGGTACTGCGGCTGCTGCTGCACGGTCGCCGGGGGTACCGCGTCGGCGGGCCGCACGGTCCCCGGACGCCCGCCGGAGCCCGACAGGGCACGACGGCCACCGCGGGGACGACCGGTCCAGAGCCACGCGACCGTCGCGGTCCCGAGCAGCATGAGCGTGAACGGCACCCCGTTCTGCAGCGGCCCGGTCAGCACGTCGGTGACGAGTCGGACACCGCTGCCGGTCCGCGTCGCCGCGTACAGCCCGGTGAACACGCCGACGAGGGCGAGCGCCACCGTGCCGGCCGCCCCGGCGAGCACGGCCCGCAGGAGCACGGTCGGCAGCGGGCTGCGGCGCGCGATCGGCGTGAGGAACGCCAGCGCCAGGAAGGCCCCGGCGTAGAACGGGAACGGGGACGCGAAGACCCCGGAGACGAAGCTGCCGATCAGGCTCGCCCCGGTGCCGGACGTCGTGAAGGGGTGCACGACGAGCGAGGTCCCGAGGAGCCCGAAGACCCCCGAGACGAACTCGACGACCACGATCGAGACGACCGCGATGAGCGCGCCCGTGGTGTTCGCGAGCGAGGCCCCTGGTGCGAAGGCCCGACGCGGGTCGGCCTCGGCGCGGTCCCGGGGTCCCCGGGCGGGCGGCAGCGGCGGGACGTACCCGCCCTGCGGCGCCGGGGCCGACGGTGCGGGCTGCTGCCAGCCCGCACCGTAGTACCCGCGGTCCTGCTGCCCGCTCGGCTCCCCCGGTCCCGTCACGTCAGTTCCCCACGATCACGGAGCCGTCGTCGCCGTCCGTGCCGTCGTCCTTCGTCGCCGGTGCGCTGATGCTCGGCGAGGACACCCGGCGCGAGCGCGAGCGGCCCTGGCCGGGCTGCTTCGGCTCCGGGAGCGCCTGCAGCACGGAGTCGAGCAGGGACTCGGCGTCGCCGGAGACCGGGCGGGGAGCGCGCTGGGTCACCGCGACCGGGATGTCCAGGATCGCGACGGTGTTCTCCGTCGGCGTCACCGGCGCGCTCGAGCTGACGCGGCGGCGAGCAGGGGCCTTGGCCTTCGGCTCCGTCGTGGCAGGTTCCGCCATGACGGGCTCGGACACAGCAGGCGCGGCGGCCGGATCCTGGGTCGCAGCGGGCGCCTCGGCGGAGGCGTCCGTGCTGCTCGACTCGGTGCTGCTCGACTCGGTGGTCGTCGACTCGGTCTGCGCCGAGCCACCGTTGCCACCGCGGCCACCGCGGCGACGACGACGCTTGCCCGAGGGCTGGTCGCCGTTCCGCTGCTCGGACTCCTCCGGAGCCGAGGCGGGCGTCGCGGTCGAGACGGGCGACAGCGGGGTCTCCGACGCGGCGCCCGGCGTCGCGGCACCGTGCGCCGGGGCGGCGATGCCGGTCAGCGGCTCGTCGTGCGGGAGCGTCGAGGCAGCGATCCGCGAGAGGGCGTTCTTGACGTCCTCGGTGATCTGGTGCGCC
The DNA here is from genome assembly GCF_006715175.1 of Curtobacterium citreum. Lineage (NCBI taxonomy): Bacteria > Bacillati > Actinomycetota > Actinomycetes > Micrococcales > Microbacteriaceae > Curtobacterium > Curtobacterium citreum. The sequence continues at coordinate 1,284,361 of NZ_VFMQ01000001.1, read as the reverse complement.
TGCGACGCGTGCGACGAGCCGGTGCCGGACGAGGAACCGCCGCCGTTCGACCCGTTGCCGCCGTTCGACCCGCCACCGTTGCCGCCGGTGGAGCCGTTGCCCGAACCGCTGCGGCTCTTGCGACGGCCCTTGGTCGGCCCCGGGTCGGCGTTGTTGTCGTTGACCTTGGCGTTGACCTCGTCGAGGGACTCGCGGAGCCCGACGCCGATCTTCTTGCGGGTCATCTGCACGAGGCCGAGCGAGGTGACCTCGGCGACCTGGTGCTTCGTCCGGTCGCGGCTCAGGCACTCGACGAGTCGACGGAGCACCAGGTCGCGGTTCGACTCGAGCACCATGTCGATGAAGTCGATGACGATGATGCCGCCGATGTCCCGCAGGCGGAGCTGCCGGACGATCTCCTCGGCTGCCTCGAGGTTGTTCTTCGTGACGGTCTCCTCGAGGTTGCCGCCGGAGCCGACGAACTTCCCCGTGTTGACGTCGACGACCGTCATCGCCTCGGTGCGGTCGATCACGAGCGATCCACCGGAGGGCAGCCACACCTTGCGGTCGAGGGCCTTCTCGATCTGCTCGTTCAGGCGGTACTCCTCGAAGGAGTCCGGGCCGTCGTAGACCTCGACGCGGTCCTTGAGGTCCGGGGCGACGGCGTCGAGGTACTCCTCGATCGTGCCGCGCGCGGCGTCGCCGTCGATGATCAGCTTCGTGAAGTCCTCGTTGAAGACGTCGCGGACGATCTTCACGAGCAGGTCCGGCTCCGAGTGCAGCATCACGGGCGCGTGGCCGGCGGCGACCTTCTTCTGGATCGCCTCCCACTGGCTCGTCAGGCGCTGCACGTCGCGGGTCAGCTGCTCCTCGGTCGCGCCCTCAGCCGCGGTGCGGACGATGACGCCGGCGCGCTCGGGGAGGATCTCCTTGAGGATCTTCTTCAGCCGGGCACGCTCGGTGTCCGGGAGCTTGCGGGAGATGCCGTTCATCGAGCCGTTCGGCACGTACACCAGGTACCGACCCGGCAGCGAGACCTGGCTCGTCAGACGGGCGCCCTTGTGGCCGACCGGGTCCTTCGTGACCTGCACGAGCACCTTGTCGCCCGGCTTGAGCGCGGCCTCGATGCGACGGCCGTGGTTGCCGGTGTCCACCGACGCCCAGTCGACCTCGCCCGCGTAGAGCACGGCGTTCCGGCCGCGGCCGATGTCGACGAAGGCAGCCTCCATCGAGGGCAGCACGTTCTGCACCTTGCCCAGGTACACGTTGCCGATGAGCGACACGTTGTGCGACTTCGTCACGTAGTGCTCGGCGAGGATGCCGTCCTCGAGCACGCCGATCTCGATCTTCGACGAGCTCGACCGGACGATCATCTGCCGGTCGACGCTCTCGCGACGGGCGAGGAACTCGTCCTCGGTCACGACCGTGCGGCGACGGCCGGCGTCACGCCCGTCGCGGCGGCGCTGCTTCTTCGCCTCGAGTCGGGTGGAGCCCTTGATGCGCTGCGGCTCGGTGATGAGCTCGGGCTCGCGACGACGCGGCTCGAGGTGGTCGCGCGGTCCGCGCTGCTCGCGGTCGGCGCTGGTGCCGCGGCGACGCGACCGGCGCCGACCGGCGCCCTGCTCGTCGTCCTCGTCGTAGCGGTCGTCCTGGGCGGAGCGCGCGGGCAGCTCCGGCAGGACCGGCGCGTGGAAGATCAGGCTGAGGGTGCTCGTCGCCTTCGGGACGACGACCTCCGGGGCGGGCTCCGGGGTCGGCTCGCCGCCCTCGGGCTCGTCGGACCACGGGAGGGAGGCACGGGGCGCGTCCGTCTCGCCGGTCGCCGCGGCGGCGCTCGGCTCCGCGACCGTCGCAGCGTCGGTGCCCGACGCCGGGGCGCCCGGCTCCTCGGTGCTCGTCTCCTCGGTGCCCGACTCCCCGGTGCCCGTCTCCTCGCGCTGCTCAACGACGGGCAGGTCACCCGTCACCGTCGAGACGGCCTCCGGGGTGTCCGAGCCGCCCGCGACCGGGGCGACCTCGACCGGCACCGCGGTGCCGTCGACGTCCACGGTGGTGACCGGCGAGGCAGCGTCGGCCGTCTCGTCCGTCAGCGCGACCATCTCGTCGACGTCCGTCGTCTGGTCGACGTCACCACGGGCCTCCTGGCCGGTCGAGCGGGCGCGACGCCCGCCGAACAGGCGACCACGACGCTTCGGGGTGGTGTCTTCGTTGTTCGTGTTGTCGGTGTTCTGCTCCACCATGTCCTGGTGCACTCCTTGACCCCGCTCGCGCCCTGACGGGCGGCGGGAACTCTGTCCGCGACCGCTGTGGCCGCGGGAACTCTTCGGTTGTGACGGGCGGCGTCCACGCCCCCGTCGTCGTGCTCTCGTGACCGGTGTGCGCCGTCTTCAGGTCGTCCGCGACCGATCCGTGTCGGGCACCCGGCCCGTGCGGCTCGGCGTCGGAGTGACGCACGTCCGACCACGGTGCGCTCTCACCGCACCTGATCGTCCGGGCTGGGCCCGGAAAGCTCTGCTCGCCGCGCAGCGGACCACGCGACCTCGTCATTGTCGCACGCCCTGCCAGGGAAGGGCCGGAACCGGCGTGCGAAGATGACGCCGTGAGCACGAGCGCAACCACGCCCCGCCGCCCGATCGCCATGGGGATCTTCCTGCTGGTGACCGGGCTGGTCGGCCTCTACGCGTCCTTCTCCCTGGTCCTCGACGAGTTCGCGAAGTACGAGAACCCGACGAAGGCACTCAGCTGTGACGTCAGCCCGTTCGTCAACTGCTCCCAGGTCATGACGAGCTGGCAGGGTCACCTCCTCGGCTTCCCGAACCCCTTGCTCGGCGTCATGGGCTTCGTGGCCCCGGTGGCCGTCGGAGTGATGCTCCTCGCCGGTGCGCAGAACGGTCGTCGGTGGTTCTGGGTCGCGTTCAACACCGGCGTCTTCCTCGCCTGGGTCTTCGTGACGTGGCTGTTCACCCAGACCGTGTGGGTGATCGGCTACCTCTGCCCATGGTGCCTGCTGGTCTGGTCGATGACCATCCCGATGTTCTGGGTGTTCACGATCTGGAACGCGGCGCAGGGGCGCTTCGGCGCCGGGCTCCAGCGGGTCGGTCGGACGCTGCTGCCCTACTCGTGGGCGTTCGTGCTGGCGAACTACGCCGTGATCGTCGTGTCGATCCTGATCATGTTCCCGCGCGTGCTCGCCACTCTCTGAGTCCTCAGGGCGGACCGCCCTCGGCCGCTTCCGACCACGACTCCCACAACCTCGCCGCCGGTTCCAGTTGTGGCGTGCAACTACGACGCGCTACGGTCGCCCTGAGGCGTCCGTGCAAGAGGCCGAAGGGGGCTCGGGGACGCCCGATGGAGGGAAACACGATGATGAAGAAGATGCGCGCACGACGGATCCTGACCGCCGCGTTGATCGGATGTGCGCTCGTGGGGGGCTCCGTTGCGATGGCTGCCCCGGCGTCGGCTGCCGCGAAGGGGTGCCAGAACGCAGCGTGGACGCCGCTGGATGGCTACGCGAGCGCGACGTGCTGGAACATGACGAGCATGAAGTTCACCGCACACTGCGATGGGTGGGTCGGCTTCCCGTCCTGGACGAAGTCCAGCCCGGCGATCGCTGTCGGGACCGGGAAGAGCGTCATCTACAAGTTCCCGAAGTGCCTGTCGACGGGTTGGATCAAGGCGGGACCGGCGTGATCTCGATCGCGTGAACGTGGTCGGACCAGTGTGAGGGCAGGGCCCCGTTCCCGAGGGAACGGGGCCCTTCTGGCTGCTCAGGCAGCCACTGGCTACTTCGCTGCGGACTCGATCGCGGTCATGACGTCGGTCAGGTTGTCGAGGCGCTTGCCGTCCACCACGATGGTCGGCGTGCCGAAGCCCTGGGCACCTTGCAGGGAGGTGTCCGCAAGCACGACGTTCGTGGTCTTCGTGACCCAGCCCTTGAAGGACTCGTCGGCGACGCACGACGCCACCTGGGAGGAGGTCGCTCCGCCGGCCTTGACGAGGTCCTCGATCTCGGTGTTCGTCAGGCCCTTCGTGCCCTCCTCCGGCTGCTTGTCGAAGAACTGCGTCTGCACGTCCAGGAACTTGTCCGGCTCGTAGTTCGCGACGCACATCGCGGCGTTCGCGGCACGGCTGGCGTACCGGGAGCCGGCGTAACTGTGGTCGAGGATCGACACGGGGTGGATCGCGAGCGTGACCTCGCCGGACTTCACCTTGTCCAGGATCTGGTCGGCGTAGGCGCCCTCGAATTGCTTGCAGATCGGGCAGGCCCAGTCGACGTACTCGGTGACCTGCACGGAGCCGTCGACGCCCTTGGTCGGCACGGCGGACTCGGTCCCCGAGGCGCTGACGGCCTTCGAGGTCACCGGGGTGACCTCGCCGTTCTGCCCGGTGAACTGGATCGCACCGGTCGCCATGTTCTTCGGGCCAGCGGCCGAGGTGGTCCCGCCGCTGTTCACGTTCACCACGACGATCGCGATGATCGCCGCGACGGCCACGATGCCCAGGCCGATGCCGCCCTGCAGGAACCACTTGTTCCGGCGCTTGCGGCGCTTCTCGGCCTCGGCGCGCTCCCGGGCGACCTCGCGGGCGTGCTGCCGGCGTTCGTTCTTGGTCGGTCGGTCGTTGTTCGTCATCGCTTCGATGTCCTGTCGGGCCGGAGGATCAGGCGAACCAGAGGGCGAGCTCGCGCGCGGCGGACTCGGGCGAGTCGGAGCCGTGCACCAGGTTCTGCTGGACCTTCAGGCCCCAGTCGCGGCCGAGGTCGCCACGGATGGTGCCGGGAGCGGCGGTCGTCGGGTCGGTGGTGCCGGCGAGCGAGCGGAAGCCCTGGATCACCGCGTTGCCGCCGACGCGCACGGCGACGACCGGCCCGGACTGCATGAACTCGACGAGGGGCTCGAAGAACGGCTTGCCCTGGTGCTCCTCGTAGTGGGCGTCGAGCAGGTCGCGCGGCGCGGTCAGCATCTTCAGGTCGACGATCTCGTAGCCCTTGGCCTCGATGCGCCGGAGGATCTCTCCGGTGAGCTGGCGGGCGACGCCGTCGGGCTTGACGAGGACGAGGGTCTCTTCGAGGTCGGACACGCAGTTGCTCCTAGTGTTCGGTCGCGGGGGTGCTGGTCACTCCTCGCCGAGAGCGGCGCGCCGCGCGGCGTTCTGCCGGTCGAGCTGACCGCCCTTGACGAAGCAGAACACCCACAGCGCCAGGAACACCACGCCCACCGCGTACATGAACGGTTCGATCAGCCCGGTGGCGAGGATGGCCGCCTGCAGCAGCCACCCGAACCATACACCGGCCGACTTGCCCGTCAGGCGTGAGGCAGCTGCGAGGACGATCATCGCCGCGATGCCCCCGCCGAAGGCCGCTAGGGGCGGCAGCGTGCCCTTGCCGTACACGACGAGCATCGGGAAGAAGAACATGATCGCCTCGAGCACGAGGGTGATCGAGAGCAGGCTCTCCTGCGCCCCGCGTTCGCGACGCGGCTTCCGCACCCGGGGCGGTCGACCCGGCCTGGAGGCGCGTGGTGCGTCCGTCATCACCGCTCACCTTCTGCGTGCACCAGGTCCATGACCCGGCCCACCATGACGATCGAACCGGCGACGAGCACGAGCGCGTCCTCGGCGTCCGCCTCGTCCGCGAGGTCTCGGGCCTCGTGCAGGGCCTGTTCGAGCGAGGGCTCGACGACGACGCGGTCCTCACCGACCTCGGCCACGACGATCCGGGCGAAGGCGTCCGCGTCGAGCGCCCGGTCCCCCGGCGGCTGCGTGACGACGAACGTCTGCACGGTGTCCCGGAGCGCGCGGACGAACCCGCGGGCGTCCTTGTCGCCGAGGATGCCCACGACGCCGACGACGTGTCCCGACGGGAACGCCACGGGCAGCGCCTCGGCCAGGGCGCGGGCACCGTGCGGGTTGTGCGCGGCGTCCACGACGACCGTGGGGTCCTGCGCGATCGGCTGGAGTCGGCCGGGGCTCGTCGCGGCGGCCAGGCCCTCGGACAGCACGTCCTCGTCGAGCGCCTGCGACCCGCGGCCGAGGAACTGCTCGACCGCGGCGATCGCGAGCGCCGCGTTGTGCGCCTGGTGCTGGCCGAACATCGGGACGAACAGGTCGTCGTAGCGCCCGGCGACGCCCTGCACGGTGACGAGCTGCCCGCCCACCGCCGGGGTGTCGGACACGACGGAGAACCCGGTGCCCTCGACCGCGAGCGTCGACTCGGTGAGGTCGGCCGCCCGCTCGAGCTCCGCGAGCGCCTCGGGGGTCTGCGCACTCGACACGACAGCGGAGGACGGCTTGATGATGCCCGACTTGGTGCGGGCGATCTCGGCGACGGTGTTGCCGAGCTGCTTCGCGTGGTCGATCGCGATCGGGGCGAACACCGCGACCTGGCTCTGCACGACGTTGGTGGAGTCCCACTCGCCGCCCATGCCGACCTCGATCACGGCGACGTCCACCGGCGCCTCGGCGAAGCACGCCAGGGCGAGGACGGTGAGCGCCTCGAAGAAGGTCAGCGGGAGCTCGCCCTTCGCGGTGAGCTCGGCGTCGGTCATCTCGAGGATCGGGACGATGTCGTCCCAGTTCTCGACGAAGCGGGCCGCCGCGATCGGTTCGCCGTCGACGACGATGCGCTCCCGGATCGACACCAGGTGCGGGCTCGTCATGAGCCCGGTGCGCAGCCCGTGGGCGCGGACGATGCTCTCGGCCATCCGCGCGGTCGAGGTCTTGCCGTTCGTGCCCGTGACGTGGATCACCGGGTACGCCAGGTGCGGGTCGCCGAGGAGCTCGACGGCGCGGCGGGTCGCGTGCAGCCGCCGTTCGGGTGCCTGCTCGCCGACCCGGGCCAGGAGCGCGGCCTCGACACGGCGGACCTCGTCGTCGTCCCCGCCGTAGGGCAGGGGGTCGGCCGGGGACGTGTCGCCCGCGGGTCCGACCGGGATCTCCACGCCGTCGGCGCCGTCTTGGTCGACGCCGTCGTGGTCGTCGTACCGGTCGTCGTCGTACTGGTTGCCGTCGCTCATGCGCGTGCCACCTCCACGGACACCGTCGCTGCGTCGCCGACGGCCGAGCCCGCACCGGGCGCGAACGTCGTCGGGGTCACGGTCACGCTCGTCGACAGGGTCTCCGCCGCGATGAGCTGCTCGTGCGTGCGGACCGCCGCCTCGGCCTCGGTGGAGACCCGGAGCGTCAGGGCGATCCGGTCGCTGACGTCGAGGTCGGCGTCGCGACGGGCCTGCTGCACGGCCCGGACGACGTCGCGCGCCAGGCCCTCGGCCTCGAGCTCGGGGGTCGTCACGGTGTCGAGCACCACGAAGCCGCCGCCGTCGAGGAACGCCACCGCCACGGAGTCGTCCGCGACCGTGAGGTCGAGCGTGTACTCACCCTCGACGAGGTCGACGCCGCCGACGGTGACGCCGGTCTCGGTCGCCACCCAGTCGCCCTTCTTGGCGGCCGGGATCACCTGCTGGACCTGCTTGCCGATGCGCGGACCGGCGGCGCGGGCGTTCACGGTGAGCTTCCGCTCGATGCCGTACCGGCCGAGCGAGGACTCCTCCTGCTCCTCGAGCACGACCCGCTTCACGTTGAGCTCGTCGCGGAGGATGTCCGCGAACGGCTCGACGGCGGCGGGGTCCGGCACGACGAGGGTCAGGGTGGCGAGGGGCAGACGGACGCGCTTGCCGGTGGCCTTGCGGAGCGCGAGGCCCTTCGAGGCGACGTCGCGGACGCGGTCCATGGCGGCGACGAGGGCGTCGTCCGCGGGGAACTCGCCGGCGTCCGGGAAGTCCGTCAGGTGGACGCTGCGTCCGCCGGTCAGGCCCTTCCAGATCTCCTCCGTCACGAGCGGCGCGAGCGGTGCGGCGACGCGGGTCAGCGTCTCGAGCACGGTGTACAGCGTGTCGAACGCGGCGCGGGCCTCGGGCGACGAGTCCGCCCCGAGCCAGAACTTGTCGCGCGAGCGCCGGACGTACCAGTTCGTCAGCACGTCGGCGAAGTCCCGGACGGCCTGGGCAGCGAGCGGGGTGTCGAGCGCGTCGAGGTGCGTCGTGACGTCCTCGACGAGCACGCGGGTCTTCGCGAGCAGGTACCGGTCGAGCACGTCGGTGCTCGCCGTGCTGCGCGAGGCCTGGTACCCCGTCTCCCCCGACGCGTTCGCGTACAGCGTGAAGAAGTAGTACGTCGACCAGAGGGGCAGCAGGAACTCGCGGACGCCCTGGCGGATGCCCTCCTCGGTCACGACGAGGTTGCCGCCGCGGATGACCGACGACGACATGAGGAACCAGCGCATCGCGTCGGCGCCGTCGCGGTCGAAGACCTCCGACACGTCCGGGTAGTTCCGGAGCGACTTCGACATCTTCTGCCCGTCCGAGCCGAGCACGATGCCGTGGCTGATGACGTTGCGGAAGGCCGGGCGGTCGAACAGCGCGGTGGACAGCGCGTGCATGACGTAGAACCAGCCGCGGGTCTGCCCGATGTACTCGACGATGAAGTCCGCGGGACTGTGCGCGTCGAACCACTCGCGGTTCTCGAACGGGTAGTGCACCTGGGCGTACGGCATCGAGCCGGAGTCGAACCACACGTCGAACACGTCGGTGATGCGGCGCATGGTCGACCGCCCGGTCGGGTCGTCGGGGTTCGGCCGGGTGAGCTCGTCGATGAACGGACGGTGCAGGTCGACCTCGCCGTCGGCGTTCGTCGGCAGCCGGCCGAAGTCGCGCTCGAGCTCCTCGAGCGAGCCGTAGACGTCCTGCCGCGGGTACGCCGGGTCGTCGGACACCCACACCGGGATCGGCGTGCCGAAGTAGCGGTTGCGGGAGACCGACCAGTCGATCGCGTTCCCGACCCACTTGCCGAACTGGCCGTCCTTGACGTTGTCCGGCACCCAGTTGATGTCCTGGTTCAGCTCGCCCATGCGATCACGGAACGCCGTGACCCGGACGAACCACGACGAGACCGCCTTGTAGATGAGCGGCTTCCGGCAGCGCCAACAGTGCGGGTAGCTGTGCTCGTACGACGCCTGGCGGAGCAGGCGCCCCATCTCGCGCACGGCCTTCGTCAGCGGCTTGTTCGCGTCGGACCAGAGCATGCCGGCGACCTCGCCGAACTGCGCGGTGAACAGGCCGCCCTCGTCGAGGGAGAGCACGACGGGAATGCCCGCGGCCGCGCAGACCTCCTGGTCGTCGGCGCCGTACGCGGGGGCCTGGTGCACGATGCCCGTGCCCTCGCCCGTCTCGACGTACTCGGCGACGAGGATGCGCCAGGCGTGCTCGTAGCCCTCCTGGTCGGCCAGGAAGTCGAACAGCCGCTCGTACTCGACGCCGTCGAGCTCCGCGCCGACGACCGTGCGCAGCACGGCGGCGAGCGCGTCCTCGGCGCTCTCGTAGCCGAGGTCCTTCGCGTGCGCGGCCACGGTGTCGGACGCGAGCAGGTACCGGGCTGAACCGGCGGGATCGCCGTCAGCCGCGCCTCCAGGCCCTGCCGGCACGACCGCGTAGGCGATCTCGGGTCCGACCGCGAGCGCCGCGTTCGTCGGCAGCGTCCAGGGGGTCGTCGTCCAGGCGAGGGCGCGGACTCCGTCGAGTCCGAGCTCCGTCGCGCGGGTCCCGCGCAGCGGGAACGCGACGGTGACCGACTGGTCCTGGCGCATCTGGTAGACGTCGTCGTCCATGCGGAGCTCGTGGTTGGACAGCGGCGTCTGGTCGTTCCAGCAGTACGGCAGGACGCGGAAGCCCTCGTACGCGAGGCCCTTGTCCCAGAGCTGCTTCCACGCCCACAGGACGCTCTCCATGAAGGTCACGTCGAGGGTCTTGTAGTCGTCCTCGAAGTCGACCCAGCGCGCCTGGCGGGTGACGTACTGCTGCCACTCGTCGGTGTACTGCAGCACGGACTTCTTGGCGGCGGCGTTGAAGACGTCGACGCCCATCGCGTCGATCTCGTGCTTCTCGGTGATGCCGAGCTGGCGCATCGCCTCGAGCTCGGCGGGCAGGCCGTGCGTGTCCCAGCCGAAGCGGCGGTGGACCTGCTTGCCGCGCATGGTCTGGTAGCGCGGGAAGACGTCCTTGGCGTACCCGGTCAGCAGGTGGCCGTAGTGCGGCAGGCCGTTGGCGAAGGGCGGGCCGTCGTAGAACGTCCACTCGGTGCACCCGTCGCGCTGGTCGATCGAGGCCTGGAAGGTGTCGTCGCCCTTCCAGAACGCGAGGATCCCCTGCTCGACGGCGGGGAAGCTCGGCGACGGGTCGACGCCGTCTGCGGGGACGTTGAGGGGGTAGGCCACGAGCTGCTCCTGTGGGTTCGGTTCGTCTCCACGAGGACGGAGCGCGCTCCGCGGTACCACCTCGCTTGCCGGCCGCTGCTCGCGCTGCGACCGACCGCTCGTTCGCCGGATGGGGTGCGGTCCGGTCCGCCCGGTTCTACTGACGGCGGTGGTGCTGCCGCGTTCTGCCGGAGGCTCCCCGGTGATGGCCGGTTCGACGCCTGTGGGGCCGAGTCTACAAGACCGGAGCATGCTGGAGCGATGCCCTCGTCTGAGAAGCAGGACCGGCCCGAGTCCCTGCTCACCGTCGTCATCGCCTTCGCCGCGAACCTGCTCGTCGCGATCGCCAAGACCGTCGCATCCCTGTTGTCCGGCTCCGCGTCGATGACCGCCGAGGCGGCGCACTCGTGGGCGGACACGGGCAACGAGGTGTTCCTGCTCGTCGCCGAGCGGCGCGGGGCGAAGCCGCGGGACGCCCGCCACCCGCTCGGCTACGGCCGTGAGACCTACATCTGGTCGATGTTCGCCGCGTTCGGGTTGTTCACCGCCGGCGCCGTCGTGTCGATCTGGCACGGCATCACGCAGCTCGGGGAGACCGGTCCCGCCGAGGACCTGCTGCTCAACTACCTCGTGCTCGCGGTCGCGTTCGTCCTCGAGGGCACGAGCTTCGTGCAGGCGTTCCGGCAGGCCCACGGCGCCGCGACCAAGCGCCGCGTCCCCGTCCTGCGGCACGTCCTGCAGTCCTCGAACCCCACGCTCCGCGCCGTCTTCGCCGAGGACGCCGCGGCCCTGATCGGCCTCGTCATCGCCTTCCTGGGCGTGTTCCTGCACCAGGTCACGGGCCTGGCGGTCTTCGACGCGATCGGCTCCATCGCGGTCGGCGTGCTGCTCGGCGTCGTCGCGATCGTGCTCATCGAGCGCAACCGTCGGTTCCTGCTCGGCGAGGCCACCTCGCCGGAGCTGGAGGACGCCGTGCTCACCGAGCTGCTCCGCCGCGACGAGGTCGAGCGCGTCACGTACCTGCACCTCGAGTTCGTCGGACCGTCGCGGGTGTTCCTCGTCGCGGCGGTCGACCTCGAGGGCAACGAGGACGAGGAGCACGTCGCGGTCCGGCTGCGCCGGGTGGAGGCCTCGCTCGAGACGAGTCAGTACATCGAGGAGGCGGTGCTCACGCTCAGCATCCCGGGTGACGCGTCGCTCCGGTCACGCGGGGACGGGCAGGTGCCCTCGACGGTGCGCGACGGCACGGTGGAGGACGTCGCGGCCGGGGGCGCGGGCACGTTGCGCACCGAGTGATTCACGGCACCAGTCGCACGGCGTCGCCCCGCGCCTCGACGGCACCGCTGCGGACGACCCACGCGCGCAGCTGGTCGATGCGGAACGCGTCGAACGCATGTGGGTGGTCCCGCAGCACGGCGGCCAAGCCGGCCGTCATCGGGAAGCGCGGATCGGTGTCCTCGACGATCGCGACGAACCGCCCGTCGGTGCCCTGCATCCGCCCCTCGGTCCGGAACACCGTGCTGTACGTCTGCCGGGCGGCACCGACGAACAGGATGGGCCCGCCCCGGTAGCCGTGGTCGGCCAGCGCACCCGCCAGCACCGCGTACCCCGTCGGCCGGACCTCGGCGACCGCAGTGGTGAGCTGCCCGGCCGGCACGACCGCCACGGCGAGGACGAGCGCCGCGACGACCGCGGTCCACGGTGGGCGCAGCCGGGCGAGCCGGGTGAACCCGACCGCGGCGAGCGCCACGAGGAACGGCACCCAGGCGTAGTAGTAGTGCGGCAGGGCGACGCTCGACGTGCAGTAGAACGCCACGAGGACGCCGAGGCAGAGGGCGAGGTACGCGACGAGCCGGTCCGGCCGGACCACGAGGGCTGCGAGCGTCCCGGTACCGAGCACGACGACCGTCGGCCACCCGAGTCCCTGCAGCGCCCAGAGCAGCCCCGTCCACCACGGTGCGACGAGGTACGTCCGTCCGAGCACCGACACGAGGTGCCCGGTCGTGTCGTGCGCGGTCTGGAAACGCACCATGTAGGCGATCGCGTCGAGCCCGCCGACCGGCAGGTAGAGCACGGCGGCGAGGGCGACCGCGACCGCGGCCGCGAGTGCGCCGCCGAGTGCGAGGTCCCGCCACCGTCGGAACAGCACGGGCAGCACCAGGAGCGGCAGGACGAGGACCGCCGTCGACACCTTCGACGTCGCCGACAGTGCCAGCGCTGCCCCAGCGAGGGCTGCCCACCACCACCGGGACGACCGGCCAGCCGAGGCGGCGACCGTCCACTGCCAGGCGGCGGCGACGGCGACCACGGCGAAGGCCGTCATCACGGGGTCGAGCAACGCGAGCCGGTCGATCCGCGCGGGCGTCCCGCTCGCCACGTCGTACCAGGTCGGCCCGTTGGCGCGCGGTGTCAGCCACCAGAGCGCGGCGGCGGTGAGGCCACCCCAGTACCCGAGCGGGCGACGGAGGAACAGGAACAGCACGAGCCCGATCGCGAGTCCGGCGAGCGCGACCACCGTCCGCGGACCCGTGACGCCCTGGCCAGCCACCAGCTGGGCGACCCCGAACAGGTACTTCGCGGTCGGCGGGTGCTCGAGGTTCGCGGTGAAGACGCCGTGGACGTAGTCCCAGCCAGCGCCGACGTAGGCGACCTCGTCCGTGATGCGGGTCACCCGACCGATCCGGAAGAGCGCGTCGAAGACCCCGAGCGACGCCACGGCCACGAACACCGCCGCCCGGGTCGTGACCGCGAGCGCGGGACGGCGGGAGGCCGCGAGCGCGGGACGGCGGGAGGTCACGCCGGATGGTCCCACGGCCGTGCGGACGGGAGCCGTGCACGGACGCCCCAGCCTCGGGGTTCGTTCAGACGACGACGCCGCAGCAGCGATGCGGGCGGCCACCACGGCGCCGCGGCGACGCCGGCTCGTCGGTCAGTGCGCGTCGAGCCCCACCGCGACCGGTGTCAGGGCCGCCCCGACGTACTCGACGAGCGCCCGGCGCCCGACGCCGTCGGCGACCCACACGCCGAACGCCGCCGCGGCCGCACCGAGCATCGCCCCGGACACCGTCTGCGGCCACAGCGACATCGGGTGCTCCCCGGTCCGCGACCCGACGAACGCCGCGACCGCCCCGTGCTGCGCCATCACCCGCGCCGCCACGCTGGCGACGAGCTCGGACCCGATGACCATCACCTCGGCCTGCGCGATCGCCCACGGCACGCGCTCCGGGTCGTGCGCCCGGGCAGCCGCGAGCAGGGCCTCCTCGACGGCGCGGACCGGGCTCGCCTCGGTCGACGCGGCGAGGAACCGCGGGACGTCGGCCACTGCGGCGTCGAGCTCGAGCCAGAGCACGTCGGACTTCGCGGCGAAGTAGTTGAAGAACGTCGCACGGCTGACCCCGGCCCGGGCGGCGATGTGGTCCACCGTCGTCCGCGCGTAGCCCTGCTCCAGGAACAGCTCCGCGGCGGCGTCGGCGAGCACCTCGGCGCTCGACCGTCGGGGGCGGCCACCGCGCCTGGTCGTCTCGTCCATGCGCACAGTAAACCGCTAGACTCGACCAGCCATGATCTTGGACCGAGTACAGAAAACAGCCCGCGCGCCCCGAGCCAGCTCCCGTCGCACCGTCCTCCGGAGCACCACGACCGCCGTCGCCGGGGCCGCAGCGGTCCTGCTGGCACTGACCGCCTGCACGGGCGGCGGCGCGGCGACGTCGAACAGCACCCCGGTGTCCGGCGGCACCCTGACCTACGCGTCCGGGGACGCCGAGCCGACCTGCCTCGACCCGCACGTCGGCGGGAACTACCCGCAGGCGCTGCTGTCGACGCAGTACATCGAGGAGCTCACCGCGCTCGACGACGGCAAGCCGGTCCCCGCCCTCGCGGAGTCCTGGACGACGAGCGACGACGGGAAGACCCTGACGTTCCGGCTCCGGGACGACGTGCGGTTCTCGGACGGCACGGCGTTCGACGCGGCGGCGGTCGTCGCGAACATCGAGCACGTGCAGGACCCGGCGACGGCGTCGAGCACGGGCTACCTCGCGCTGCAGTCGATCACGAAGGCCACCGCGACGGACGACCACACCGTCACGCTCACCCTGAGCCGCCCGGACAGCGCCCTGCTCGAGTCCTTCTCGCAGCCGTGGGTGGGCATGGAGTCCCCGAAGGCCCTGCAGCGCCCGCAGGCCGAGAACTGCGAGTCCCCCGTCGGCACCGGCCCCTTCACGATCACCGGCTGGAAGCACGGCGACCGGGTCACTCTCGCGAAGAACGACGACTACTGGGGCAGCACGAAGCCGCGGCTCGACGGCATCACCTGGCGCTTCCTGCCCGACTCGACCTCGCGGTACGCGGCGCTGCAGTCCGGTCAGGTGGACGTCATCGACAACGCGCAGCCCGACCAGCTGAAGGCCGCCTCGGCGAAGGGCGCGATCCGCGACCTCGACGCCCCGCGGCCCGGCGCCTCGAACCGGCTCGAGCTCAACTCCGGCCACGGCGTCTTCCGCGACGAGGCGGTCCGCAAGGCCTTCATCGCCGGTGCGGAGATCGACCCCGGGCTGCAGAGCCTGTTCCTCGGGACCGCGAAGCGCTCGTACTCGGTGCTCTCGAGCGTCGAACCGTTCGGGTACTCCGACCCGAGCCTGTTCCGGTACTCACCCACGAAGGCGAAGCAGCTGCTCGACGAGGCCGGCTGGAAGGTCGGCAGCGACGGCGTGCGGGAGAAGGACGGGCAGCGCCTGACCGTCACCTTCCCGGTCTCGACGAACCAGTCGGTGCCCGCCGAGCGCAGCCTGTTCCAGCAGGTCCAGGCATCGGAGAAGGCCGTCGGGTTCGACGTCCGCCTGCAGGAGCTCGACCTGTCGAGCTGGTACGCCGCCCTGGCGAAGAACGAGTACGACGTCGTCAGCGCCCCGTACACGAAGGTCGGCGCGGACGTCCTGCGCATCCTGTACGACAGCGCGAGCATCGAACCGGCGCCGTCGGGCTACTTCGCGAACCTCGCCCAGCTCGACGACCCGCAGGTCGACCGGCTCCTGCAGCAGGCCGCGCAGACCGCCGACACCGCCGAGCGCGGGAAGCTCTACGAGCAGGCGCAGCGGCTGATCCTGGCGAGCGGCACGGTGCTCCCCCTGTACGACCAGCAGAACCACTTCCTGTACCGCTCGTCGGTCCACGGCATCCGCACGACGGCCGTCTCGACGCCGTGGTTCGGCACGGCGTGGATCGACCGCTGACGCGGTCACCGGACGGGAGGGCCGTGGTGCGTCGTGCGCGCGGCGGCCTGCCCGTCGGCTGGTCCGGCTGGGCGCTGTGGGGGCTCCGTCGCGTCGCCGGCGGGGTCGGCGTGCTCTGGGCGGTCGCCACGATCGTGTTCGTCGCGATCCGGCTCATCCCGGGTGACCCGGCGCTCGCGATCCTCGGCGGGCCCGGGTCGCAGGCCTCCGCCGAGGCGGTCGCGCAGGTCCGCAGCGAGTACGGGCTCGACCGACCCGTGCTCGTGCAGTACGCGGTGTTCCTCGGCCGGCTCGCGACGGGCGACCTCGGCGACTCGTACGCGTTCCGGACGCCCGTGGCGACGCTCCTCGGGCAGCAGCTCCCCGTGACGCTGACGCTCGCGGTGACGGGGCTCGTCGTCGCCTGGGTCCTCGCGGTCGGAGCCGCGTGGTGGTCGACGCAGCGGGGCCGGGTGGCCGCGGCGCTGACCGGGGCGATCACGGTCACGGCGAGCGTCGTGCCGCACTTCTGGCTCGGCAGCGTGCTCATCGTGGTGTTCGCGAGCGGCCTCGGCTGGGTCCCCGCGGTGTCCGACGACAGCGTGGCGGGCTGGGTGCTCCCGGTCCTGACGGTGGCGGTGCCGGTTGCCGGCTACCTGGCCGAGACGGTCCGGGACGGCGTGGTGGACGCCCAGCGGTCGGCGTTCGCGCTCGCCGCGCGGGGTCGCGGCGAGTCCCGCGCGGGGCTGTTCGGCCGTCACCTGCTCCGGCACGCCGCGCTGCCGGGCATCGCGTTGTCCGCGTGGGCCTTCGGCTCGCTCGTGTCCGGCGCGGTCGTCGTCGAGTCGGTCTTCGCGCTGCCCGGGATCGGCCGCGCCCTGGTCGCGGCGGTGACGCAGCGCGACATGCCCCTCGTCGTCGGCATCGCGATGGTGTCCGCCGTGGCGTACGTGGTCGTGCTCGCGGTGGCCGACCTCGTCGAGCGGGCCGTCGACCCCCGCGGTGGCGACGGCGCAGCGCGCAGCGGTGCCCGGCGACGGGTCGGGACGGGCCACGGGGCGGTGGCGCGGTGAGCGGCATCGTCGACCCGCGCCTCCCGGCCGGTGGTGCCGTGGAGCGCCCCGGCGACCGTGCCCGCCGGTCCGAGCGGTCCCGTGGGGGGACGCTCGGGCCGGTCGGCACCGTCGCCGCGGCGGTCGTCGTGCTCGCGGTGGTCGCGGCCGTGTTCCCCGCGCTGCTCGGCGGCGGGGACCCGCTCGCCGTGCACCCGACCGACGCGCTGCAGGCGCCGTCGTGGGCGCACCCCTTCGGCACCGACGAGTCCGGGCGCGACGTGCTCGGGCGGGTCGTCGCGGGTACCAGGGCGTCGCTCCTGGTCGGTGTGCTCGCGACCCTCGTCGGCGCTTCCGCCGGCGTCGTCCTCGGGACGGTCGCCGGGCTCGGTGGCCGGGTCGTCGACGCGGTCGTCGGACGGATCACCGAGGTGGCGTTCGCGCTGCCCCTGCTGCTCGTCGCCCTGGTGGTCATCGCGGTGACCGGACCGGGTCCGGTGCCCGCGACCCTCGCGGTCGGGGCGGCGACCGCGCCGGGCTACGCACGGATCGTCCGCGGACTCGTCCGCACGGCCCGGCGCTCGCAGGTCGTCGAGACGGCCGTGCTGCAGGGCCGCTCCCCCGGCGTCGTGCTGGTGCGGCACGTCCTGCCCGCCGCGCTCTGGCCTGTGGTCGCGGTGGCGACCCTCGGCGTCGGGCAGGCCGTCGTGTGGGCGTCGGCCCTGAGCTACCTCGGTGTCGGGACCCCGCCGCCGGCCCCGGAGTGGGGCGCGATGCTCGCCGACGGTCGCACCTACCTGCTCACGGCACCGTGGACGAGCACCTTCCCCGGGCTGGCGATCGTCGTGCTCGCGACCGCCGTGACCGTGCTCGGCCGTGCCGTCCGACGGAGCGGGGCGCCGCGGTGAGCGGGCCCGGCGTGGACGAGCTCGGCGCGAGCGTGCTCGACGTGCGCGGCCTGACCGTCCGGGCGGGTGACGCGGTGCTCGTGCACGACGTCGCGTTCACGGTGGCGCGCGGGGAGTGCGTCGCGCTCGTCGGGGCCTCCGGTTCGGGCAAGACCGTCACCGCGCGGGCGGTGCTCGGGCTCTCGGCGGCCGGGACCTCGGTGGACGCCGAGGTACTCAGGCTGGCCGGACAAGACGTCCGGGGGTTGTCGGAGCGGCAGTGGCGGCGACTCCGCGGTGCCACGGTCGGCTACGTCGGTCAAGAGGCGCTGGGCGCCCTCGACCCGCTCCGCCCGGTCGGCCGCGAGGTCGGCGACGCCCTGCGGCTGCACACCCGGATGACCGCCGCCGAGCGGGTCGACGCCGTCCGGACGGCGCTCGCGGCGGTCGACCTCGACCCGGACCTGGCGCACGACGGCCGGCTCGCGGGCACGCTCTCGGGCGGGATGCGGCAGCGTGCCCTGATCGCCGCGGCCACGGTCGGCGCTCCGGACCTCGTGGTCGCGGACGAGCCGACGACGGCCCTCGACGCTGCCGTCGCCGTCACCGTGATGGAGCAGCTGCGTGCCGCGCAGCGCCGCGGGGCCGGGCTGCTCGTCATCACGCACGACCTCGGGCTCGTCGCGGGGTGGGCGGACCGGGTCGTCGTCGTGGACGACGGCACGGTGGCCGAGCAGGGTCCGACCTCGGCGGTGTTCGCCGCACCGGAGCACCCCGTGACGCAGGCACTGGTGCGCGCGGCCCGGGCCGACCGATCGCGCGACGACGCCGGCGACGATGCTGGTGACGGCGCTCGCGACGACCTCGCGGCGACGGGCGGCCCGACGATCCTCGCGGGGCGCGGCCTCTCCCGGTCCTTCGCGGGCGTTCCCGCGGTGCAGGACGTCTCGTTGACCGTGCGGCCGGGGCGCGTCCTCGGCGTGATCGGGGCCTCCGGGTCGGGCAAGACCACGGTCGCGCGGATGCTGCTCGGCCTCGAGGAACCGGACGCGGGCACGGTCACGCTCGACGGCGCGCCGTGGGTGCCGCTGCCGGAGCGCGACCGTCGAGCACGCCGGCACCGTGTGGCCGCCGTCGTGCAGGACCCCGGTGCCACCTTCGACGAGCGGTGGACGGTGGAGCGGGTGCTCGCGGACGCGCTGTCCGACGGCCGCGAGCGCCGCGCGCGCGGGGCACTGGGCGGACGTGTCGACGAGGCGCTGCGGCAGGTCGGACTCGACCCGGCGCTGCGGCCACGGTCGCCGTGGACGCTCTCCGGCGGGCAGCGGCAGCGGCTCGCGATCGCCCGGGCGCTGGCGACGTCGCCCGAGGTGGTGGTGCTCGACGAGCCCGTCACCGCCCTCGACGCGACCGTGCAGGACGCGGTGCTGACGCTCCTCGAGCGGCTCCGGGACGAGACCGGGGTCGCGATGGTCCTCGTGTCGCACGACCTGCGGGCCGTCCGGCGGACGGCGGACGAGGTGCTCGTCGTGCACGGCGGCCGGGTCGTCGAGCACGGTCCGGCCGCGCGGGTGTGGGCCGCGCCGGAGCACCCGGAGACCGCGCGCCTGCTGGCCGCGGCCGCGCGGCTGGCCGCCGGCCCGTCCTGAGCGCCGCCGCCCCGCGAGCAGGAACCGGCGCACGCGACGCGACCACACACAGGAGGCGCGGTGCGGGACGGACCCGCACCGCGCCTCCAGGCCGGTGGACGTGGCGCCTACGCGCCCGTCGTCTCCTTGTCCTTCCCCGGCTTCGGGGCGTCACCCGAGATGATCGGGATCTCGCTCGTCGAGAAGTCCTTCGCCCAGTCGGACTGCGCGAGCTCCGAGGTCGGGTCGTTGTAGTCCTTGATGACGTCGGCGATCTCGTCCTCGTGCGCGACCGTCGGGCCCGAGCCCATCAGCGGGGTCGCGGCGGTCTCCTTGGTGAAGTACACCGCGACGAGGCCGATCACGGCCGCGGCCATCAGGTAGAAGGCCGGGATGTCCTCGGCCCACGACAGGCCCGCGTCCTTCGCACCGGCGATGAGCGCCTGCGTCGCGAGCGGGGTGGTGCCGCCGAACAGCGAGACGGACACGTTGAACGCGATCGCCAGGGCGCCGTAGCGGATGATCGTCGGGAACAGCGCGGGGAGCGTCGACGGCATGGTCGAGGTGAAGGTCACCAGGACCAGGCCGAGGAGCAGCAGACCCGTGAAGACGCCGACACCGGTGCCGGTCTGGACGAGCTTGAGCGCCGGCCAGGACAGCACGAGGAAGCCGATGCAGCCCGCGGCGAGGACCGGACGACGACCGAACCTGTCGGACAGCCGACCGCCGAACGTGATGACGACCATCATCAGGATCATCACGATGACGATCAGGATCAGGCCGAACGTCGCGTTCTGGCCGAGGTTCGTCTCGAGGTACGTCGGCATGTACGACAGCAGCATGTAGTCGGTCACGTTGAAGACGAGCACGAGGCCGATGCACACGATGAGCGAGCGCCAGTTCTCGGCGAACAGCTTGAGGAACGGCGTCTTCTGCGACTCGCGCTCGGCTGCCTGCTCCTGCTGCTTCTGGAAGGCGGGGGTCTCCTCGAGCTTCAGGCGCAGGTAGAGCCCGATCAGGCCGAGCGGGCCGGCGACGATGAACGGGATGCGCCACCCCCAGCTGAGGAGCGCGTCCTCGGGCATGGCGTACTGCAGGACGGTGACGATCGACGCACCGAGGACGTAGCCGGCCAGCGTGCCGAACTCCAGCCACGAGCCCATGAACCCGCGGCGCTTGTCCGGCGAGTACTCGGCGATGAAGGTCGCGGCGCCGCCGTACTCACCACCGGTCGAGAAGCCCTGCACGAAGCGCGCGACGAGCAGCAGGACCGGGGCCCAGAAGCCGATCGTCGAGTACGACGGGATGAGGCCGATCATGAGCGTGCCGGCGGCCATCAGGATCATCGTCAGCGCGAGGACCTTCTGCCGGCCGATCTTGTCGCCGATCGGGCCGAACACCGCGCCACCGATCGGGCGGACGATGAACGCCGCGGCGAAGAAGCCGAACGTCGCGACGAGGTTCGAGGTGGGGTCGCCCTCGGGCAGGAACACCTTCGAGATCGTGACCGTGAGGTACGCGAAGATGCCGAAGTCGAACCACTCCATCGCATTGCCGAGTGCGGCGGCGGCGACCGCGCGCTTGAGCAGTGACTCCTCGACGACGGTGACGTCGTCCTCGGTCAGCTTGCGTCGCGCGCGCTTCGCGGCGGCCTTCGTGCGCAGCGGGCGGTCGCCCTGCTGGTTCCGTGCTTCGTGCGGTGCCAAGTTCGTTCCTCCGGTAGTGCTGAGTCTTGCCTTCGGGCGTCCGGCGGAGAGCAACGGTGCGGTCCCGACGGAACCCACGTTCGCCGGACAAACTCCGACAGACTACCAGGCGCTCTCCAGCGTGTCCCGACCCCTCCTGTGGTAGACGCAGTCGGGACCGCCGCCGCACGTGCAACGCAGCGCCGATCCGCCGCGGGTGCGCCGCCGCACGTGCTGGCGATACCATCGACTCGCCGCGCAGTGCGCGCGGACACTCAGGCACCTCACCACG
Source organism: Curtobacterium citreum (assembly GCF_006715175.1). Lineage (NCBI taxonomy): Bacteria > Bacillati > Actinomycetota > Actinomycetes > Micrococcales > Microbacteriaceae > Curtobacterium > Curtobacterium citreum. The sequence goes on along the minus strand of NZ_VFMQ01000001.1, from coordinate 1,263,388 downwards.
GACTCGGTGCCGCACACATCGATCGAGAGGCCCCGCCGTGTCGAAGCCCATGCCCGAGAAGCCCACCGTCGACGGACTCGAGCAGGTCTGGGGTCCGGTCTGGGAGCAGGACGGCACCTACCGGTTCGACCGCGACAGCGCGACCAAGGACGCGGTGTACTCGATCGACACCCCGCCGCCGACCGCCTCCGGTTCGCTGCACATCGGCCACGTGTTCTCGTACACGCACACCGACCTCAAGGCCCGGTACGAGCGGATGCGCGGCAAGCACGTCTTCTACCCGATGGGCTGGGACGACAACGGACTGCCGACCGAGCGTCGGGTGCAGAACTACTACGGCGTCCGCTGCGACCCGCAGCTCCCCTACGACCCCGCGTTCGTCCCGCCGTTCGAGGGCGGCGACGACAAGTCGTCGAAGGCCGCCGACCAGCTACCCATCTCGCGCCGCAACTTCATCGAGCTGTGCGAGCGTCTGACGGTCCAGGACGAGCAGCAGTTCGAGCACCTGTTCCGCACCCTGGGTCTGTCGGTCGACTGGACGCAGTCGTACCGGACGATCGACGACACGTCGCGTGCGAGCGCCCAGCGCGCCTTCCTCCGCAACCTCGAGCGCGGCGAGGCCTACCAGGCCGACGCCCCGACGCTCTGGGACGTCACCTTCCGCACCGCGGTCGCACAGGCCGAGCTCGAGGACAAGGAGATGCCCGGCGCGTACCACGGCCTGGCCTTCCACCGCACCGACGGCGGCGAGGACGTCGTGATCCAGACCACCCGACCGGAGCTGCTCCCCGCGTGCGTCGCCCTCGTCGCACACCCGGACGACGAGCGCTTCCAGGACCTGTTCGGCAAAACCGTCCGCTCCCCCCTGTTCGACGTCGAGGTCCCGGTGCTCGCACACCACCTCGCGCAGCAGGACAAGGGCGCCGGCATCGCGATGGTCTGCACCTTCGGCGACACCACCGACGTCGTGTGGTGGCGCGAGCTGCAGCTGCCGAACCGCGCGATCATCGGCTTCGACGGTCGCGTCCGCTCCGACGAGCCCACCTGGATCGAGAGCGCCCGCGGCAAGGAGCTCTACGCCGAGATGGCCGGCAAGACGGTGTTCTCCGCCAAGAAGGTCCTCGTCGACGCCCTCACCGAGTCCGGTGAGCTGGTCGGCGACGTCAAGACCATCAACCACCCGGTGAAGTTCTTCGAGAAGGGCGACAAGCCGCTCGAGATCGTCTCCACCCGCCAGTGGTACATCGTGAACGGCGCGCGCGACGAGCATCTCAAGACCACGCTCCGCCAGCGCGGCGAGGAGATCGCGTTCCACCCGGACTTCATGCGGGTCCGCTACGACAACTGGGTCGGCGGCCTGTCCGGTGACTGGCTCATCTCGCGCCAGCGCTTCTTCGGCGTGCCGCTGCCGGTCTGGTACCCGCTCGACGCGGACGGCAACCCGGTCTACGACCAGCCGATCGTGCCGACCGAGGCGCAGCTGCCGGTCGACCCCGCGTCCGAGCCGGCTCCCGGCTACGACGAGTCGCAGCGCGGCGTCGCCGGTGGGTTCCAGGGCGAGCTCGACGTCATGGACACCTGGGCGACCTCGTCGCTGACCCCGCAGCTCGCCGGCAAGTGGGAGACCGACCCGGCGCTGTACGACCTGGTGTTCCCGTACGACGTCCGCCCCCAGGCGCAGGACATCATCCGCACGTGGCTGTTCACGACCGTGCTGCGCAGCCAGCTCGAGGCCGACGTCGCTCCGTGGAAGCACGCCAGCATCTCGGGCTTCATCGTCGACCCGGACCGCAAGAAGATGTCGAAGTCGAAGGGCAACGTCGTCACGCCGCTGTCGATCCTCGAGCAGCACGGCGCGGACGCGGTCCGGTACTGGGCGGCCTCGTCGAAGCTCGGCACGGACGCGGCGTTCGACCCGCAGAACCCGAAGCAGATCAAGGTCGGCCGTCGTCTGGCGATCAAGGTGCTCAACGCGGCGAAGTTCGTCTACGGCTTCCCCCTGCCCGAGGGTGCCACGAGCGTCACCGAGGCGCTCGACGTCGACATGCTCGCCGAGCTCGGCGCGGTCGTCGACCAGGCCACCGCGGCCTTCGACGGCTTCGACCACGCCCGTGCCCTCGAGGTCACCGAGCGCTTCTTCTGGACCTTCTGCGACGACTACCTCGAGCTCGTGAAGGAGCGTGCCTACGGCACGGCGTCCGACGCGACGCACGAGACGCAGGCGAGCGCCGTCCTGGCGCTCCGCGCCGCGATCGACGCGCTGCTCCGGCTGCTCGCACCGTTCCTGCCGTTCGCGACGGAAGAGGTGTGGGCCTGGACCCACGAGACCAGCGTGCACCGATCCTCCTGGCCGACGCGGGCCGAGCTGCCCACCCAGGCCGAGCCGACGGGGCTGCTGGGTGCGGTCGGGCAGGCGCTCATCGGGATCCGGGGGGCGAAGACCGCCGCCAAGGCGTCCCAGAAGACGCCCGTGACGCGTGCCGTCATCGCGGCGCCGGCCGAGCAGCGGGCGCTCATCGAGCGCGCGGCGGTCGACCTGGCGGCCGTCGGCCGCATCGAGAACCTGTCGTTCACCGACGGCGACGAGCTCGCCGTCACCGAGATCGAGCTCGCCGAACAGCAGGCGTAGCGTCGGCTCCCGGGGCCGGTCACGTCGTCGAAGCGGCCGGCCCCGCGCCGGTCGCGTCGTGCCGATGCGGCCGGTCCACACCGGACTGGAGGCACGGATGCAGTTGGGCACACGCTGGAACGTGGGTGGGCAGCCACCCGAGCGACTCCCCGAGGCGATGGTCGTCGCCGTGCGCGGGGTCGAGGACGAGCTCGCCGCCGCGTCCGTCGACGCGTCGTCGTGGCGGTGGACGCTGACGTTCCTCGAGGGCAAGCCGATCGTCGAGCTCGACGACGGCACGTCGATCCGGCTCGACCCCGACGGCCACGCGCAGGTGACCGACCCGGACGACGCCCCCGAAGAGGACTAGCCGCCGCGGCGTACAGTGAGAACCGTCGTTCCCGACGCAGGGCCGGGACCGCTGGACCAGGGATCGGGACCGTCATGCCCACCACCGTCGACCCGGACACCCGGGACCGCATCGTCGACGTCGCCGACGAGCTCTTCTACGCCCGCGGGATCCAGTCGGTCGGGATGGACGAGATCCGCACCGGTGCCGGCGTCTCGCTGAAGAAGCTCTACGCGGCCTTCCCCGGCAAGGACCAGCTCGTCGTGGCGGTGCTCAGCGGTCGGCACGACCTCTGGGAGCGGGGCGTCCGCGGGGCCGTCGACGCCGCGACCACCCCGCGCGACAAGCTCCTCGCCGTCTACGACTTCCTCGAGGACTGGTTCGGCGACGCGTCCTTCCGCGGCTGCGGCTTCATCAACGCCTTCGGCGAAGTCGGTGCGACCTCCCCCGAGGTCGCCGAGATCGCCCGCGCGCACAAGGCGTCCTTCCAACGGTACGTCGCGGACCTCGCGGCGACCGTGGTCGCCGACCGGGACGCCGCCGAGACCCTCGCCGCGCAGCTCGCGCTCCTCGCCGAGGGCGCGCAGACGACCGCGGCGATCTCCGGCGAGACGACGCCGGCGGCACACGCGCGGAGCGCGGCCGCCGTGCTGGTCGACGTGGCGACGGACGCCGGGCGCGTGGCGGCGGACGGGAGGCGCGTGGCGGCGCCGCCACGATCCTCCCGTCCGGCTGTGGACCGGACCGACGGTCCGTAGGGTGGGGCCATGGCCAACCCGTTCGACGCACCGAGCACCCTCCCCTACGCCCTCCCGCCGTTCGACGACGTCCGGCTCGAGCACTTCCGTCCGGCGTTCGACGCCGGCATCGCCGAGCAGCGCGCCGAGGTCGAGGCGATCGCCACCGACCCGGCGCCGCCGACGTTCGAGAACACCCTGGTGGCACTCGAGCGCTCCGGCCAGCTGCTGACCCGCGTCAGCCACGTGTTCTTCACGCTGTCGTCCGCCGACTCCACACCGGAGCTGCACGACCTCGAGGCCGAGGTCGCCCCGCTCCTCGCTGCGCACCGGGACGCGATCACGCTCGACTCCCGCCTGTACGCGCGGGTCGACGCGGTGCGGTCCGCACTCGGCGACCGCTCGGACCTGACCGACGAGGACCGTCGCCTGGTCGAACGGGTGCACACGGAGATGACCCTCGCCGGCGCGGGGCTCGACGACGCCGGCAAGGAACGACTGACGGCGATCAACCAGGAGCTGTCCACCCTGACGACGACCTTCGAGCGCAACCTGCTCGAGGACACGAACGACCTCGCGGTGCACGTCACCGAGGAGCGCGAGCTCGACGGGCTCGACGACGGCGCGAAGTCGGCCGCCGCTGGCGCCGCCTCCGACCGCGGGCTGGACGGCTGGCTCGTGACGCTGCCGCTCTACACGGGCCACCCGTGGCTCGCGTCGCTGACCGACCGCGGGCTCCGCGAGCGGATCATGCGCGCCTCGCTCTCCCGCGGCCGCCGCGGCAACGAGCACGACAACCGCGACGTGCTGCTCCGCATCGTCCGGCTCCGCGCCGAGCGTGCCGCGCTGCTCGGGTTCCCGAACCACGCGGCGGTCGTCACGGCGGACGAGACCGCACGGACGCCCGAGGCCGTCGAGGGGCTGCTGTCCTCGCTCGTGCCCGCCGCGGCGGCGAACGCCGAGGACGAGCGCGCCGTCCGCTCCCGCACCGTCGGCTTCGAGGTCGAGGCGTGGGACTGGGCGTACGCCACCGAGGTCCTGCGCGGCGAGCAGTTCGCCGCCGACAGCTCCGCGCTCCGCCCCTACCTGGAGGCCGACCGGGTCCTGCACGACGGGGTGTTCCACGCCGCCGGTGCCCTGTACGGCCTGACCTTCACCGAGCGCCCCGACCTGCACGGCTACAACGACGAGGTCCGCGTCTTCGAGGTGCGCTCCGAGGACGGCGCAGAGGTCGGCCTGTACCTGCTCGACCTCTACACGCGGGACGGCAAGCGCGGCGGCGCGTGGATGAACCCCGTCGTGGAGCAGTCGCACCTGCTCGGCACGCTCCCGGTCGTCGTGAACAACCTCAACGTGGCGAAGCCCGCACCGGGATCGCCGACGCTCCTGATCCAGGACGAGGTCGAGACGCTCTTCCACGAGTTCGGGCACGCGCTGCACGGGCTGATCGCCCGGACGACCTACCCGCGGTTCTCGGGGACGAACGTCGAGCGCGACTTCGTGGAGTTCCCCTCGCAGGTCAACGAGATGTGGGTGACCTGGCCGTCCGTGCTCGCGAACTACGCCAAGCACCACGAGACCGGGGAGCCGCTGCCGCCGGAGCTCGTCCTCGGCCTGAGCGACTCGGCCGGCTTCAACGAGGGCTTCGGCACGACCGAGTACCTCGCCGCGGCACTCCTCGACCAGGCGTGGCACCGACTGTCGGCTGAGGCGGCCGCCGCGGTCCGGTCCGTCGAGGACTTCGAGCGGGACGCCCTCGCGGCCGCCGGGATCGACGTCGCCGCCGTCCCGCCGCGGTACTCGTCGACGTACTTCGCGCACACGTTCTCGGGCGGGTACGACGCCGGGTACTACGGGTACATCTGGTCCGAGGTGCTCGACGCCGACACCGTGGAGTGGTTCCGCGAGCACGGCGGGCTCTCCCGGTCGGCCGGGGAGCGCTTCGCGACGATGGTGCTCGGGGTCGGCGGGGCGCAGGACCCGCTCGAGGCCTACCGCGCGTTCCGGGGCCGCGACGCCGAGGTCGGGCCGCTGCTGCGCCGCCGCGGGCTGGCGTAGGGGCGCGGGGGCGCGGGCGGCCGCGGGGGCGGCACGGAGCGCTGCCGCTCAACCGGAAGCACATCACGCCACGGATCGCCGTGGTGCGGTGTGCTTCTGGTTGTGCGGAGCGCCTCCGCTCACGCCCGCTCCCCGCACACGACGACGGCCCGGCCCCCGAGGGGACCGGGCCGTCGTGCAACGCGACCTACGCGGACTTCTCGACGCGCTTCGCCCGCGGCCGCGGCACGATCGTCGGCGCGGCGTTCTCGAGCACGGACTCGCGGGTGATCACGACCCGGGCGACGTCGTCGTCCGAGGGCACGTCGAACATGACCGGCCCGAGCACCTCCTCGAGGATGGCGCGGAGCCCGCGGGCACCGGTCTGCCGCAGGACGGCGAGGTCCGCGATCGCCTCGAGCGCACCACGGTCGAACTCGAGCTCGACCCCGTCGATCTGGAACATCCGCTGGTACTGCTTCACGAGGGCGTTCTTCGGCTCGGTCAGGATCTGCATGAGCGCCGACTGGTCGAGCTGCGACACCGTGGTCACGACGGGCAGACGCCCGATGAACTCGGGGATGAGCCCGAACTTGTGCAGGTCCTCCGGCAGGACGTCGGCGAACAGGTCCTGCTGGTCGAGCGGGCTGTGCAGCGGCGCGCCGAAGCCGATCCCCCGCTTGCCGACCCGGGACGACACGATGTCCTCGAGCCCGGCGAACGCCCCCGCCACGATGAACAGGACGTTCGTCGTGTCGATCTGGATGAACTCCTGGTGCGGGTGCTTCCGACCGCCCTGCGGCGGGACCGAGGCCGTGGTGCCCTCGAGGATCTTGAGCAGGGCCTGCTGCACGCCCTCGCCCGAGACGTCGCGCGTGATCGAGGGGTTCTCGGCCTTGCGCGCGATCTTGTCGACCTCGTCGATGTAGATGATCCCGGTCTCGGCACGCTTGACGTCGTAGTCCGCGGCCTGGATGAGCTTGAGCAGGATGTTCTCGACGTCTTCGCCCACGTAGCCGGCCTCGGTCAGCGCGGTGGCGTCGGCGACGGCGAACGGCACGTTGAGGCGCTTCGCCAGGGTCTGCGCCAGGTAGGTCTTGCCGCAGCCGGTCGGGCCGATGAGCAGGATGTTCGACTTCGCGATCTCGACGTCGTCGCGGTCTTCCGCCGCGGTGATCTGCCCCTGCGCCCGGATGCGCTTGTAGTGGTTGTAGACGGCCACGGCCAGCGCGCGCTTCGCGGGGTCCTGCCCGATGACGTACTCCTGCAGGAAGTCGAAGATCTCGCGCGGCTTCGGGAGCTCGAAGTCCCCGCTCGCGGTGTCCTCGCCCGCCTCGGCCAGACGCTCCTCGATGATCTCGTTGCAGAGCTCGACGCACTCGTCACAGATGTAGACGCCCGGCCCGGCGATGAGCTGCTGGACCTGCTTCTGGCTCTTGCCGCAGAAGGAGCACTTCAGCAGGTCGGCGCTCTCTCCGATGCGTGCCATGGCGGTGCCCTCCCTGGTTGACCTCCGCGCGGGTGACCCGCCCGGTTTGACCGAGCCTAACCGCATCCGGCGACACCCACCGCGACGCCGTCCGGCCTGTCCCGCGGCGTTCGCCCACGGCGTCGTCTCCTGGTACCGTTGCACCGCTGCTCTACAAGTTGTAGAAACCGGAAGGACCCCATGACCAAGCGCCTCGCCCTCGTCGGCACCGCCACCCTCGGCGTGACCGCCGCGATCGTCCTCGGCACGGCGGCCGCCGCCAGCGCCCACGTCGAGGCCGACGCGACCTCCACCGCGGCGAACTCCTACACCACGGCGACCTTCTCGGTGCCGCACGGCTGCGACGGCTCCCCCACCACGAAGCTCGAGTTCCAGGTGCCGAAGTCCGTCATCGAGGTCACGCCGACGGTCAACCCGAACTGGACCATCACCAAGACGACCGAGCCGTACACGAGCGGGGCGTCGAGCAGCAGCGACGAGGACGAGGCCGGCGCCGTCCGCGTCACGAGCGTCATCTACACCGCCAAGACGCCGCTCCCCGCGGACGAACGCGACACCTTCTCGCTGTCGTTCTCGCTGCCCGACGGCAAGCCCGGCGACCGCGTGTCCTTCCCGGTCGTGCAGACCTGCGAGCGTGGCACGACCGACTGGGACCAGGTGCAGCAGACCGGCAAGGCCGAGCCGGAGCACCCCGCCCCGTCGATCGTCCTGACCGCCGCGACCGCCACGAGCGGTGACGACGACGCCCCCGCCACCACGGCCGCCGCGTCGACGAGCACCACCGCCCAGCCCGACCTGGTCGGCCGCTTCCTCGGTCTCGGCGGCCTGGTCGTCGGCGCCGTCGGCCTGGTCGTCGCGGTCGCCGCCACCCGCCGCCGGGACGCCGCGAAGTGACCCGTCCCACGCCGGGCCGTCGGTCCGCCCCGGGTCGGCGGTCGGCCGGGAGGATCGTGGCCGCGTCCGCCACGGCCCTCGCGATCGCGGGCGGTGCGGTCCTCGGGCTCGCCGCCCCCGCCAGCGCGCACAACTACCTGGTGTCGTCGACGCCGCAGGTCGGTGGGACGCTCACCGCGCTCCCGGGCCGGTTCGACATCACCACGAACGACCGGCTGCTCGAGATCGGCGGATCGGACTCGGGCTTCGCGTTCCGGGTCCTCGGGCCGGACGGCCGGTACTACGAGGACGGCTGCGTCACGGTGGACGGGCCGTCGATGACCACGAAGGCCGCCCTCGGGAAGTCCGGGAAGTACGCGGTCGAGTGGCAGATCGTCTCCGCCGACGGCCACACCGTGTCCGACCGGTACGACTTCACGTGGGACGCCCCCGCGGGCTTCTCCCCCGCGGGCGGCACGACCGACCCGCCGGTCTGCGCCACCGATCGGGCGAGCGCAGGGTCCGGCGCGGACGAGTCCGGCACCGCGACCAGCGCGGGCGACTCGACGGCGACCGACGCGCTGTGGATCGGCGCCGGCGGGGTCGTGCTCGCCGGCCTGGTCGTCGCGGTCCTCCTGCTCCTGCGACGCCGCCCGGCCCCGACCGCCGACCCGCACGACGACGAGGACTGATCCGCAACACGACGACGGCCCCGCGACACGACGACGGCCCCGCACCGGGAGGTGCGGGGCCGTCGTCGCGCTGGTGCTACTTGACGAGCGCCGGCAGGTTCTTGCGGCTCGTGAGGACCTGGTCGATCAGGCCGTACTCGAGTGCCTCTTCCGCGGACATGATCTTGTCGCGCTCGATGTCGTTGTTGACCTGCTCCGGCGTGCGGTTCGAGTGCTTCGACAGCGTCTCCTCGAGCCAGGTGCGCATGCGGAGGATCTCCGCCGCCTGGATCTCGATGTCCGACGCCTGGCCGCCGCCCTGCTGGGTCGCCGGCTGGTGGATGAGCACACGGGCGTTCGGGAGCGCCAGACGCTTGCCCGGGGTACCGGCAGCGAGGAGCACCGACGCGGCCGAGGCCGCCTGGCCCAGGCACACGGTCTGGATCTGCGGACGGATGTACTGCATCGTGTCGTAGATCGCCGTCATCGCGGTGAACGAGCCACCGGGCGAGTTGATGTACATCACGATGTCGCGGTCCGGGTCCATCGACTCGAGCACGAGCAGCTGGGCCATGACGTCGTCGGCGGACGCGTCGTCCACCTGCACGCCGAGGAACACGATGCGGTCCTCGAACAGCTTCGCGTACGGGTCCTGGCGCTTGAAGCCGTAGGCCGTGCGCTCCTCGAAGCTGGGGAGGATGTAGCGATCGGACGGAGCCGGGACGTTCTGCGCGCCACCGAGCATGGGGAGGTGCATTCTCGTTTCCTTCTCTTCGGTGGTGGTCAGTGGGACTCGGGCTCGGCAGCCGCGGTCGGCGTCTCGCCGTCGCCCACGGTTCCGCCGCCGCCGACGACCTCGTTCGAGGACGCACGGAGGTGGTCGACGAAGCCGTACTCCAGGGCTTCCTGCGCCGTGAACCAGTTGTCGCGGTCGTTGTCCTTGAGGATCTGCTCGATCGACTTGCCGGTCTGCTCGGCCGTGAGCTCCGCCATCCGCTGCTTCATGTCGAGGATGACCTTGGCCTGCGTCTGGATGTCGGCAGCGGTGCCGCCGAAGCCACCGGACGGCTGGTGCAGGAGCACGCGCGCGTTCGGGGTGATGTAGCGCTTGCCCGGGGTGCCCGAGGAGAGCAGGAACTGCCCCATCGAGGCGGCGAGGCCGATGCCCACGGTGACGATGTCGTTCGGCACGAACTGCATCGTGTCGTAGATCGCCATGCCCGCGGTGATCGAGCCACCGGGCGAGTTGATGTAGAGGTAGATGTCCTTCTCAGGGTCCTCGGCGGCGAGCATCAGCAGCTTCGCTGCGATCTCGTTCGAGTTCTCGTCGCGGACCTCAGAGCCGAGCCACACGATCCGGTCTCTCAGAAGGCGGTCAAAAACACTGGGGTTCAGTGTCGCTTCGGCCATGGAAAAGCTCCCGTTCAGTTGTCGCTTGATGTCGAACTTATCGGGTGCAACGCGGCTGTTCGCGTCTGTTCGCTCTGGGCGGTCGGGCCGGCCCGCCAACGGACAGGAGGCGCGGTGCCAGCTGGCACCGCGCCTCCTGTCCGGAAGGTGGTCGCGGACTACTCCGCGTCCTCCGACGGGGTCTGCGCGACGCCCGCCGTGAAGGCGGAGAGGTCGACGTCGCCGCCGTTGGAGTCCTTGACGGTCACCTTCGACAGGACGGTCGCGACCGCCTTCGAGCGGGCGACCTCGCCGACCATGCCCGGGATCTGACCGTTCTGGTCGATCACCTTGATGAACTCGGCGGGCTCCATGCCGTACTGCGCCGCAGCCTGGATGAGGTACTGGGTCAGTTCCTCCTGGGAGACCTGGATCTCCTCCTTCTCGGCGATCGCGTCGAGCAGGATCTGCGAACGGAAGGCCTTCTCGCTGGACTCGGAGACCTCCTTGCGGTGCTCCTCGTCCTCGAGGCGGTTCTCCTGCTCGAGGTGACGGTGCACCTCGTCCTCGATGAGCTGCTCCGAGATCGGGATGTTGACGTCCTCGATGAGCTTCTCGACGAGCTTGTCGCGCGCAGCAGCACCCTGGCCGAAGGTCTTCGACTTGGCGATCTGCTCCTTGAGGTCCGCCTTGAGCTCGTCGATGGTGTCGAACTGGCTGGCGATCTGGGCGAACTCGTCGTCGGCCTCGGGGAGCTCGCGCTCCTTGACGGCGGTGACGGTGACGGCGATCTGGGCGGTCTCGCCCTCGCGGTCGCCACCGACCAGCGTCGACTCGAAGGTCGTCGACTCGCCGGCGGTCAGGGACTCGAGCGCCTCGTCGATGCCCTCGAGCAGGTCGCCCGAGCCGATCTCGTAGGAGACGCCGGTGGCCGAGTCGACCTCGTCGTCACCGATGGTGGCGGTCAGGTCGATCTGGGCGAAGTCGCCGGTCTTGGCCGGACGATCGACCGTCACGAGCGTGCCGAAGCGGGTGCGCAGGTTCTGCAGCTCCTCCTCGACCTCGTCGTCGGAGACCTCGACCGCGTCGACCGTCAGCTCGTACTCGTCGTACTTCGGCAGGTCGAACTCGGGGCGGACGTCCACCTCGAAGGTGAGGACGAGGTCGCCCGTGAAGTCCTTCACGTTGGGGAGCTCGGCGACGTCGGCCTCGGCGCGGCCGAGGATGCGCAGCTCCTGCTCCTCCACCGCCTGGCGGTAGAAGGTGTCGATCGCGTCGCCGACGGCGTGGTTCAGGACCTCGCCGCGGCCGACACGCTGGTCGACGATCGCCGGCGGGACCTTGCCCTTGCGGAAGCCGGGGATGTTGATCTGCTCGGCGATGTGCTTGTACGCGTGGTCGATGCTCGGCTTGAGATCTTCCGGCGTCACGTTCACGGTGAGCTTGACGCGGGTGTCGCTCACCTTGTCGACGGTGCTGGTGGCCAAGGGATGTACTCCTGTTGGTTGACGTTCGTGTGGACCTGGTCGGGGCGACAGGATTTGAACCTGCGACCTCCCGCTCCCAAAGCGGGCGCTCTACCAAGCTGAGCTACGCCCCGTGACTGGGCCAGGGTGGCCGCGCACACCCGAGGGCACGCACGACCGCGACGAGTCTAGCGGTCCGCCGGTGACTGGTTCCCGGGCGGCGTGCCGCGCTGTGGAGGAGCCGGGTCGGCCGCCCGACGGAGGCCCTGCCGCCAGCGAACCCCGACGGCCACCTGCACCGCTCCCGCGCCCAGGACGAGCAGGAGTCCGACGACGATCCGCCACACGTGCAGGAGCGCGTGCCACGGCTGGGCCTGCGGGTCGCCGAAGACCTCCGGCCGGAGCGAGAACACCACGGCGGCGAGGGCCAGCAGCACGAACGACACCACCCGCGAGCGGCGGATCCGCCGGGTGTCGCCCGGGTCGGGCTGCGGCAACACGTTCGATGGCATGTCGGGGGTCGTTCGTCCGCTACGATGGTGGCGCTGCGCAACCAGTGCTGCAGCGCGGGGATGTAGCTCAATGGTAGAGCCCCAGTCTTCCAAACTGGCCACGCGGGTTCGATTCCCGTCATCCCCTCCGTGTCATCAGCGCTCCGCGCGGTCGTCATCAGCGATCCGCGCGGTCGTCACCCGCTCGTCCGGATGCCGGTGGGCGGTGCGCCAGGGGTGCTGCTCAGGGGGCGCCGAGCGTCAGGGTGAGGTGCACCGTATCGCCGGGGCCGACCCCTGTCCGGGTCCGCTCCGCCTTCCGCAGCGGCACGAGGTACCCGCCGTCCTTCGGGAACAGCGACGTCGTCCATCGCACCCGCCCGATCGCGACGCCCGCCGGGACGACGCCCCAGCCGTAGGTCAGCTCGGACGCGAGCTCGTGGACGAGGTCGGCGAGGTCGTCGGGCACCACCGCGTACACGTACGGCGCCGGACCGCGCCACTCGACCACCTCTGCCTCGAACGTGAGCTCCACGCGGGCATCGTAGGTCTCAAGCGGTCGTCTTCGTCAGGCCGTGCTCCGTCTTCTCCCAGTAGTGCGGCCGGGTGATGAGTTGCCAAAGGCCCTTGTACGCGGCGACGGAGTGCAGGATCCAGTACAGCGGGTTGAGGAGCGCCCACCCCATCAGGTCGAAGCGTCCCCGCTTGTACGGTCCCATCATGGTCAGGTAGATCATCGTCGCGTTGCCGAGCAGGAAGTCGAGCACGCACAGCCAGAGCACGGGCGCGGGGAACATCGGGGACGTCCACCCCGCCGGCAGCACGAGCGTCGCGATCGTCACCACGACACCGGGCAGCATGCCGAGGAAGGTGAGCGGTGTGCCGGCGATGAGCAGGGCGAACGCAGCGGCACGGCGTGGGCCGATCTCGCCGACGAGTGCACGGGGACGCCGGGCGTGCACGAGGGCGGTCTGCATGTAGCCCTTGATCCAGCGGGAGCGCTGCCGGACGAAGTTCGGGATCGAGGTGTTCGCCTCCTCCATCGTCGTGGAGTTCACCACGGCGACGCGGTACCCGACGGCCGAGGCCCGGATGCCGAGGTCGGCGTCCTCGGTGACGTTGTACGGGTCCCACCCGCCGAGTTCGCGGAGCAGGTCGGTGCGGAAGTGGTTCGACGTGCCACCGAGCGGGATCGGCAGCTCCCGGGCGTCGAGCCCGGCGAGCATGTAGTCGAACCAGTACGAGTACTCGAGCGTGAACATCCGGGTGAGCGCGTTCTCGTCGGCGTTGAAGTAGCTCAGGGCAGCCTGCACGCACACGGTGTCGTCGCCGGCGCGGTCGAAGGTCAGGAACACCTTCTTGAGCTGGTCCGGGTCGGGTCGGTCCTCGGCGTCGTAGATGACGACGTACTCCCCCTGGGCGATGGCGAGCCCGACGTTGCAGGCGCGCGGCTTCGTCTGCGGCGAGCCCGGCGGCACGATGACGATGCGCATCCACTCCGGAGGATCGGCGTCGACGACCGCCTCGCGCGTGGCATGGTCCTCGGCCTCGACGAGCACCAGGACCTCGAGCCGGTCCTTCGGCCAGTCCAGGACCTCGAGGTTGCGGACGAGGGCGTGCACGATGTTCGCCTCGCGGAAGACGGGCACGAGGACGGTGTAGGTCGGCAGCGCGTCGTCGTCGAGCACGGCGACGTCGTCGACGGAGATCTGCTCGACGAGGTCGAAGCGCGCTCCGACCATCGACACCCAGAACTTGAACACGATGCCGGCCAGGAACCCGATCGACAGGACGGCGGTCGCGATCGCGACGGTGGTGCCCGGCACCGCGACGAGACACGCAGCGAACACGAGCAGCGCGAGCGCGCCGCCGACCTGTTGACCGCGCGACAGGACGGTGCGGGCGGAGAGGGCCGGGTTCGTCCGGGCGAGACCGTGGGCGGCGAGGTCGGCGACCTCCTCCTCGAGCTCGTACGCGATGCGCTGCCGCATGGCGGCCTCGGTGGCGCTGCGGAGCACGACCGGCTCCCCGAACTCCTCGGCCAGTGCTGCGCGCAGCACGTCCGGGTCGGACCGACCGCTCGTGAGGACGATCACGCCCTCCCGGATGCGGGCCGAGGCGACCCAGCCCTCCTCGACGTGGCGTCGGACGGAGCAGCGGTGTCGCGGGCGCCAATCGATCTCGTGGCCGCGGTGCCGGCCCTGTGGGACGCGGACGACTGCGGGTGGGACGCTGGGCGGGACCTCGGGAGCGGACTCGGCGACGGTCACCCGGACACCGCCGCCACGAGTGCGTGCATCCACTCCACGACCACCTCTCGCTGGGAGGAAGCTGCCCACGCGAGCGGCACCTGCAGCACCGCGAGCACGACGACGAGTACGCCGGTCAGCCGGCTCTGGACCGGCGGCAGGATCGCGATCGCGACACTGAGCATCGTCACGAACACGTGCCCGCCGCAGCGATCGGGACGAGACCGATCGCGTAGCCGCCGATGATCCCGACGAAGAGCGCGACGACGAGGGCGATCGCACCCGGTCGACCGACGAGCAGGGCCAGCGTCGCGCCGGCGACGACCATCGCGATCAGGAGCAGCCCGTCAGCGGTGGCGAACAGGTGGTGCAGCCCGGCCAACCGCTGCGGCGAGACGTCGATCGTGCCGCGGATCGCAGCGAAGGGATCGTGGAGCACCATCCAGTCGAGCACGGCGGTGGAGAGCGCGACCGCGACGCTGGGGAACACGAGGACGAGCACGTTCGCCCGACGGATGCCACGCTGGTCGTGCCGCGCCAGGTCGAGCACGGGGGCGGCGAGCGCTGCGATGCTGACGTAGACGAACCCCATCGGGTCGAGCAGCGTGGAGAGCATGAGCGCGAGGCCGGCGCGGAAGCCCGCCTGCGTGTCGCCCCACGCGAAGAACCGGACCATGTCGACGACCGCGAGGGCGAAGAGCGCGATGCCGAGGAACGCCTGCAGGTCGTTCAGCGCGACGAACGCGTACAGCGGGTTCGCGCCGAGGGCGACCGTGAAGGCCACGACCTCGCGCATCCGCAGCCCGCGGCGGAGCATGTCCTGGGCGAGCACCTGGAGCAGGACCCCGGCGGCGACGGCGCCGAGCACCGCCGCACCCTGGACACCGAAGGGCATGAACCGGAGCAGGACCCCGGACAGCAGGGGGTAGAGCTGCCCGATCGCCTGTACGACCCCGTCGTCGAGTGCTGCGGTCGCCCGGTCGAGCGTCACCTGGTTGCCCGTCAGCCCGAGGAGCGGCGTCGGCGTGGCGCGGGCCGCCACCAGCGCGAGGACGACGTACGGCGCCGCGAACGCGGCGCGGAGCGACCAACGGACCGCCTGCCGCGGCAGCGGCCGCAGGGTCGCGGCGGCGGGCGCGAGCGCGGCGGACGCGAGCCCGGTGGGCGCCTGGACAGCGCGGGCGAGCGTGACGGTCATGCGGCTCCTTCGGGTGAAGCACGCAGGGGTGTCCTGCACCGACCATTCCACCCCGCGCTCCGCGGACACGACAGCCCACGAACGGGGTACAGACTCGTCCCCCGAGATGCCGACACGGCGCGACGGACGCGCCCCGCGCCTCCAGGCCGGAGCCGGGGAGCGCGGGGCGCGGGCCGCCGTGCGGAGGCGAGGTCAGCGGTACGACGCGGCCTGCCCGTAGAGCACCTGCGTGAACGACGACACGTACGGCGAGACGTCGCCGTCGGGCAGGTTGTACGTCATGAAGACGCCGTAGCCGTCAGCCTTCGTCCGCTGGGCCAGGGACACCGCCGTCGACTGCGGGGTGTTCTGGATGTCGACCGCCGCCGCCGACAGCCGCGACTTCCCGAGCCCGGGGATCGACGGCGCCGAGTACGTGCCGTAGTAGGCGTTCCAGGCGTAGTCGAGCTGCGACCCGATCGCCGGGCTCGACGACGACAGCGCGTCGGACGCCGGGCCGATGTCGTAGAACGAGACGAGCTTGCCGGGCATGTCGGCGCGCAGCGCGCTGATGAGCCAACCGATGGACTGCTGGTTCGGCTGCGGGGTGCCGTTCGTGCCGTAGTCGGAGTACTCGTCGTCGAGGTCGACGCCGTCGAGCCCGTACTTCGCGACGGTCGCGGACACCTGGGCGGCGAAGTCCTCCGCGGCGGCCTGCGTCGGGAAGTTCGCGATGCCGGCGCCCTGGTGGTTGCCGAGGATCGACAGCGAGACCTTGATGCCCTTCGCCTGCAGCGGCCGGATCTGGGTCGCGGCGTCGTCGAGCGTGCGCTGCACGTTCTCGTTGTCGTACAGGACGGCCTTCGACCCGTCCCAGTTGATGTTCGCGGCGAAGATGATCGCCACGTCGAACGCGTTCGCGCCGTCGGCGAGTGTGTAACGGCCGACGTTCGCGAGCTGGTCGTTGTTGACCTCGACGTAGGCGATGCTCGTCGGCCCGTCCTTCGTCGGGGCGGCGTGCGGCTGCTTGCCGTGCCCGACCCCGCGGGATGCCCCGACACCGTGGGACAGGCCGGTGGGCGACGGTGCGGCGGACGCGGCCGCCGGGACCATCGGGACGGCGAGCGCCGCGGCGAGCGCCGCGACGATCCCGAGCTTCGTTGAGTGCTTCATCTCGTTCCTCCTCGAACTGGTGGGACTGCGACCGCTGGTGGGACTGCGAGCGGTGGTCAGGCGCGCGCGAACCGGACGGTGCGCACCTCGTAGGCGCTGACGGCGAACGCGGACGGGTCGATCGCCGCGAGTGGTTCCTCGAGCAGCGTCACCTCGGTCGGGTCGCCGAAGGGTCCGTCCACGGCGACGTGGCCGGTCCCCCGGCGCCCAGCGGGCTCGTACACGCGGACGACCAGGTCGCCCGAGCGGTCGTCGGCGAGCTTGACGCTCGACAGGACGACGTCGCCGGCGACCCGCACGAGCGGCGCGAAGCCGTGCCCGCCGGTCACCGTACGGGCGCCGGCGTTCATCACGACGCCGGCCGCCGTCGCCCCGAGCTGGTCGGTGCCGACCACGATGCCGTACCGGTGCGTCTGCACGCCCTGGTCGGTCTCCGGGTCCGGGAACCGCGGCGCGCGCAGCAGCGAGAGCCGCACGGTCGTGGTGACGTGGCCGTCGACCGCGTCGCGGGTGGTGTCGAAGCCGTGGATCGAGTCGTTGACCAGGGCGACCCCGAATCCGGGCTCCTCGACGAGCACGTAGCGGTGCATCGAGGTCTCGAACTTCGCGGCCTCCCACGACGTGTTCGTGTGCGTCACGCGCTTCTGCGCGCCGAACTGCGTCTCGGCGACGGTGTGCTCGGCGCGGACGTCGAGCGGGAACGCCACCTTGAGGAACTTCTCGGTCTCGTGCCAGTCGGTGACCTGGTCGAACTCGAGCGTCCGGGAGCCGGGCGCCAGGACGATCTCCTGCGTCACGGTCGAGTCGCCGAACGCCCGCTCGACGACCACCCGGGCGGCACCGGTGTCGTCGACGGCGGCACGCAGCCCGGTGACGTCGGTCAGGTCCTCGACGCGGTTGCGGTAGTAGCGGTCGACGTCCCACGCGTCCCACATGTTCGGGAAGTCCTGGTGCAGCTGCAGCAGGTTCGCGACGCGGCCGGGCGCGATCGCGTCGCGCCCGGTCGACAGGTCCACCGCGCTCGTGACGAGCCCGCGCGCGTCGACGACGACCCGCACCAGGTCGTTGGCGAGCAACCACCCGCCGTCCCGCTCGGTCAACGACACCGGGGTCGCCGCCGGCACGTCGGCCGCGGTGGTCGCCCCCAGCGCGGGTGCGCCGGCCTGGAGGAACGGGGCCGGGTTGACGACGACCGGTACGTCACCCGGACCGGCGAGCGCCGCCAGCGCGCGCTCGGTGATCGCGGTCAGCGCGGCGGCCGTCTCGGCGTACTTCGCCACCGCCTCGCGGTGCACCCAGGCGATCGAGGTGCCGGGCAGGATGTCGTGGAACTGCTGCAGCAGGACCTGCTGCCAGAGGGCGTCGAGTTCGTCGTACGGGTACGCGAAGTCGGTGCGGGCCGTCGCGGTCGTCGCCCAGAGCTCGGCCTCGAGCAGCAGCTGCTCGCACCGGCGGTTGCCCTGCTTCGTCCGGTGCTGGCTGGTCAGGGTCGCCCGGTGCAGCTCGAGGTACAGCTCCCCCACCCACACGGGCGGATCCACGAGCTCGGACTTCGCCCGGTCGAAGAACGCGTCCGGGTGCTCCCACCGGACCTTCGCGCTGCCCTCGAGGTCGGCGAGCCGCGCGGCCGTGCCGGTCATCTCGCGCGTGGTGCCGCCGCCACCGTCGCCCCACCCGACGGGGGCGATCGAGCCGGAGGCCAGGCGGTTCTCGCGGAACTGCCGGGAGGCCTTCGCGACCTCCTCGCCGGAGAGCCGCGAGTTGTACGTGTCCATCGACGGGAAGTGCGAGAACACCCGCGAGCCGTCGATGCCCTCCCAGAGGAACGTGTGGTGCGGGAACTTGTTCACCTGGTTCCACGAGATCTTCTGCGTGAAGAACCACTCGAAGCCGGCACGGCGCATGAGCTGCGGCAGGGCCGGCGAGTACCCGAAACTGTCCGGCAGCCAGACGCCCTTCGGACGGATCCCGAACTCGCGCTCGAAGAACCGCTGCCCCTGCGAGAACTGCCGCACGATGCTCTCGCCCGTCGGCATCACGGTGTCCGACTCGACCCACATCCCGCCGAGGGGCAGGAACCGACCGGCGGCCACGGCGTCCCGGACCCGGGCGTACACCTCGGGGCGGTGCTCCTTGATCCAGGCGTACTGCTGCGCGCTGGACATGCCGTACAGGAAGTCGTCGGTCTGGTCGATGAGCTCGGTCATCGTCGACGTGGTCCTGGCGACCTTGCGGATCGTCTCGCGCACCGGCCAGAGCCACGCGGAGTCGATGTGCGCGTGGCCGATCGCCGAGACAGTGTGCGCGGAGGCCTCGGCCGGGGCGGCGAGGACGCCGACCAGGGCTGCCCGGGCGTCCGCGGCGGTCTCGGCGATGCGCTGCAGGTCGAGGCGGTCCAGGGCGTCGTCGAGCGCCTGCAGGATGCGCATCCGCCGCGGCCCGTCGGGGAGCTGGGCCTGGAGTTCGAGCAGCACCTCGAGGTCGAGCGACAGCTCGTGCACCTCGGACGCGAACACCGCGAGGTCCATCCGGCGGCTCGTGTAGAGGCGCTTCGACGACGAGGTCTGCACGTCGCCCTCCTGCGTCGGCAGGAAGGGGTGGTAGTCGAGCAGGACGGGGTTCGACGCCGCCTCGACGAACAGCTCGACGGTCTCCCCGCCCTCGGCCCGCTCGGTGACGAGCACCCACTGGTTCCGGGGGTTGATCGACTTCACCGGGGTCCCGTCGGCGCGGTACACGAGCCCCTCGCACTGGAACCCCGGCATGTTCTTGTCGAAGCCGAGGTCGACGACCGCCTCGACACGCTGCCCGGCGTACGCCGCCGGCACGGTCCCGGTCAGGCGGAACCAGGTCGTCCCCCACGCGGCGCCCCACGGCGTCCCGACCTCGTACGGCGTCCAGTCGAGCGCGAGCCCCTCGGCGGGCGGGACCGGCTCCCCCGGCAGCTCGTGCCAGGCGACCTCGAGCGGGACCGACGTGGCGTGCACGGCCGGCAGGATGCGCTCGTCGAGCACCCGGCGGGCGCGTCCGGTGGTGAGGGGGATGTCGTCGTGCATGGGGTCCTTCCGGGTGGAGCGGTGTGGGAGGTCGGGCGCTCAGGCGCCGGTGGCGGGGTGGGCGACGGCGAGGACGGTGCCGTCCAGGCCGTCGGGCACGTGCTCGATCGTCGTGATGCCGCGTGCTGCGCGCAGGACGTCCTCGTGGAGCCGGGACCGCAGCAGCACCTGCGGACCGCGGCCGTCCGGCGCGGCCTCGGCGAGTGCGAGCCAGCCGGCCGCGAACCGTCCACCGGGGGCACAGTCGGCCCGGACGCCGGGGCGCGGGGTGCCGTCGGGCCCGACGTCGTCGAGGACGATCCCGGTGGCGGGCGGGGCGGCCGGCGATGCGGGCGCAGATCGAGCGAGGGCGGCGAACGCTTCGCCCGCGGGCTTCCGCCGACCGTCGTTCGTGAACAGCCCGAGGTCGTACTCGAGCTCGGGGAAGTCGGCGAGGGACCGGGCGACGTCGTGCGAGCACCACCACGTCACGCCGAGCACGTCCTGCGCCCCGAGGACGTGTCGGATGGTCTGCTCGGTGAAGGACGCGGCGTCGGCGGGCGGGACGACGTTCGTCGGGGCGCCGACCTCCTGCAACCAGTTCGGCCGGTGCGGGTCCCGGTTCCAGGCCGCGGCGAGCTGCAGCAGGTACTCGCCGTGCCGCACCGAACCGGGTCCGAGGGCGCCGTGGAGCTGTGCCGCGCCGTTGAACACCCAGGAGTGCGTGACCGTCGCGTCGCCGTGGTCCGCCGCGTGCTCCGGGCCGAAGGGCTGCGCGTCGTCGTACCAGGCCGCGTCGTACTGCGCGACGGTGACCAGCGGGGCGGACCCGCGCCGTGCCTCCAGTCCGCGTCCCCCGTCCGTCCCCAGGCCCCGCCGGGCGGCGGCGACCATCGTCGCCGCCCATGCGTGCCCCTGCTCGGCGGTGACGCCGAACGGCGCGGGGTGCGGTGCGTGCGCGAACTGGTTGACCTCGTTGCCGATCGTGATGCCGAGCAGGTTCGGCCGGTCCGCGACGGTCCGGGCGAGCGCCTCGACGTAGGCGACGGTCGAGGCGACGACGTCCGGGTCGGTGAACAGGTTGCGGCGGTGCCAGGTGTCGAGCCAGGCCGGCACGAAGTCGAAGCTCGACAGGTGCCCCTGCAGCGCGTCGACGTTCACGTCGAGTCCGAACGACCCGGCGATGTCGACGACGGTCGCGACGTCGTCGAGCGCCCGCTGCCGGATCATCGTCCGGTTCGGCTGCACGACCGGCCACAGGGGGAAGATCCGCACGTGGTCCGCGCCGAGCGACGCGATCTGCTCGAGGTCCCTGGCGGTGTCCGACGGCGAGAAGTCGAGCCACGAGTGGAACCACCCGACCGACGGGGTGTGGTTGACGCCGAAGCGCATCAGCCCTTCACCCCGCCCTCTTCCACTCCCTTGAAGAAGAAGCGCTGCAGGACGGCGAAGACCACGGCGATCGGGATGAAGGCGATCATCGTGCCGGCGGCGATCATCCGCTGGTCGGTGGCGAACGTGCCCTGCAGGTACTGCAGCCCCACGGTCAGCGTGAGGTTCTGCGGGGACTGCAGAACGATGAGCGGCCACAGGAAGTCGTCCCACGCCCCGATGAACGAGAAGATCGCGATCACGGCGATCGTGCCCTGCACGGCGGGCAGCGAGATGTACCGCAGGCGCTGCATCGCGTTCGCGCCGTCGACGACGGCCGCCTGGTCGATCTCCTCGGGGATCTGCCGGAACGCGTTGAACATGAGCAGGACGTTGAGCGCCGCGATCATCCCGGGCAGGGCGACGCCGACCAGGTTGTCGGCCAGGCCGAGGTCCTTCACGGTGACGAACTGGCTGATGATCGTGGCCTCGCCGGGGAGCACGAGCGTCGCGAGGAAGAGGCCGAGCACGAGCTTGCGGAACCGCCACTGCAGCCGGGCCAGGGCGAAGCCGGCGAGCGTCGCGAACACGATGTTCCCGACGACGTCGATCGCCGCGACGAGCACCGAGTTGCCGATGTACCGCCAGACCGGGATCGCCGCCGCGACCTTGAGGTAGTTCTCGATCGTCGGCTCGGACGGGATGAACGACGGGTTCGCCGTGTAGATGTCCTCGCCGGCGCCCTTGAGCGACGTCGAGAGCTGCCAGAGGAACGGCCCGATCGTGATGAACAGCACCACGACGAGCAGGACGTAGCGGACGACCTTCTCGCGGGTGGACATGACGCCCCACACCGCGCGGCGGCGACGCGGGGGCCGGGCCCGGCGTGCGTCCGTCGCGCCGGTCACGTCCGGTGTGGGTACGGCTGCGCCCGCGGCGCCGCCGAGGGCCGGTTCGGTCGTGCTGGTCGTGTTCGTCACTTGTCGGCCTTGCTGTTCATGCGGGCGAGGGCGAGCATCGGCAGGAGCGTGACCACGAAGAGCAGCAGGCTCAGGGCGGACGCGTAGCCGAGGTTGCCGGTGAACCCGCGGGCGTACTGCTGGATGAGCATGACGAGCGAATTGTCCTGCCCGCCCGGACCGCCGGTGCCGTTGGTGAGGATGTAGAGCTCGCTGAACACCCGGAGCGCACTGACGCAGACCAGGATCCCGACGAGCGTCATGGTGCCCCGGACCCCCGGGACCGTGACCGACCAGAACCGGCGCACCGCCCCGGCGCCGTCGAGCGCGGCGGCCTCGTGCAGGTCCTTGCCGACGTTCCCGAGTGCCGCCAGGAAGATGATCATGTAGTACCCGAGGCCCTTCCAGACGGTCAGGCTGATCGCGCTGAACAGCAGCAGCCACCGGTCGGTCAGGAACGGGATCGCGCCCTGCACGACGCCGAGCGCCTGGGCCATCTCGTTGACGACGCCGCGGTCGTCGAGGATCCAGGTCCAGATGAGCCCGACCACGACCGCGCTCGCGATCACCGGCGTGTAGAACGCGGTCCGGAAGAACGCGATGCCGGGGAGCTTCTGCTGCACGAGCACCGCGATGAGCAGCGGGCCGATCGTCAGGAGCGGCAGGCAGACCGCCATGTAGACGACGCTGTTGAGCAGCGCCTCCCACACCTGTGGGTCGGCGAGCAGGGTCTCGAAGTTCCGGAAGCCCACCCACTGGCTCACGCCCCCCAGCGGGCTGGCGTTCGTGAACGACAACCGGACGGTGTTGATCGACGGCCACAGGCTGAACGCGAGGAGCCAGACGAGGGCCGGCAGGACGAGCAGCCAGGGCGTGAACCAGCGGTTGGCGCGCATCAGCCGTTGGCCAGGAGCGAGTTCATCTTGTCCTGCGCGGTCTGCAGGGCCTGCTCCGGCGCGACCTGCCCCTTCATGGCGAGGGCGATCTGCTGGTCGAGGAAGTCCGTCATCGCGGAGTTCGCCTCGACCGGGTTGAGCACCTTCGCCTGCTTCAGGGCCTCGTTCGCGAGGACGCGTGCCGTGCCGTTCACGGTGCCGTCGTCCTTCGAGAAGTACGGGTCGGACTGCGACGACGTGGTCGACGGGAAGATGTTCACCTGGTGGGCGAACGCCTCCTGGTTCTTCGCGTTCGTCATGAACTGCGCGAACGCCTCGGCCGTGGCGAGGTGCTTCGACTTGCTCGACACCGACAGGCCCTGCACGTACAGCGGCGGGGTGTCGAGCGCCGGGCTGACCACGACGTTGCCCTTGAGCGACGGGTTGTTCTTGATCATGTCCGAGAGCGCCGTCGCGCCGCCGGTCGTCCACGCGACCTTCTGCTGCGTGAACAGCGTCGAGTTGCCGAGGTAGTCGCTGTTCAGGACGGTCGAGGGCATGTAGCCGTCCTGGTACGCCTCCTTGTAGCGGTCGATCAGGTCGACGGCCTTCGACGAGTCGGCGAAGGTGAACTTCGTGCCGTCCGAGTTCAGCACCTTGACCCCGGCGAGCGTGAGGTCACCGAGTCCGGGCTTCCGGCTCATCAGGTAGTCGTCCGGGCAGTTGCTGTGCATCGTCTTGGCCTGCGTGAACAGCTCGTCGGTGGTCTTCGGCGGGTTGTCCGCGTCGAGGCCGCACTTGTCGAACATCGTCTTGTTCCAGTAGTCGACGTCCGTGTTGAGGTACCAGGGGTAGCCGTACGTGCCATCGAGCCCCTTGTACCGGTACGAGTCCAGTGCGCCGGCGACGTACGTGCTGCCGAGCTTGCTGTCGTCCTTCGACACGTCCTGCAGGAAGCCCCGCTTCGCGAGCGGCAGCGCGATGTCCGGCGGCAGGTTGACCACGTCGGGCAGGCTGTTCGACGACGCCTGGCTGAGCACCTTGTCGGCGTAGCCGTCGCCCGGCTGGTCCTGGAGCTTCACGGTCGCCTTCGGGTGCTCCTTCTCGAACGCCGAGATGACGCTCTGCAGGTAGTCCGTGTACGTCGGCGTGAGCGCCCACGTCTGCAGGGTGATCGTCCCGTCGATCGCCCCGCTCCCGCCGCCGCTCGCGCCGCTGCTGCCGCTCGAGCAGCCCGTCAGGACGAGGGCGGTCGCCGCCGCCGTCGCGAGCAGCGCTGCCGCGCGGCCCCTCGTCACCCGTGTGGTGGTCCTCATCGCAACCGACTCCTTCGTCATCGTGCTCAAGCGGTTCAGTTGGTGGTGCCGAACCGGCGTGTGGCTGCCACTGTTCATGACTAAAGCGCTATAGTCAACCCCGTGGCCAGCAGACGTCGCACGACCATCGCCGACATCGCCGCACGCGCCGGGGTGTCCATCAGCGCGGTGTCGTTCGCGCTGAACGACCGGCCGGGGGTGTCCGCCGAGACCCGCCGCCGCGTGCAGGAGATCGCCCGCGAACTCGACTGGCAACCGCACACCGCCGCCCGCGCCCTCGGTGGCGCCCGCGCCGGGTCGATCGGCTTCGTGCTGAACCGCCCGGCACGGACGCTCGGCACCGAGTCGTTCTTCGGCGACCTCATCTCGGGGATCCAGCTCGGGCTCGCCGGGACCCACGTCGGCATGACCCTGCTCGTCGCCCGGGACGCTGCCGAGGAGCTCACGACCTACCGCGACTGGTGGCGCGGGCACCGGGTGGACGGCGTCGTCGTGATCGACCCGCGCCGCGACGACGAGCGTCTGACCCTGCTCGCGGAACTCGGCATGCCCACCGTGGTCGTCGGCTCGCACCCCTCGCCGGACGGCGCCGCCCCGAGCGTGTGGATCGACGACTCGGACGCGACGGACACCGTGCTGCGGTACCTGCACGCGCTCGGACACCGGCGGATCGCGCACGTCTCCGGTCGGCCGGAGTTCGAGCACACGGCGATGCGGGTCGAGCGGCTCCGGGCCTTCGCGGCGGACGCCGGGCTCGAGGACACCGTGTCGATCCCGACCGACTACTCCGCGGACGAGGGCGCCCGGGCCACCCGCGCACTGCTGTCCCGCACGGTGCGACCGACCGCGATCGTGTACGACAACGACGTGCTCGCCGTCGCGGGACTCGGCGTCGCGAGCGAGATGGGCGTCGCGGTGCCGGGTGCGGTGTCGATCGTGTCGTTCGACGACTCCGCGATGATCCGGCTCGTCCGCCCCGCGATCACCTCGCTGACACGCGACACGGTCGAGCTCGGGCAGCGCGCCGCGGTGCTGCTGCGCGAGCAGATCGATGCTCCGGCTCCTCTGCCGTCCCGGCCCGGACCGTCGCTCACCCTGAGCGTGCGCGAGTCGACGGGGCGCGCGGCCACCTGACACCGGGGACCCGGTGGGTGCGCAGCGCGCCCCGACATGCCCACGGCCCGGTCCGGGCGCGCAGCGTCCACGTGGCGCACCCCGACACGCCCGCGCCTGGGTCGAGGTGCGCAGCGACCGCGCGGCGGACTTGACGCACGTTCGAACACACGTTCGAATACCGTCGTGGGACGGCGTCGCGAGAACCGGTGGCAGCCCCCGGAACACCCGGAGGTCGAGCGTCCGCGCGCCTACTCGCTGTCCGAGGAAGCGCGCGGGCCCGACGTCTGCCACGCGGTGACGCCCGTCCCGGTCTGGGCGTGGATCCAGTTCCCGACCTTCCACATCCGGGTCAAGGGCTTCGCGTCGAGCTGGACGCGGGACGCCGTGCACGTCGAGTGGGCGCAGTTCGGGCAGCAGGCCGACGCCTGGGTCTGGCGCTCAGCGGTCAAGCACCGCGCGCTGCGGACGGACCGCGCCGAACGGCATCCAGGGAACGCACCGCATTGACATCCGGACCCGATCCGAGGATCGTTCCGGGAACCCCGCCTCGCCGAACTACTCACCGATCAAGTGGTTCGACGGACGAACGACAGGAAGGAGGCCCACCGTGAACCAACGCGACGTGCCGTCCTGGGTCGCCCACGTGCTCACCCCGCCGGAGGTCATCGCCGCCTACGTCGAACGCCGGATCAACGACCCGGCGCTCCTGGCGGTCGAGCAGTCGGAACCCACCTACGCGGACTTCCTCGGCGCCGAGTAGCTGACGACCGACCCGGAGGCGGGTCGCGACGCATCCCGTGGTCGGGAACGGCCTGGAGGCGCGTCACGGGTCCGACGGTCGGCCCGCCGCCGTCAGGGAACGGCTCGGCGACGACGTCCCGACAGGGTCACCCCGATGCTCGCCGCGGTCACGCAGGCGAGCGCCACGACCTCCTGCACCGAGAGCGCCTCGCGCAGGACCAGGAGTCCCGCGAGTGCGGCGATCGCGGGACCGAGGCTCTGCAGCACGCCGAACACGCGGGTCACCATCCGGCGGAGCGCCGCCATCTCGAGCGCGTAGGGCAGCACGCTCGACAGCAGGGCGACGCCCGCGAAGACGAGCAGCAGCGTCGGGTCGTCGACCACACCGGCCGCGGCGGAGTGCAGTCCGAACGGGAGGGAGACGAGCATCGCGACGACCATCGACACCGCGAGGCCGTCGATGCCGGGGATCGCCGCCCCGACGCGCTGGTTCATCACGATGTAGCCGGCCCAGCACACCGCCGCCCCGACGGCTGCGGCGACGCCGGCGACCGCGGTCACGGCCGTCGGTCCGACGCCGAGCAGCACGACGCCGGCGAGCGCGAGCACGGCCCACGACACGTCCCGCCAGCGACGGGTGTGCGCGAGCGACAGGACGAGCGGCCCGAGGAACTCGATCGTCACCGCGACACCGATCGGGATGGTCGCGAACGCCACGTAGATGAAGACGTTCATGCCGCCGAGCGCCAGGCCGAGCAGGACCGCGGCCGTCCACTGCGCGCGGGTCCAGTGCCGCACGCGCGGGCGGACGACGAGCGCGAGCACGAGGGCGCCGATCACCAGGCGCAGGGTCGCGGCGCCGACCGAGCCGACCTCGTCGAAGCGCGTCTTGGCGATCGCGGCCCCGAGCTGCACGGACACCATCGCCGCGAGCGCCAGGAGCGGCGCGGGGACCCGCGTCGTCATCCGAGGTATGCGAGGACGGCGAGGACGCGGCGGTGGTCCTCGCCGGTGTCCTCGAGCGCGAGCTTGCCGAAGATGCTCGTCACGTGCTTCTCGACCGCGCCGGTGCCGATGACGAGCGCTCGGGCGATGGCGGCGTTCGTGCGTCCCTCGGCCATCAGCCCGAGGACGTCGCGCTCCCGCGGGGTCAGCGCCTCGAGCGGGTTGCGTCGACGGCTCATGAGCTGCGTCACGACCTCGGGGTCGAGCACGGTGCCGCCGGCGGCGATGCGGCGCACGGCGTCGTCGATCTCCTCGAGCCGGGTGACGCGGTCCTTGAGCAGGTACCCGATGCCGGTGGCGCCGGCGGCGAGGACGTCCTCGGCGTACGTGGCCTCGACGTACTGCGACAGCAGCAGGACCCCGGTCTGCGGGGCGACCCGTCGGGTGACGACGGCGGCGCGGACGCCCTCGTCGGTGAAGGTCGGGGGCATCCGGACGTCCATCACGACGACGTCGGGGGCGGCATCCGGCAGCGTGGCGAGGAAGGAGTCGGCGTCGGCGTACTGCCCGACGACCTCGATGCCCGCCTCGTCGAGGACGCGGGCCAGTCCCTCGCGCAGGAGCACGGCGTCGTCGACGACGACGGCCCGGATGCGTGCTGCACCCGGGCCGTCGCTCATGCCGACCAGCCTAGTGGGAGCGTCCCCGCTCCCCGCCGGTCACCGGCGGACGGTCGGGACGCCGTTCAGCGCGCCGAGCGGGATCCGTGCGGTGGCCTCGGTCGGACCGCCGTCGGGGCTGTTCACGATGAGCTCGCCGTCCAGGGCGCGCATGCGGCCGACCAGCCCCTCGAGCCCGTGGCCCTCCTGCGGGCGGGCTCCCCCGCGGCCGTCGTCTGTGACGCTGACCGTGAGGTACCAGAGGCCGGACGCGTCGACGATCAGCCCGAGGTACACGCCGGCGGTCGAGGCGCCCGCGTGCTTCGTCGTGTTCGTCAGGAGCTCGCTCACCGTGAAGTACACGTTGCGCTGGATCTCCGTCGCGAGCTCGAGTCCCTCGGGCAGGCGGACGTCGAGCCCGACCGGGATCGGCGTGCGGGCGACCAGGGCCTCGAGCGCGGCGACGAGCCCGCGGTCGAGCAGGATCGGCGGCGCGAAGCCACGGGACAGGGCGCGCAGCTCGTCGAGGGCGTCCTTCGCGTGCTCGCCGGCCTCGCCGATCAGCCGCTTGGCCTGCTCCGGGTCGCGGTCCATCGCACGCTCGGCGGCCGCGAGGTCCATGCGGAGCCGGACGAGGCGCTGCTGCGGGCCGTCGTGCAGGTCGCGCTCGATCTGGCGGAGCGCCTGCCCCTCGGCCGTGACCGCTCCGGCGCGGGAGGCCTGCAGCCCGGCGACGCGCTGCTCGAGCTGCTCGGCGCGGAACCCGCCGAGCAGACCGAGGTCGATCCAGTAGTGCGCGAGGACCGAGCCGCGCGCCCAGAGCGGGAACAGCACCACGGACGCCGCCATCGACACGAGTCCGAGCAGGCCGAGGAGGAGCACCGGAGCACCGCCGAGCCCGCTGTAGTAGTCAGCGGCGACCCGGTTGAGGAGCGCGATGCCACCGACCGCGATCGGCCACGTGAACCCGACGACCAGGAGCGCGCCGGCGCCGACCGTGCAGAGCGCCGCGAGCGGGTACACGACGACCGCGTGCAGCAGGTACAGCCAGTAGTGCGGGTTGGCGACCGCGGAACCCGTGCGGGTCCACCAGTTCTGCTGCCAGCGCGGGGTCCAGTCGACCGGGCGGATCGGCCGCGGGTCGGCCCAGCCGATGCGGAGCTTCTCGAACTGGCCGACCCAGCGGGCGACGAACAGCGCGACGAAGAACATCAGGAGCACGAACGGGTTGAACAGGTCCCGGAATCCGCCGCCCAGGATCGCCGCCGGGAAGGCCGCGTAGAGCGTGCAGAGCAGCACCGCCGTGAGCGCCATGTAGCCGAAGTCCCGCGGCAGGCGTCGCCACGCGTCCCGGTAGAACGCGCCGGCGGACATCCCCGAGCCGCCACCGCCGCCCGGCTGCCCCACCGCCGGCGTCGCCGACCACCCCGCGGGTGCTGACTGTGGCTGTCCGGGCATGGGCTTGGTCGCTCCCTGCGGTGCGGTGTCGTCGAGCGGGACGGTGTCGGCCTGGTCGAGGCGGGCGGTGTCGGTCATGACTCGAGCCTCGCGGACCGAGGGCTCCCGTCCCATCCTGCCGTCTCCCGGACCCGTGGTGGGGTTGTCCCCCCTCCCGGTCCGGCGGCCGGTCTCAGACGAGGGCGGCGGCGACCTCGGGGGTCTCCTCGGGGACGGACCACGGGCGGTGCGTCATGCCGCTGTCGCCGCGCACCGACACGACCGCACCCGACTCGTCGCGCGTGAACGTCACGAGCTCGTCGATCGACCCGAAGCGGTTGCCGGCGGCCATGCGCAGCGTGTCGGCGTCGACGACGTCGAGACGGACCGGTGACTCGGTCGGCACGGGCTGCGTCGGGTCGATCGCGAGCAGCCGGTCGCCGACGCGGGCGAAGTCGGTGATGCCCTCGAACGTCGTGAAGCGCCCGACGTAGCGGGAGGTGTCGACGTCGTCGGGCAGCGCCGGCCCCGCGGCGTGCTCGTCCGCGGCGGCGTCGAGCAGGTGCACGATCCCGTTCGCGAGCATCCCGGCGGGCCCGGTCGCGCTGCTCGTCAGCACGGACACGACGAGCGACGACGCCGGGTCGAACACCGACTGGGTGATCTGGCCGGGGAAGCCGCCGGAGTGACCGCGGACCTCGCGCCCGTTGATCCGGTCGACGATGAAGCCGGCACCGTAGCCGCGGGCGGCCGGATCGGTGTCGAGCGCGCTCCACGCCTTCCGCTGCGCGAGCCGCTTCGCGTGGTCGGAGAGCAGGTCGCCCCGGCCGGGGACGTGGGCGGAGAAGTACCGGACCAGGTCGGACGCGGTGCCGTGGAACCCGGTGGCCGCGGCGAGCGCCCCGGTCGTCACGTGCGGGACGCGCGTGCGGGTGCGGGCGGTGTGCAGGCCGGTGTAGCCGACGACGAACGCGTCCTCGTGGGCGGGGTCGAACTCCGGACCGGTGTGGGCGAGGCCGAGCGGCTCGGTGATCGCCGCGCGGACGTGCTCGGCGTACGAGGTCCCGGTGACGGCCTCGACCACGAGCCCGAGCAGGCCGTAGCCCAGGTTCGAGTAGTTGAACGCCGAGCCGACCGGCACCTTGGCGCCGCCCTCGACGACGAGCGCGACGAGCTGCTCGGCGTCCGGGAACGGGTGCGCGAGTGCCCAGTGGTCGCCGTCGGCACCGTCCCGGACGACTCCGCCGCCCATCTCCATGAGCTCGCGCACCGTCGCGCCGGCGATCGGCGAGCCCGCGTCGACCAGGGCCGGCACGAACGAGCCGACGGTGTCGTCGAGCCGGAGCGCGCCCGCGTCGGCGAGCTGCAGCAGGGCGGTCGCGGTGAACGTCTTCGAGTGCGACGCGATGCGGAACCGGTCCGTCGTGGTCAGGCGACGACCGGCCTCGACGTCGGCGTACCCCCACGCCCCGGCGAACAGCTCCTCGCCCTCGAACCCGACGGCGACCTGCACCCCGGGGAGCCGGAGCTGCCACACCTTGTACCCGATCCACTCGCGGACGTAGGGCAGGACGGACTCGTACGCGGCGCGCTTCTCCATGCCGACCAGCCTGGCATGTGCCACGCTCGTCGGATGCGGCACACACCCCGGTTCCTGATGACCGACGTCGACGAGGTCAAGCGCGTGGTCGCCGAGCACCCGTGGGCGACGATCGTGTCGCACACCGCGGCGAGCACGGTCGCCTCGCACTACCCCGTGCTGCTCGAGACGCCGGGGCCCGACGACGACCCGGACGCGATCGTGCTCGTGACGCACGTCGGCCGTCCGGACGAGGTCGCGCACGAGCTCGGCCAGCACGAGGTCCTCGTCGTGTTCCAGGGCCCGCACGGCTACGTCTCCCCCGGTTGGTACCCGCCGGAGCAGTTCGTCCCGACCTGGAACCACGTGACCGCGCACCTGTGGGGCACGCCGGAGATCCTGTCCGACGACGAGAACTTCCGCGTGCTCGGCGAGCTCGTCGACCACTTCGAACGGGTGATGCCCGAGCCGGTCTCGCTCGACGTCGACCCGGACACCGCCCGACGGATCGCGCAGGGCACGGTCGGCGTCCGGATCCGGGTCACCCGCTTCGATGCCCGCGCCAAGCTCTCGCAGAACAAGGCGCCGGACGTGGTCGCCCGGATCGTCGAGGAACTCCGCGGGGACGGCCCGTACGCGTCGCCGGCGCTCGCCGACGAGATGGACCGGGTGCGCGCGGAGCGCGCGGACGGACTGGAGGCACAGTGACCGACCTCCTGCTCCGCACCGTCCGACGGGTGGGCACCTCGGGCGCCCCCGCCGACGTCCGGATCGTCGACGGGCGGGTCACCGCGGTCGCGCCGGCCGGCACGCTCGACGCGGCCGGCCCCGACACCGACGTCGTCCAGACCGGCGGCGCCTGGCTCGGTCCGGGCCTCGTCGACCACCACGTGCACTTCGACCAGTGGGCCCTCGTCCGGCGACGCGTCGACGTGTCCGGCTGCGCCTCCGCGGAGGCGACCGCCGACCTGCTCGCCGAGGTCCTGCGCACCGGTCCCGTCGACGGGGTGCTCGTCGGGCACGGCTACCGGGACGGCCTCTGGCCCCGCCCTGCGCGACGCGAGCTGATCGACCGGGCCGCACCGCGCCTCCCGGCCGTCGTCATCAGCGGCGACCTGCACGCCGTCTGGTGCAACGCGCTCGCCCTCGAGCGGTTCTCCGCCGAGGTGGGCCGCCCGCTCATGGCGGGCGACGACGGGGTGCTGCGCGAGCAGGACGCGTTCGACGTGACGGCCGCGCTCTCCCGCGTCCCCGACGCGGTCCTCGACGGCTACGTCACGGACGCCGTCGAGGCGGCCGCGGCCCGCGGCGTGACGCGCATCGTCGACCTGGAGATGCGGTTCGGACTCGACCGCTGGACCCGGCGGGTGCACGCCGGGACGGACGGCCTGCGCGTCGCGTCCGGGGTGTACCCGGACGAGCTCGACGACGTGGTCGCGAGGGGCCTGCGAACCGGGGACGTCGTCCCGGGCACCCGCGGCCTGCTCACCATGGGGCCGTTCAAGGTCATCACCGACGGGTCGCTCGGCACGCGCACGGCCGCGACCGCCGACGGCGAGGGGGTGCTGGCCTACGCGTTCGACGACCTCGTGGCCATGGTCCGCCGCGCGGTCGACGCCGGGCTCGTCCCCGCCGTGCACGCGATCGGCGACCGGGCGAACACCCTCGCGCTCGACGTGTTCGAGGCGGTCGGCACGCGCGGGTCGATCGAGCACGCGCAGCTCCTCGACGGGACCGACCTCGAGCGGTTCGCGCGACTCGGCGTGGTCGCGTCCGTGCAGCCGGAGCACGCGATGGACGACCGGGACATCGCGGACCGGCACTGGGCGGGGGTCACCGACCGGGCGTTCCCGTTCGCGGCGCTCGAGCGGACCGGGGCGACGCTGCGGCTCGGCTCGGACGCGCCCGTCGCGCCGCTCGACCCGTGGGTCGGGATGGCGGCCGCCGTCGGACGCGACCGCGGTGGTCGTGAGCCGTGGCACCCGGAGCAGCGGATGTCGGCGCTCGCCGCGTGGCGGGGGTCGACGGACGGCCGGGTCTCGGTCGCGGTCGGCGACGTCGCGGACCTGGTGCTGCTGCCCGCCGACCCGCTCGCGGTGGCGACGACCGAACCGTCGGACCTGCTCCGGTCGATGCCGGTGCTGGCGACCGCGATCGCGGGGCGGTTCACGCACCGCTCGGCGTGACGCGCTACTTCTGGTCCTTCGGGCACCAGTAGAGCTTGCGGCCGGCCATGTCCGCCATCCGGATCTCGGTCCCGCACACCCGACAGGGCTCGCCCTCGCGGTGGTACACCCAGTGGCGGTCCTTCCGCGACCGGACGGCCTTCTTGTGATCGGCCTCGGACAGGTCGTCCATCGTGAGCATGAGGCCGTCCCGGACGCCCGCGTGCAGGAGCTTCGACCAGTCCTGCCACAGCGCCTTCGCCTGCTTGACGGTGATCTTCTTCCCCGGCTTGTACGGGTCGATGCGCTGCCGGAACAGCAGCTCGGCGCGGTAGATGTTGCCGATGCCCGCGACGACCGACTGGTCCATCAGGAGCTGCCCGATCGCGACGTTCCGCTTCCGGACGTTCTCGACGAAGGTCCGCTCGGCCTCCGGGCCGTCGTCGTTGATCGGGTCGGGACCGAGCTTGTCGAGCGCCTTCTGCACGCCGGCGGGGTCCTCGACGACGCAGGCGGTCGGGCCACGGAGGTCGGCGACGGTGTCCTCGGTGAGGATCCGCACCCGCACCTGGCCCACCGGGTCCGGCGGGAACGACTCGATCGGGTCCTCGGCCTTCTCCTGCTCGGCCATCCGGTACCGGGCGAGCCGCGGGGCGCCGATCGACGCGAGCGACTCCTCGCCGTCGCCGTCCTCGGACAGCGCCTCGGCGGAGGAGATCAGGCCCGCGAAGTCCCACGCGCCGTACAGACCGAGGTGCACGCGGAGGAACAGGTCGTCCTCGAACTCCAGGAACATCTGCTTCGCCACGGCCCGCGCGGCCACCATCTTCTTGCCGTCGAGCTGCGCGGCACCGGCGGCGAACCGCCCCTGCGGGCTGGACACCTCGCAGCGCTTTCCGACGAAGTGCCGGGAGAACTGGTTCGCGATGCGGTGGACGGAGTGACCCTCTGGCATCGGTCCTGTCTACCCGGACTACTCGTCGATCTGCCGACCGGCGATGTGCCCCGTCGTCTCGTACTCCGCCAGCTGGGCGATGCGGCGGGCGTGGCGCTCCTCGCCGGAGAAGGGCTCCGCGACGAACAGGTCGACGAAGCGCATGGCCTCGTCCTCGGTGTGCTGGCGGGCGCCGATCGAGATGACGTTGGCGTCGTTGTGCTGGCGGGCGAGCAGCGCGGTGGACTCGTTCCACACGAGCGCGGCCCGGACGCCCTCGACCTTGTTCGCGGCGATCTGCTCGCCGTTCCCCGAGCCGCCGAACACGACACCGAGGGCCTGGACGCCCGCGCGCTGGTCCCGCACGACGGCGTGCGCGGCGTTGATGCAGAACGAGGGGTAGTCGTCGAGCGCGTCGTACTCGGTCGGTCCGTGGTCGACGACCTCGTGCCCGGCCTCCGTCAGGTGCTGGGCGAGGGTCTTGGTGAACTCGAGGCCGGCGTGGTCCGTTCCGAGGTGGATGCGCATGTGACCGATCCTATTCCCGCGGGACGACCGCCCTACGCCGCCCGGACCACCACGACGACGTACCGGACGGTGTCCTCGCCGGGGTTCCGGTAGACCACGTCCGCCGGCTCGCCGAGCTCGATCCGGTCCCCTGCGCCGAGGCGGGTGACCTCGCCGCCCGCGACGACCTCGAGCACGCCGTCGACGACCCAGATGCAGTGCCGGAGGAAGGCGTAGGCGCTCGCCGGGTACGCCACCTGCTGTGCGGGCGGCAGGCGGACCTCGGTGACGTCGGCGGGGAACGCGGCGCTCGACACCGGGCGCCGGCGGTACCCCGTCTCCGGGTCGGTCCACGAGTCGGCGGTCGCACCGCGCTGCACGCCCCGCGCGGCGTCGGGGTCGGCCGTGCGAGGGACGTCGTGCTCGAGGGACTCGTCGAGGAGCTGGGAGACCGTGAGCCCGAACGCGCCGGACAGCCGTCCGAGGATCGTCGCGGTCGGGCTCGAGACCCCGCGTTCGACGCGGTTGATCATGGCGCGGGAGACGCCGGACTCCTCGGCGAGCTCGGTGAGGCTCCACTTCCGCTCGGTCCGCAGGCGCTGCAGCCGGTCACCGAGTCGACGCTGCGCGGCGTCGTCCGGGTGCTCGGCGCCCGTCGTGTCGCCGGGTTCCTCGAGCGCCGCGGCGTCGTCTACGATCTGAGACATGACGACAGCATATGCGACGGGCTCCACCGCTCCGGTCACGGTGCGGGACTGCGAGCCGCGGGACCTCGACGTCGTCCACGCACTGCACGTCGACGCCGTCCTGCACTCGACCGCGATCTGGCAGGACGAGCCGCACCCGCGTCCGTGGTTCGACGACTGGCTCGCCGACCGCCGTGGCGCAGGGCTGCCGGTGCTCGTCGCCGAGGTCGACGGCGTCGTGGCCGGCTACGCGACCTACAGCGCGTTCCGGCCGCACCAGGGGTACCGGCACACCGCCGAGCACAGCGTCTACGTGGTGCCGGCGTTCCGCGGGCGGGGCGTGGCGACGGTCCTGATGGACGCGCTCGTCGCCCACGCCCGCGCTGGCGGGATGCACGTGCTGATGGCGGGCATCTGCTCGTCGAACGTCGGGTCGATCGCCCTGCACGAGCGGCTCGGGTTCACCACCGTGGGCGTCCTGCCCGAGGTCGGGCGGAAGTTCGACCGGTGGCTCGACCTGACCCTGATGCGGTTGCCGCTCGACTGAGCGGCGCACCGGAGGACGGGAGGCGCGTGGCGGGCCCGCACCGCGCCTCCCGTCCGACCCGCGGTCGCGGGCTCGGTTGCTACTCGACGGTGTCGAAGACCGGGCCGACGGTGCGCGAGCGCTTGAGCTCGAAGAAGCCGGGGTACTTCGCGACGGCGACGACGCCGTCCCACAGGTCCAGGGCCTCCTGCCCCGTCGGCGCCGGGGAGATCACCGGACCGAAGAACGCGGTGCCCTCGACGGCGATCACCGGGGTGCCGACGTCCTGGCCGACCCGGTCGATGCCCTCCTGGTGGCTCGCACGGACGGCCTGGTCGACCTCGTCGGTCCAGGCGTACTCGAGCAGGTCCGCCTCGAGGTCGAGCTCGCGGAGCACCGCGGGGACGACCTGCTCGGGGACCGACTCCTGGCGGTGGTGGACGTGCTCGCCGAGCGCGTCGTACAGCGGCTTGACGATCTCCTGCCCGTGCCGGAGCTTCGCGGCGGTGACGATGCGCGGGTAGAGCTGCCCCTCGTGGATCCGCTCCCGGTAGTCGTCGGGGATGTCCTGGTCCTCGTTGAGGACGAACAGGCTCATCACCTTCCATGTCACGTCGAGGTCGCGGTGCCGGGCGACCTCACCGACCCAGCGGCTCGTCATCCAGGCCCACGGGCAGTTCGGGTCGAACCAGAACTCCACAGCGGTGGGGGTCGTCTCGGTCTTGTCCACAGTCGTCTCGGTCACGATGCGAGCGTACGCGCGCTCGCTAGGCTGATCCCATCGTCCCGACGGCGCACGACGCCGTGCCGGGACTCCCTCACCGCGGACATCGATCGTCCGCGCCGTCAGCGAAGTTGGAGCGTCCGTGCCCGGAGAGAACCTCACCAGAACCGAAGCCCAGGAACGTGCCGCGATCGTCGACGTGCAGACGTACGACGTCGAGCTCGACCTGACCCGCGGCGCCGAGACGTTCGGCAGCACGACGCGGGTCCGGTTCACCGCGACGCCCGGCGCCGCCACGTTCATCGACGCCATCACGAAGACCGTGCACTCGGTCGAGCTGAACGGCACCGCGCTCGACGTCGCCGCCGTGAACGACGGCGTGCGGATCCAGCTCGACGGGCTGCAGGAGCAGAACGAGCTGGTCGTCGTCGCCGACGCGCTCTACACGAACACCGGCGAGGGGCTCCACCGCTTCGTCGACCCGGTGGACGACGAGGTGTACCTGTACTCCCAGTTCGAGGTGCCGGACTCCCGTCGCATGTTCGCGGTGTTCGAACAGCCCGACCTCAAGGCCGAGTTCTCCTTCACCGTGACGGCCCCGGCGCGCTGGCAGGTCGTCTCGAACGCCCCGACCCCGGAGCCGCACGTCGACGGCGAGGTCGCGACGTGGACGTTCCCCCCGACGGCCCGCATCTCGAGCTACATCACCGCGCTCGTCGCCGGCCCGTACGAGGTCGTGCGCGACGAGCTGACCAGCCGTGACGGCCGGACCATCCCGCTCGGTGTCTTCGCTCGTCGCTCGCTGGCCGAGTACCTCGACCCCGAGTACGTGTTCGAGACCACGAAGAAGGGCTTCGCGTACTTCGAGGAGAAGTTCGACGTCGCCTACCCCTTCGAGAAGTACGACCAGCTCTTCGTGCCCGAGTTCAACGCCGGCGCGATGGAGAACGCCGGTGCGGTCACCTTCACCGAGACCTACGTGTTCCGCTCGAAGGTCACCGACGCCATCAAGGAGCGCCGGGTCGTCACGATCCTGCACGAGCTCGCGCACATGTGGTTCGGCGACCTCGTCACGATGAAGTGGTGGAACGACCTCTGGCTGAACGAGTCGTTCGCCGAGTGGGCGTCCACCATCGCCACGGCCGAGGCCACCGAGTGGACCGAGGCGTGGACGACCTTCCAGGCGATGGAGAAGTCCTGGGCGTACCGCCAGGACCAGCTCCCCTCGACGCACCCGATCGTCGCGACGATCAACGACCTCGAGGACGTCCAGGTCAACTTCGACGGCATCACGTACGCCAAGGGCGGCTCGGTCCTCAAGCAGCTCGTGGCGTGGGTCGGCATCGACGCGTTCTTCGCGGGCGTCTCGGCGTACTTCAAGAAGCACCACCACGGCAACACCGAGCTGCGCGACCTGCTCGTCGAGCTCGAGGCGACCAGCGGGCGCGACCTGTCCGAGTGGTCGAAGCTGTGGCTCGAGACCGCCGGCGTGAACACGCTCCGTCCGGAGATCCAGGTCGACGAGTCCGGCGTGATCACGTCCTTCGCCGTCCTGCAGGAGGCACCGGCCGACCACCCGACGCTCCGCCCGCACCGCCTGGCGATCGGCGTCTACGGGTTCGTCGCCGACGAGACCGCCCCGTTCGGCGCGGACACCGCGTCCTCGGGCGGCAAGCTCGAGCGCACCCACCGCGTCGAGATCGACGTGGACGGCGCCCGGACCGAGGTCCCCGAGCTCGTCGGCGTGCACCGCGGCGACCTCGTGCTGCTCAACGACGACGACCTGGCGTACGCCAAGATCCGCCTCGACGAGCAGTCCCGCCGCACCGCGATCGAGCACCTCGCCGCGATCGCGAACCCCCTCGCCCGCTCGATCGTGTGGGGCGCGATGTGGGACGCGACGCGCGACGCCGAGTCCCCCGCGAGCGACTACGTCCGGCTCGTGCTCGGCAACATCGCGACCGAGACCGAGTCGACGACCATCCGCACCACGCTGTCGCAGCTCCTGCTCTCGGCGCGCAACTACGTCGCGCCGACCAAGGTCGACGCCACCGTCCGCACCGTCGGCGACACGCTCTGGCAGCTCGCCAGCGCCGCCGCCGCCGGGTCGGACGCGCAGTTCCAGTTCGTGAAGTTCTTCGCGCAGATCGCCTCGACGCCGGAGCACGTGGCGACGCTGCAGGGCCTGCGTGACGGCTCGGTCACGCTCCCGGGGCTCGAGATCGACACCGACCTGCGCTGGGAGCTCCTCGAGGGGCTGGTGCTCGCGGGCGCCGCCGGCGACGCCGAGGTGGACGCCGAGCTCGCCGCGGACAAGACCGCGTCGGGCGAGCAGGCCGCGGCCCGCGCCCGTGCGACCATCCCGACGGCCGAGGGCAAGCTCGCGGCGTTCTCGTCGCTGGTCGACTCGGACGAGCTGCCGAACGCCATCGTGCGGCAGACGACGGTCGGGTTCCAGCACACGAACAGCCCGGTCGTGCTCGAGGGACTGGTGTCGGGGTACTTCGACGTCCTCACCCGCATCTGGGCCGAGCGCAGCTACCACATGGCCGACACGATCGTGACGGGGCTCTACCCGGCACCGCTCGCGTCCGTCGAGCTCCGCGACGCCGCGCACGCCTGGCTCGCGGCACACCCGGAGACCCCGGCGCTCCGCCGCATCGTGTCGGAGAACGTCGCCGGTACCGAGCGCGCGCTGCGCGTCCAGGCGGCCGACGCCTGACCTGCGTCGGACGACCACGCACGGGCGGGGCCTCGGTGATCCTCAGGGGTCGCCGAGGCCCCGCCCTCTAGCATCGATCGGATCATGAACCTGGCTGCGACCTCGACCGACGACGTCCCCAAGTGGATGTCGAACACCTTCACCCAGTTCGTCGACACCTGGCACGTGCCGATCGTCATCGTCATCACGCTCCTCGCGGCGGTCATCGTCCGGCTCGTCCTCCGCCACACGATCAAGGGCGTGGTCGAGCGGGTCGTCACCGGGGCCAAGCGCCGCCAGAACGTGGAGGACACCCAGGCGCTCGTCGCCTCCCCCGTCCAGACCGCCCGCGTCGTGCAGCGGACCCGCACGCTGGGCAGCGTGCTCGAGAACCTGGCGACGGTCGTCGTCGTGCTCATCGCCCTCGCGGTGATCATCCCGCTCGTGCTGCCGAACGCCGCGGTCGGCATCGTCGGCGGCGCCTCGCTCATCGCCGCGGGCCTGGCGGTCGGTGCCCAGAGCATCGTCAAGGACCTGCTGTCCGGGGTCTTCATGATCCTCGAGGACCAGGCGGGCGTCGGCGACGTCGTCGACACCGGGCCCGCGACCGGCGTCGTCGAGAACGTCGGGCTCCGCGTCATGCAGATCCGCGACGTCAACGGCATCCTGTGGTTCGTCCCGAACGGGCAGATCCTGCGGGTCGGGAACCTCTCGCAGGGCTGGTCGCGCGTGCTCGTCGACATCACCGTGCCGTACGACACGGACATCGACGCCGTCCAGGACGCGCTGCTCCGTGCCGCCGTCACGATGTCGCAGGAGCCCCGGTGGCGCCAGCGGATCGTCGAGAAGCCGGAGATCTGGGGCATGCAGTCGATCAGCGACGCGGGCATGGTGTTCCGCCTCGTCGTGAAGACCCGCGCGTCCGAGCTCGACGTCGTCGGTCGCGAGCTCCGGGTCCGCCTGAAGCGCGCCGTCGACGAACTCGGGGTGACCCTGCCGGCGATGGCGATGATCATGCCGGAGGGCTGGGAGAACGCCACCTCGATCAACGGCCTGCGCTCCGTCCGGACCCAGCCGACGCCGGCGCCGACGAAGTCGCGCGGGAAGCGTGGGAACCTGTTCGGACGGGCGATCCGCACGGACGACCAGGACCGCGACCAGGATCCCGGGAAGGACCACCAGTGAACGACCCGATCCCCAGCCCCGGCTCGGGCCCCGGTGGCGTCCCGGCGCAACCGATCACGCTGCGCGTCGGCGAGCACGGGGCGTCGGCGACCGGTTCGCTCTACGAGCGGATCGGCGGCGCGCCGACGTTCGACCGGCTGGTTCGGCGGTTCTACGAGGGCGTCCAGCAGGACGACGTGATCTGGCCGATGTACCCGGCTGACGACCTCGAGGGTGCGATCTGGCGCCTGTCGGCCTTCCTGCAGCAGTACTGGGGCGGCCCCGGCACCTACAGCGAGGAACGCGGGCACCCGCGGCTGCGGATGCGGCACAACCCGTTCCGCATCACGCCCGAGGCCCGCGAGCGCTGGCTGCACCACATGCACGACGCGGTGGAGTCGCTCGACCTCGCGCCCCTCGACGAGGCCGAGCTCTGGGCCTACCTCGACCGCGCCGCCCACGCGATGACGAACACGTTCGACTGACCGCGGACCGGCTCGCGTCGGCGACGCGACCAGGAGACGGACGGGAGGATCGTGGCGGGCCCGCCACGATCCTCCCGTCCGTCTGCTCCCCGCTGGGAGCGGTGCGGACTACCGGACGTAGGACCCGTCGGCCAGGTCCTCGACCAGGGTCGGCCGCGTGGGGTGCCAGCCGAGGTCGGCGCGCGCGTGCGCGCCCGAGGCCTCCTGGTGCAGCAGCAGGGCGTCCGCGAAGTCGGCCCCCAGGCGCTCGCGCGACGCGTCGACGCTCTCCGCGACGACCGGTGAGCCGTGCGCGCCCGCCTCGGCCACCTCGCGCAGCGTCGGGTTGTCGCCGGACGCAGCCACCACGTAGCCGTCCTGCTCGGCGGCGTGCACCGCGAGCACGTACAGCTCGCCGAGGTCGTCGATGTGCACGGTCGTCCAGCGCTGGGAGCCGTCGCCGACCAGGCGGACCTCGTGCTCGCCGTCGCCGACGAACATCGCCGGGATGCCGGCGCCGCGCCCGTAGACGATGCCGGGCGCGACGATCGTCGTCCGTGCGGCGCTCGCCCGCACGCGCGCCTCGATCGAGGCGCGCCACGCGGTGAGGGCCGGCGGGTCCACCGGCGACTGCTCCGAGATGTCCGTCGAGTTCCCGAACGTGAAGATCCCGCCCGTGTGCACGAACGGCTTCGGGGTCCCTGCGAGGGCCTCGGTCACGGTCTCCGTGAAGTCCGCGTCGACGTCCGCGGCCGAGGCCGTGTGCACGACCGCGTCGGACTCGTGGGCGAGCCGGCGGACGACGTCGGTGTCCGTGACGTCGCCGACGATCGCGTGGCCGCCCGCGTCCCGGACGGCCTGCGCCTTCTGGTCGGAGCGGACGAGGGCCGTGACCTCGTGCCCGTGGGCGACGAGGGCGCGGAGGACGGAGGAGCCGATGTAGCCGGACGCACCGGTGAGGAAGACCTGCATGCCGTCACCCAACCACGCGTGTCATGGTGCGGGGTGGACGTGGCGGTCTGGTCCGCTCAGGCAGGCGGTCGCGGCGGCGTCGTCGGCCGGTCGGTCTTCGTCGATCAACGCTGGGCGGCTTCGGTTCGGGGTCAGATGCTGAGGGACCAGGCACGGCGCTTCACGAGGACGTGCCCGCGCGACGTCGTGAGCCGGCTCCACGGTCCGGTCTCGAACAGCCGGACGGGGTCGTGCCCGAGGAACCCGAGGCTCTCCCCCGCGAAACCCGCGCCGGCCGGCAGGTGCTCGATCCCGGGCACCGGACGGCCCCACACCTCGGACCGGATGCGGCGCACGATCGCCTCGCCCGCACTCGCCGGGACGGCGTCCGCGACCTCGGCGATGCCGTCGCGAGCGGCACGGCGGAGGAGTTCCGGCGAGACGTCCGGCAGGGGCACCCACCCACCGCGAGGGGGGCTGATCGCCGCCCAGGTGACGGTGTGCACCTCGTGCGGGAGCTCGACCTCGATCGGGGTCGCCCGGGTCGGGTCGGCTCCGTCGGCGCGTTCGGCGTCGTGGTGCTCGGCGAGCAAGCGAAGACGTTCCTGCAGGGACGCGAGCGGCACCACGGCGTCGATCGTCGCGGGCTCGGTGAGCGAGAACGTGCGGAGGCCGAGCACCGTCGGCAGCTCGTCGAGCAGGCCGAGCGGGTAGAGGATCGCCGTGTACACCGCGAGGACGCCCGAGTCGGCGACGAGCCGGACGGACCCGTCCTCGATGCGGGCAGCGCGTCCGAGGTAGGTGCGGAGGTCGCCGAGCGAGGCGGCGTCGGGAAGCGTGAACGAGGTGCCCATGTCGGGTCCGATCCTACCGGGGGCCGGTTCGTAGACTGCGGGTGTGAACGGCGAACCCGACTTCCTCAGCACCCTGCGCCTCCAGGACACCGGCGCGAGCACGGGCGAGACGATCCTGACCGGGGCGAGCCACTGGTCCCCCGGCGGGCGGGTCTTCGGCGGGCAGGTCCTGGCGCAGTGCATCGTCGCCGCGCAGGCCACGATCGAGGGCCGTGACATCCACTCGATGCACGGCTACTTCCTGCGCCCGGGCGACATCGACGTCCCGATCACCTTCGGGGTGGAGCGCATCCACGACGGCCGGTCCTTCGCGACCCGACGCGTGCAGGCGTACCAGCGGGGCGTGCCGATCTTCTCGATGATCGCCTCGTTCCAACGCCCCGACGAGGGCGTCGAACACCAGGACCCGTTCCCCGTCGACGTCCCCGAGCCGGAGTCGCTGCCGTCCGCGGCGTCGATCCTGTCCGCGATCGACCACCCCGTCGCACAGGCCTGGGCCGAGCGCTCCATCGACCTGCGGCACGTCGAGGGCCCGGTCTTCGTCGACGTGCAGGGCGAGCGGGTGCCGCACCAGGCGGTGTGGTTCCGCGTGGAAGGAGCGCTGCCGGCCGATCCTGCCCTGCACCGTGCGGTCCTGGGGTACGCGAGCGACATGTCGATCCTGGAGCCGATCATGCGGCGGCACGGGGTGGCCTGGGGAACGCCGGGGGTGAAGAGCGCGAGCCTGGACCACGCGATGTGGTGGCACCGGGACGGTCGCGCCGATGACTGGGTGCTGTACGTGCAGGAGTCCCCGAGTGCGCAGGGTGGGCGGGGGCTCGCATTCGGCCGGATGTTCGCGCGGGACGGGCGGCTGCTGGCGTCGGTGGCGCAGGAGGGGATGATGCGCGTCCCGCGGTGAGGGCTGCACTTCGAGCTGCGTGCCGTGCCGTTCCGCGGTGCAGTGTGCGCTCGCACAACCGGAAGCGCACCGCGCCGCAGATCGTCATGGTGCGCTGTGCTCCCGGTTGTGCGGAGGCGCAGGTCCGCATCTGGGCCGGGCTCGGCCCAGCCGGGGTCGGCCGGGTCAGGGCCGGGCTCGGCCCAGCCGGGGTCGGCCGGGTCAGGGCCCGGCTCGGCCCAGCCGGGGTCGGCCGGGTCAGGGCCGGGCTCGGCCCAGCCGGGGTCGGCCGGGTCAGGGCCGGGAGAACTCGACCGGCGGCTCGGCGAACTGCTCACACGCGGCACGCTCGACGGCGGTCAGGCGTCGCGGCCGGTTCGTCGCGGCGTCGACCATCACCAGCGCCGTGGTGGCACGGGTGTACAGGACGGCGGGCTCGACGCCGACGGGCGACCAGACCTCGTACGACACGTCGATGCTCGCGCCGCCGATCCGCCCGATCCACATCTGCACGTCCAGCGGTCGGCGCAGGTACGGGATCGACGCGAGGTACTCGAGGCGCTGTGCCGCGATCACCGTCATCGTGCCCGATCCCGGGCGTCCGTCGATGATCGGGTCGGGCAGGTCGCCCTCGCCGTTCGCGTCCGCGGGGTCGTGGCCCCAGAACCCCACGATGCGCGCCTCTTCCAGGAGGCGCAGCATCGCGGAGTTGTTGACGTGACCGTACGCGTCGATGTCGCTCCACCGCATGCGGATCGGAGCGTGCAGTCTCGCCACGGGTCAGTCGCGCGTGAGCTTGCGGTAGGTCGCGCGGCCGGGCTTCGCGGCATCGGCACCGAGGCGCTCGACCTTGTTCTCCTCGTAGGCCTCGAAGTTGCCCTCGAACCAGTACCAGTTCGGCGTCCCGTCCTCGTTCAGGCCCTCCCACGCGAGGATGTGGGTCGCGATCCGGTCGAGGAACCAGCGGTCGTGGGTGATCACGACGGCGCAGCCCGGGTACTCGAGCAGGGCGTTCTCGAGGCTGCCGAGGGTCTCGACGTCGAGGTCGTTGGTCGGCTCGTCGAGGAGCAGGAGGTTGCCGCCCTGCTTGAGCGTGAGCGCGAGGTTCAGACGGTTGCGCTCACCACCCGAGAGCACGCCGGCCTTCTTCTGCTGGTCCGGACCCTTGAAGCCGAACTGCGACACGTAGGCGCGGGACGGGATCTCGGTCTTGCCCACCTGGATGTAGTCGAGTCCGTCGGACACGACCTCCCACAGGTTCTTGTTCGGGTCGATGCCACCGCGGCTCTGGTCGACGTACGAGATGTCGACCGTCTCGCCGATCTTCAGCGTGCCGGCGTCGAGCGGCTCGAGACCGACGATCGTCTTGAACAGCGTGGTCTTGCCGACGCCGTTCGGGCCGATCACGCCGACGATGCCGTTGCGGGGCAGCGTGAACGACAGGTCGTCGATGATGACGCGCTCACCGAACTGTTTGTGCAGCTTCTCGGCGTCGATGACCTGCGAACCCAGACGCGGACCCACGGGGATGACGATCTCCTCGAAGTCGAGCTTCCGCGTGCGCTCGGCCTCGGACACCATCTCCTCGTAGCGGGCGAGGCGGGCCTTGGACTTCGCCTGGCGGCCCTTCTGGTTGCTGCGGACCCAGTCGAGCTCCGAGGACAGACGCTTCGCGAGCTTGG
The DNA here is from genome assembly GCF_006715175.1 of Curtobacterium citreum. Taxonomy (NCBI): domain Bacteria; kingdom Bacillati; phylum Actinomycetota; class Actinomycetes; order Micrococcales; family Microbacteriaceae; genus Curtobacterium; species Curtobacterium citreum. The sequence continues at coordinate 1,218,408 of NZ_VFMQ01000001.1, read as the reverse complement.
CGTCCTTCTTGCCCTGGACCTCGAGACGAGCGCGCTTCTTCTCGAGGTAGGTCGAGTAGTTGCCCTCGTACGGGTACAGGCGTCCGCGGTCGACCTCGGCGATCCACTGCGCGACGTGGTCGAGGAAGTACCGGTCGTGGGTCACGGCCAGGACGGCACCGTGGTACTGCTGCAGGTGCTGCTCGAGCCAGAGCACGGACTCGGCGTCGAGGTGGTTGGTGGGCTCGTCGAGGAGGAGCAGGTCGGGCTTCTGCAGCAGGAGCTTGCAGAGCGCGACGCGGCGCTTCTCACCGCCGGACAGGTGCGTGACCAGCTCGTCCCCCGGGGGGCACTGGAGCGCGGCCATGGCCTGCTCGAGCTGGGAGTCGAGGTCCCACGCGTCGGCGGCGTCGATCTCCTCCTGCAGGGTGCCCATCTCGGCGAGGAGCGCGTCGAAGTCGGCGTCCGGCTCGGCCATCAGCGCGGAGATCTCGTTGAAGCGCGTGATCTTGCCGTGGATCTCGCCCACGCCCTCTTGCACGTTCTCGAGGACGGTCTTCGACTCGTCGAGCTCGGGCTCCTGCATGAGGATGCCGACGGTGAAGCCCGGGGTCAGCTTCGCCTCGCCGTTGGACGGCTGGTCGAGACCCGCCATGATCTTGAGGATCGTCGACTTGCCCGCACCGTTCGGCCCCACGACGCCGATCTTGGCGCCGGGGAGGAACGACATCGTGACGTCGTCGAGGATCAGCTTGTCGCCGACCGACTTGCGGGCGCGGACCATCTGGTAGATGTACTCAGCCATATCGCGCCCAGTCTACTGACACCCCGCCGCGTCGGCGCCCCCGGATGTCGGCGCTCCCGCAGGTCACGCCGCTGCCCGCCCCGCTGCGTCGACATCGTCGGGGTCCGCGCCGTCGGCCGTGTCGGCTCCGGTGCCCAGGTCGGCGGGCAGCACCGCCGGCGGCGCGAACTGCCCCTCGAGCGCGACCTCCGTGTGCCGGGCGGCCTCGGCGGGCTCCGGCAGGTCGTCCCGCTGGACGGGCCCGCCGTCGGCGAGCGCCCCGTCGGTCCCGGCACCGTCGTCGGCGCCGTGGACCTCTCCGGTCTGCGGGTCGATCGTCGGCGACGTCCCCGGAGCCGCACTGTGCTCGTTCGCGTGCCGCGGCACGCGGATCCAGTTGCTGATGCCCCACGCGAGGTCGTGGCCGAGTCCCTCGGCGTCGATCTCGACCGAGGTGCCACCCCGGCCGTCGCGTTCCCACGTCCGGATGCGGACGCGGCCCGTCACGACGACGCGGTCGCCCTTCTTCAGGGACTTGTGGACGTTCGCCGCGAGGGAGCGGAACGCGGTGACCGTGTACCAGTTCGTGGCGCCGTTGGTCCACGTGGAGGTCGAGCGGTCCCACCGGCGGGACGGGGACGCGAGCCGCATGCTCGTGATGGCGATGCCGGTGTCGGTGACGAGGTGGCGGGGCTCGGTGGCGATGATCCCGCAGACGGTGATGGTGTCGTTCATGCCTCGATCGTGCGCGAGCCCCGGGGCGCGGAAGCGCCCCGGGGCTCGTCCTGTGGACCGATCATCTGCAGGGGTGAGTTGTGGAGGACGAGTCTCCCCGTGCATACAGTCCGGCCCGTCGCGACCATGCGCCGGACCGACGCCCCGACTGGATCAGTGCGCTCGGAACTCCGGCCGGTCCGCGAGCGGACCGAGGGCCGCGTGCACCGCGCCCTTCGCGGACTCCAGCGACGGGTACGTGCCCCCGCCGGATCCCGACCGGCCGTAGAGCTCGACGTGGAACCCGTCCGATGCGCGGTGGATGCTGCCCACCGCGCCGGCCGGTCCGACCGCCACCCAGGTCCCGGTGTTGTCCATCATCGTTCGACCACCTCCTCGTGGCCCCGACGCCCGTGTCTCAGGACGCCAGGATGTACTGACTGTAGGCCTTGCGGACCTTGTTCACCTTGGGCAGTGCGACCGCCATGCAGTAGCCCTGTCCCGGGTTCTTCGCGAAGAAGTCCTGGTGGTACTCCTCCGCACGGTAGAAGGTACCCAGCGGCTCGATCGTCGTGACGATGCCACCGTCCCAGATGTCCGATGCACGCTGGATCGCCTGCTCGAACAGCGCGCGCTGCTCGTCGTCCGCCGGGAACATGGCCGAGCGGTACTGGGTGCCGACGTCGGCGCCCTGCCGGTTCAGCTGGCGCGGGTCGTGGAGCGTGAAGAAGACGTCGAGGATGACGTCGGCGGGGATGACCGACTCGTCGAACGTCACCGCGACCGCCTCGGCGTGGCCGGTCGCACCGGTGCAGACGGCCTCGTACGACGGGTTCTCCGTCGCGCCGCCGACGTAGCCCGAGACCACGTCCTGCACGCCCTGGAGCGTGCGGTACACGGCGTCGAGACACCAGAAACATCCACCTGCGAGCACGAACGTCGTCATGGGGGGAACCTACCTTCCTGGGCTCAGAGGGAGCCGCGATCCGGGTTGCCTCCTCCACAACCCGCACCGGGCCCGAAGTGTTCCCCAGGGAACTCGGGCGCGGCGCGGCTGTCGGTGGCGGTCCGTAGCGTTCCCCGCACACACCGCGACCGACCACCAGGAGGCACCACGTGCAGCGCACCACCGAACCCGCGTTCCGCATCCGCACCGCGCCCGTCGCGCGCAGCCGCGGCGACCTCCGGGTGCTCGACGTCCGCGACGACCTGAGCCGCGTCACCCGCGCCAACGGCGAGGTCGTCGGATACGTCGACCGGGTGGACGTCGCCGGCGGGACGGCGTACCGCGCACGCCGCTACGTCGCGACCGAACGACGCTTCGTCGAGCTGCCGAACGTGTGGTCCGCCGACGATGCCGTGGACTGCCTCCGGTGGGGTTGAGCGGAAGCGACGGAACGCCGCGCCACCTCCCCGTGCCCGGGCAGTTCCGTGCGTAGGGTTCGCCCATGGACTGGTGGAACGAGCTGACCGACTGGACGTCGTCCGACAACGGGTGGCGTGTGCTGTCCGGCGCGATCATCCCCTTCGTGGCCATCGTCGTGGCCGGCACCATCGCCGCGCTGATCGGCCGCGGTGCGACGAAGCGCGTCGTCGCGATGCAGGAGCGCGAGAGCCGGAACGCGGCCGTCGCTGGTGTCGTCTCCGCGGCGCGCAAGGCGGCGACGTGGGGTTCCCTCGGGCACGACGAGCGGTCGTACGCCGACCACCTCGCGGAGGACGCCGACATCCGACTGCGGCTGCTCCCCGTGAGCGGTGCGCCCCTCGCGGCGAACTGGGCGCAGCACGAGATCGCCGACATCAAGAAGAACTCGTCGACGTTCAGCTTCCAGGCCGACCAGTCCCTCGCCGAGTTCCGCGACCGGATGCTCGAGTGGCAGGCCCGTCCGAACCGTGCCAAGAAGCTCTTCAAGGCCGACCTCGAGCGGTGGAAGTTCGACTCGCCGGATCCCGACGCCGAGCTGATCGCCCGCCAGCAGGACTGGAGCGCGGACCAGCAGGACCGCCGCGAGCAGGACCGGCCGTCCGCACCGGCGCCGACCGCCGAGCGTCCGACCCCGACGACGACCGGTCTGCGACCGGCATCCCAGCAGCCTGGAGGCACGCCCTCCCCCGCCGCGCCCGTCGCCTCCTCCGCCGCTCAGGCTCCGGCACCCGCTTCGGCAGCGACACCGGCAGCGACCTCCGCGCCGTGGTCCGCGCGCTCCGGCAGCGAGGGCGCGACCACCACGCGCGCCTACGGCGAGGGTGAGACCACCCCGCTCGACGGTGCTCCGATCCGCCCTGCACTCGGTTCGCCCGTCGCATCGCGCAACGACGTGCCGCAGCGACCGGCGGCCTCGGTCGACCGTTCGGACGACGACGCGGTCGACGATCGTGCCGACGATCGCACCGCGGATAGGTCCGTGGACCGCTCCGACGATGTCCGACCAGCCTCGGCTCTGCGCATCGCCTCCCCCACCGCAGCCGACGCGCACGTGAACCGCGCGACCGCATCGGGCTACGGGGCGTCCACGACGAACACCACCTCGATCCCGACGCGCGTCGCCGATGCTCCGGCCGAGCCGAAGGACTCGGACGAGACGGACGAGTCGCCCTACACGCAGCCGATCAGCGCGAGTGAGCTCCGACGCCGCGCCGCTGACGACGAGGACTGAACCCCACCACCGGTCTGCAGCGAGAGGCCGCCATCCCGACGGATGGCGGCCTCTCGTCGTCGGTGCCCCCGGCAGGAATCGAACCCGCGGCACGGTGGGTAGAAACCACCTGCTCTATCCACTGAGCTACGGAGGCGGACGGCGTCGATTCTAGCCTCGGCGCTCCGCGAGGTGCTGCACGAACCGGTCGACCTCGCGCTGCGTCCGGAGGTGCACTATTCGCAGGTGCGGGGCGGTGTGGACGAGTGCGGGCACCCGCTTCCGACTCTCGTGACGCACGCGGATCCCCCACCGGACGATGTGGCCCGGGTCGGTGAAGAACGTCCACAGCGGCGGCTCGATGTTCCCGTTCCACAGGGGTGTGCGCCGGAGACGTCGTCGGAGGGTCCGTCGCACGAGCCGCCAGAGGGCGACCGGGACGGGGAGGTCGATCCAGACGAGGGTGTCCGCGCGGGCGGCGAGCATGTCCCGGGCGAGTGTGTACTGCCACTCGGTCACCCAGGTCGGCTCGCTGGTGTACGCCTCGACCTCCGCGAGGAAGGACTCTCGCGGCGTCCAGTCCGGCCCGTGGTAGATCGAGTCGATCTCGGTGTGCCGGATGCCGAGCGCGCGTCCGATGCGTCCGGCGGTCGTGGTCTTGCCGACGCCTGTCGTCCCGGCGACCAGGACACGGCGGGGCTCCGGGACGAGGACGTCGTCGGCACCGAGCATCCCCCGACCCTAGCCCCGCGGCGAGTGGGCGGAAGCGGCTCGCCCTGCGCGGTCGACCGCGCACGTTCCGCCCGCTCGCGCTCCCCCCACGCTGCCCGCTCGCCGTCCCGCGCACTCCCCGCGCCCGCCCAGGACCGAGCGGGCGGAATCTGCGGCCGCAATGCCCGGACGGCCGCGGGTTCCGCCCGCTCGCGCTGCCGCCCGCCACCCCGCGTGCCGAACGGGCGGAACCCGCTCGGCCAACGTGACCGCCCGGGCACACATCGCCCGCTCGCGCTCTCCCGACCCTGCGCCCCCCCCCCCCCCGCGTGCCGAACGGGCGGAACCCGCTCGGTGCGCACGACCCCTCGGACACATACCGCCCGCTCGCGCTGCCGCCCGCGCCCGCGCCCGCGCCCGCGACGCGGAGGGTTCCCCGGCCGTCTCCCTGTCGTTCGTCTCAGGGACACCGCGCCGCCGTACCGTCCGGTGCATGCGCTCCAGCGGAACCGTCGTGGCCGTCGTGCCCGCCCGCGCCGGTTCGAAGGGCATCCCCGGGAAGAACCTGCGGCCCGTCGGGGGGAGGTCGCTCGTCCGCCGTGCCGTCGAGGCAGCGCTCCGCACGGAGACCATCGAAACCGTGGTGGTGTCGACGGACGGGGACGCCATCGCCGCCGAGGCCACCGCCGCCGGTGCCCGGGTCATCCGTCGCCCGGACGAGCTCTCCGGCGACGAGGCGACCTCGGAGTCGGCGCTGCTCCACGCCCTCGACGCCCTCGACCCCCTCGCGACGTTGAGCAACGCAGACCAGCAGGACCAGCACGACCAGCCCCGCGACCCAGAGGTCCTCGTCTTCCTGCAGGCCACCTCGCCGTTCATCGACCCGGTCGACCTGGACGCCGCGGTCCGCCGCGTGCTCGACGACCACGCGGACGTGGTGTTCGCCGCGGCTCCCTCGCATGCCTTCCTCTGGCGCACGGACGCTCAGGGCCGGGCGGTCGCGGTCAACCACGACGCCGCCGTCCGGCCGCGCCGCCAGGACCGGGAACCCGAGTACCGCGAGACCGGCGCCTTCTACGTCCTGCGCACGAGGGGCTTCCGAGAGCACCGACACCGCTTCTTCGGTCGGGTCGAGCTCGCGGTCGTGGATCCCCGCGGCGCGATCGACGTCGACGACCCGGCCGACCTGGCCCTGGCCTCCTCGCTCGCCCACACCCTCGACCGACCGGCCGGCCACCCGACGAACCCGGACGCAGATCGCCCAACGACGAGGCCCGCAGCCGCATCCGGGACCGCGCGTTGGCCCCTCGCAGCCACGACCGACCGGATCCCGAACCCAGATCCGCACCCGTCCCAACAGAACGGAGCCCCATGACCGTCTCCATCGGCACGTCCACCATCGGCGCCGGCCACCCCGCGTACCTGATCGGCGAGATCGGCCTGAACCACAACGGCGACGTCGACATCGCGAAGCGGCTCATCGACGTCGCCGCGGACGCCGGGCTGCAGGCCGTCAAGTTCCAGAAGCGCACGCCGGCGATCTCGACGCCCGAGCACATGAAGCAGACCCCGCGCAGCACGCCGTGGGGCGAGATGACGTACCTGGAGTACCGCTACCGCGTCGAGTTCGACCGCGAGCAGTACATCGAGATCGGCGACCACGCGACCCTCCGCGGCCTCGACTGGTTCGCATCGCCATGGGACGAGCCGAGCGTTGCCTTCCTCGAGGACCTGAACGTCGTGGCGTACAAGATCGCCTCGGCCTCGGTGACGGACCTCGGGCTCCTCGCGGCCGTGGCGGCGACGGGCAAGCCGGTCATGCTGTCGACCGGGATGTCGACGCTCGAGCAGATCGACCGCGCCGTCGAGGCCCTCGGCACCGAGCGACTGGTCCTCATGCACGCGACGTCGACCTACCCGCTCCCCGCCGAGGAGGCCAACCTCCGCATGATCGACACCCTCGCCGGTCGCTACGCCGGGGTGCCGGTCGGGTACTCCGGGCACGAACCGGGGCTGCAGATCTCCCTCGCCGCGGTCGCGCTCGGCGCCACGGCCGTCGAGCGCCACATCACGCTCGACCGCACGATGTGGGGCTCCGACCACGCCGCCTCGCTCGAGCCGCACGGCCTGCAGACGCTCGCCCGCGACGTCCGGATCATCGAGACCGCGCTCGGCGACGGGATCAAGAGGATCTTCCCGGGCGAGCAGGCGCCCATGGCCAAGCTCCGCCGCGTCGGCGCGTGAGCGGATGCAGAGCCGATTCCGCCGGCGGGCGAGCAGGCGCCCATGGCCAAGCTCCGCCGCGTCGGCGCGTGAGCCAGCGGGACCGGTGAGCGGGGCGCGCGCGTGAGCGACGGACGTCGCGAGCCGACCGACGGACTGGAGGCGCGCCTCCCGTCCGCCACCCGACCCCGCGTCCGACGCGTGGTCGGCCTGGTCGACACCGACTCGTTCGCGAAGTGGGGCGCCCACCTGCTCGCCGACGCTCCCGCGCACTGGCAGCTGGAGCTGCTCGTCGTCGACACCCCGAGGTCGGCGAGCCCTGCGCAGCTCCGGTCCGCGTTCCGGGGTCTGGACGGCCGACTCGGGCACCTCGCAGCGGCACCGCCGGCGCCCCTCGGGGTCGACGCCCTCGTCGACCGGCTGCGAGCGGACCCGCCGGACGCGGTCCTGGTGGCGTGCATCGGCCCGGTGGCGGAGCTCCTGGTCGACGAGGTCGTCCGTCGGGTCCCGCGGCGGCCGGTGCTCCTGACGGGGCTGCCCGGCATCTCGTACCCGGCGAAGTGGAAGGGCGTCTTCTTCCGCGCGCGGGCCGACGTGTTCGTGCTGCACAGCCACCGCGAGGTCCGCGCCTACCGTGCCCTCGCGTCAGCGGGCGGGATCGAACCCGCGTTCGCCCTCGCGACGTTGCCCTTCGCCCGCTCGCGGGGGCAGGGCGGGCTCGGGGACGAGCGGGCGGGCGGACGGGGCGACGAGCGGGGCAGGGACGCGGTCGTGTTCGCGGCGCAGCCGAGCGTGCCCGCGGACCTCGAGGACCGCCGGCGCGTCGTGGGCTGGCTCGTCGAGACCGCCCGGCGCCACCCGGAGTGGCGAGTCGTCGTCAAGGTCCGTGCGGCGGCCGGGGAGCACCAGACGCACCGGGAGCAGTGGCCCTACCCGGAGCTGCTGCCCGCCGACCGGCCCGCGAACCTCGTGGTCGAGAGCGGTCCGATGGCGCAGCACCTCGACCGGGCGGTGGCGCTCGTGACGATCAGTTCGACGGCGGTCCTCGAGGCCGTGGCCCGCGGCGTCCCGGCATTGACGCTGACGGACTTCGGGGTCTCGCGCGCGCTCATCAACGAGGTCTTCGTGGACAGCGGGCTCGAGGGCGACGCCGTCGACCTCGTCGAGGGACGCTTCGGGACCGTCCGACCCGAGTGGCTGCACGACAACCACTTCCACCCGCCCGCGGAGGACGACTGGGCCGACCGCGCCGAGGAGCTCATGGCGCTCCGGGACGCGGGCGCCCTGGAGGTACGACCGGCCGCTCGGCGGAGCGGCGGCGGTGCGCTGCGTCGGGCGTGGGAGCGGAAGAACGCCCTCGGGTCGGCCGACCGGACGGCGATCGGCGTCGTCGCGCTCGTCCTCGGCACGCCGGTGCGGACCGTGAAGCGCGTGCTCCGTCGACTGCGGCGGGTGGTGCTGCGACCCGACGCGAGCGACGCGGCCCTCGTGCTGCCACCCCGTTCCCAGCGGGACGCCGTGGGAGCCGGCACTGGGGGTGCGAACCGGACCACCTGACCGGGTGGGCGGCGGGGCGGAGCCGCACCGTGCCTCCAGGCCGTTCGTCAGCAGGCTTCCGTGACCGGCGGGGCGGACGTCAGAGCGCCTTCGCCACCGCCACCAGCAGCTGGTCGCGGGACGGGACGCCGGGCGAGCGGAAGACCTCGGTGCCGTCCTCGCGTCGGACGATGATCGTGGGCGTCGAGCGGATGCCGACGGCCTCGGCGCCGTCGGGGTCGGCGGCCACGTCGCGTTCGCGCACGGCCAGTCCGGGGACGAGGGCCGCCGCCTCACCGGCGACGCGGCGGGCCGCAGCGCATGGCGCGCAGAAGGCGGAGGTCCACAGGTCGAGTCGCACGGAGGGCACAACGCAGCGAGCGCCGCGTGCACTCCCGATCGGATCGGGGCACGCGGCGCTCGCCGGGTCGACCCGGGCGGTGTGGCTACTCGCGGTCGAACTCGCCGCTGCGGTCCCCGCGGTCCTGCAGGTCGTCGACCGGGTCGGAGTCATCGGCGTCGTAGGCGTACTCGACCGAGGTCTGGTCGAGCACCTGACGGGTCTTGGTGGCCTTGTAGGTGAAGGCCGTCTGCAGGCCCTCGACGTCGGCGTACACCGTGACCTGGTCGTCCACCGCGTCGCTCGTCGCGGTGCGGGTGTCGGTCGTCCCGTCGAAGGGGCCACCGTGGAAGATCGCGGTGTACTCGTCGCCCTCGTGAATGGTGATGTCGCTCATGCGTCCCTTGTACCAGGGCCGACCTGTTGACGGATGCATAGGTCGGCTATATAGTTTTGCTATGGAATCAACCAGGGCGCAGACGATCGAGACGCTCCTCGTCTCGGTGAACCGCCTGATCCGCGCAGCCGCGCAGGCGACGGGGAACCCGACCTCAGCGGCCGTGTGGCGCACGCTCGGCATCCTCGAGACCGACCAGCCCCTGCGGCTCGGTGAGCTCGCGGCACTGTCCCGCGTCGCACAGCCGACCATGACCCGGCTCGTCGCGGGGATGCTCGCGGACGGGCTCGTCACCCGCACCGTCGACCCGGACGACTCCCGCGGGCAGCTCATCGCGATCACGCCGGCCGGCCACGACCGCCTCGTGACCTGGCGGGCCACCATCACCGAGACCGTCGGGCCGGTGTTCGCCGACCTGGACGACGACGAGTGGGACGTGCTGCACGACGCGGCCGCCGTCATCGCGTCGCGGGTCGCCGTGCCACTCGCCGCTCCTCCCCCTGGTGGACCGGGCGCCAGCCCGTCGTCGACCACCAGCCCGTCCCCCACCAGCCCGTCGTCCACCAGATCGGAGATCCACGCGTGAACGCCCACGCCCCCGCTGCCTCGGGCAGCATCCTCAAGCAGTCCTCCGCGGTCTGGGCGATCGCCTTCGCCTGCGTCGTCGCCTTCATGGGCATCGGCCTCGTCGACCCGATCCTCCCCGCCATCGCGACCTCGCTGCATGCGACCGCGGCACAGACCGAGCTGCTCTTCACGAGCTACCTCGCCGTCACCGGTGTCGCGATGTTCTTCACCAGCTGGGTGTCGAGCCGCATCGGGGCGAAGAACACCCTGCTCATCGGGCTCGCCCTCATCGTGGTGTTCTCGGTGCTCGCCGCCACGTCGGGCAGCGTCTGGAACATCATCGGGTTCCGCGCCGGCTGGGGGCTCGGGAACGCGCTCTTCATCTCCACCGCACTCGCGACCATCGTGGGCGCGGCCTCGGGCGGCACCGCGTCGGCGATCATCCTGTACGAGGCGGCGCTCGGCCTCGGCATCGCCGTCGGCCCGCTCGTCGGTGGCCTGCTCGGCTCGGTGAGCTGGCGCGGCCCGTTCTTCGGCGTCACGACGCTCATGGCCGTCGCGTTCATCGCCGTCGTCGCGCTCCTCAAGAGCTCCGGGCTCGAGAAGCCCACGCCCACCCGGCTCTCCGCCCCGTTCCGTGCCCTGCGCCGACCGGCACTCGCGGCACTGGCGGCCACCGCGCTCTTCTACAACATCGGCTTCTTCGTCCTGCTCGCCTACACGCCGTTCCCGCTCGGCTTCGGCGCACTCGGCATCGGCTTCACGTTCTTCGGCTGGGGCGTCGGGCTCGCGGTCACCTCGGTGTGGGTCGCTCCGATGCTCACCGCCCGGCTCCGTCGCACGACGGTCCTGAAGATCGCGCTGCCCCTGCTCGCGCTCGACCTGTTCGCCGCAGCCGTCGTCGTGCGGTCGCAGCCGGGCCTGATCGTCTGCGTGATCGTCGGCGGACTCGTGCTCGGTGTCCTGAACACCGTGCTCACCGAGTGCGTCATGGAGGCGACGGACCTCCCCCGCTCCGTCGCCTCGAGCGCGTACTCCGCGGTGCGCTTCATCGGTGGCGCGATCGCCCCGCCGGTCGCGACGCTGCTCGCCGACGCGATCGCCCCCTCGGCGGCGTACGTGTTCGCCGGGGTCTCGGTGGCGATCGCGTTCGTGGTGGTCGTCGCGACGACGAAGGTCCTGCGCAGGGTCGACGACGGAGCCGAGCCGGAGCGGGTCGAGGCCGAGGCGATCTCGGCGGGCGAGATGGTCTGACGCCTGGCACGGGGCTGACCGGACGGCTCGGGGTGCTGCGGCGCTCCGGGCCGTCCGTGCATGTGCAGGGGCCGGCTGGCGCGCCCGCGCCCGCGCGCGGGTCGGGGGCGGGTCTCGGGGGCGAGCGGGTCTCGGGGGCGGGGCGGGTCTCGGGGGCGAGCGGGCCTCGGGAGCGAGCGGGTTTCGGGAGCGAGCGGGCCTCGGGAGCGAGCGGGTCTCGGGAGCGAGCGGGCGGAGTGCGCGGCGGTCTCGCGCCGGGCGGGTCGGTTTCCGCCCGCTCGCGGGCCGCGTCCGTGGTCCGTGGGCCGCGGTGCGTGGATGCGCTGGAACCGCGCCCAGCCGCGAGCGGGCGGTGTGTGCGGCGGTCCGGGCGGATGAGACGCGGATCCCGCCCGCTCGCGAGACCGATCGCGTTCGGTACGGGCGGCGTGCGGCACCGGGCGGCAGTGCGGGAACGCGAGCGGGCGGAAGGTGCAGCAAGTCCAGAGGGCGACGCGCCGATTCCTCCCGCTCGCGGACGGAGCGTCAGCTGGTCGCCCGAGTCGGACAGTTCGGACAGCTCGGCCGGTCCGGACTGAAGGCACGGGCCGACTCCGCGACGCTGCGCATCGCCGCTGGGCGCGGCCGGTCCGACGCGCACCCGGCCCGGGCTGGCATCCACAGGCGCGGGAGCACGGACAGCAGCGTCACACCCGCGGAATAGGATCGTCCGCATGGCAACTGCGAACGACCGCCTCGTCTGGATCGACTGCGAGATGACCGGCCTGGACCTCCAGGTCGACGAGCTCGTCGAGGTGGCCGTCGTCATCACCGACTTCGACCTCGTCCCCGTGCACCCCGGGTTCGACATAGTCATCAAGCCGGACCAGTCCGCACTCGACAACATGAACGAGTTCGTCACGAACATGCACACGACCTCGGGGCTCATCGACGAGATCCCGCACGGCGTGAGCCTGGCCGACGCCGAGTACCAGGTGCTCGAGTACATCCTCCAGCACGTCCCCGCCGAGGGCTCCGCTCCCCTGGCCGGCAACACGATCGGCACCGACCGCGCCTTCCTCGCCAAGTACATGCCGCGCGTGGACGGTCACCTGCACTACCGCAGCGTCGACGTCTCCAGCATCAAGGAGCTCTGCCGCCGCTGGTTCCCGCGCGTCTACTTCAACGCGCCGGAGAAGCACGGCGGGCACCGCGCCCTCGCCGACATCCTCGAGTCCATCCGCGAACTCGAGTACTACCGACGCGCGGGCTTCATCCCCGAGCCCGGCCCGACGACCGAGGACGTGCGTGCCGTCGCCGCCGCGGTGGTCGAGCAGTGGGCTCCGCGGCTCGCCCAGCCCGCGGCCGAGTAGTGGTCCACGCAGGCCGCGGCATGTACTACTATTGAGGGGTTGCTCCGGCTGGTCCGGGGACAGCATGGTGGGTATAGCTCAGTTGGTAGAGCGCCTGGTTGTGGTCTAGGAGGTCGCGGGTTCGAGACCCGTTACTCACCCCATCGAGAGAAGCCCCGGTCCTTCGGACCGGGGCTTCTCCGTTGTCGCGACGACGCGGTCAGCCTGTGGACAACCGGGCCCGCGAAGTACGACATGTGAAGAACTCGCTCCAGGCGCAGAGTCGTTCCTAGCGTTGGCCGCGTGACCACCGCACCAACGACACGACGATCGGACATCGAAGGCCTCCGGGCCGTCGCGATCCTCGCTGTGGTGCTCGACCATCTGCTCGGTCGGCCCGTCGGGGGCTACCTCGGCGTCGACGTCTTCTTCGTGGTGTCGGGCTTCGTCATCACGACGAACCTGCTCCGCGAACACAGCGGCACCGGACGGATCGATCTCCTCGGGTTCGCTCGACGCCGAGCCCTCCGCCTCTTGCCCGCCGCGGCGATCACCATCGCCGTCACCGTCGTGATCGCCGTCGCTGTCCTCCCGAGCGGCCGCGCAGCGAGCGTCGCTCGTGACGCTGTCTTCGCTGCGATCGGCGCAGCGAACTGGCACTTCGCGGCGGACGGGACGAACTACTTCGCGCGGGATGCCCCACCGTCTCCGCTGCAGCACTTCTGGTCGCTCGCGGTCGAGGAGCAGTTCTACCTGGCGTGGCCGCTCCTGATGGTCCTCGTCCTGGGGTGGTCACGGCGCGCGGCCGTCGCGCTCGTTCTCGTCCTCGCGGTCGCGTCAGCACTGTGTGCGGGCATGGCCGAGCCGGTCGGCGGGTACTTCGCGACCCAGTCCCGCGTCTGGGAACTCGCGAGCGGATCACTGCTGGCCTTCGTGCCCGATCCCCTCGGGCACCACCACCGACTGCGCCGAGTGGTCCGAGCATGCAGCGGAGCGGTGCTCCTGGCGGTCCTGCTCGCTGGTGACGAGCGTCTCGGTGCTCCGATGCCGATCGCGGTCCCTGCCGTGCTGGCAGCCGCCGGGATCATCCTGAGCGGCGGGCAGAACCGCGAGTCGCCGAGGCTGGTCTCGGCGCCGGCGCAGGGTCTGGCCTCGATCAGCTACCCGCTCTACCTCTGGCACTGGCCGGTCATCGTCCTCCTGCCTGCCGTCCTCCCGGGTGCCCCGCCCCACGTCCTCCTCCCCTTGTCCCTGCTCGTCCCCCTCGCCCTGTCCATCGCGACGACCTGGGGCGTCGAACGCCCGGTCCGGTCGTGGGCGACGGCCAGGTCAGCACCAGAGCGCGACACGCCGTCGAGATCGCGACGCCCCCTCCGACACCGCGCCCGGGGGCGACTCGGACAGGACCGGTCCCGGGCCCTGTTGGCGGGGATGGTCGCACTCTCGACGATCGCGATCCTGCTCTGTGTCAAGGCGGTCGGAGCAGACCAGTCCCGGGTCGACTCCTCGGTGGCGGACGGCGAGGTCGCGGCGACGGCGGAACGAGATCCGGCCGCTGATCCGGACCGGACCGGCGCCGTCGCCGACCCGGACCGGGACGACACCGACCTCAACCCGGACGGCACGGCCGGTCCCGCGCTGGACCAGCGACGCGCAGCAGCCATCCGCGCCGGACTCGGTCTCCGCAGCTGGCCGTCGACGACCCCGTCGATCGACGACGTCTCGGCGGACGACTACCTCACCCGACAGGTGTCGTCCCCGCGTTGGGCCGACGTGCTCCGCTGCTCGCAACAGACAGGAGGGCGGGACAGGACGTCGTGCACGTTCGGCGCGCCTGACGGCCGACTCGCGGTCCTGGTCGGTGACTCCACCGCTGCCTTCACGATGCCGGCTCTCCGCCAGCTCGTCGAGGGCGAGGGATCTG